>NZ_JBMSDW010000018.1:0-87066 GCF_049445895.1 Neotabrizicola sp. VNH66
GTTCAGTAGTCCCATGTCGATCACTCCTTTGACCCCCTCGCTCTTCGCTTGGGGGAGGGTCACATGGGTCAAATCTCAGTGGAAATTATGCGCCTACACGGGTCACTTCTCAGTGGAAATCAACAGCTACCCGGCATGGCGGATTGCCCGGGCCGCGGCCGAGACGGGCAGCGCGCCGGCATGGCTCGTCGTCAATAACTTCAGCGCCAACAGCATCTGGGCGGGCCACTCGATGGAGGTCGCCCTGATGTTCGGCAACACCGAATGGATCGTCGGCGGTGTCCAGGCCTTCCCGACTGCGGTTCCGCCAGGGCCTTACGCAAATCAGCGTCTCGACGGGCTCTATGCGTCAGAGATCATGATGCAAATGGTGGCGGCGCTGGCAGCGACGGGCGATCCGGGTGGCGCCTACCATTACGCCGGATTCGAGCCGTTCGCCGGGAACCCGCCTGCGGACGGAGGCAGCCTCACTGTCGCGCCGCAGCCCTATAGTCTCGCTCAGCCGGGCCATGCCAACATCCTGGGCAAGTATTTCAACAACCTCGATAACCTCAATGCAGGGACGTTTCACAGCGGGACAGGCACCCTCGATCTCGCCTCGCAGCGCGATGCCCGCCTTCATTACGCGGCATACATGGATGCGGCGATGCTGGACTATCTCGCGCGGTTGGAGGGACCCTGATGGAGGCCGGAGGGAGCTGACGCCCCCTCCGGAAATTGCCCTTGACGCGGCATCGCTGAGCCTTCCCCATTGTGACATGTTGGGGGAGTGACTCATGCCAGATCTCAGTTTGCGGCCGGAGATTCTCAACTCGGTTATTTATCTCTATTCAACTGTGGAAGCAGCGCTTAGTGGCGAACGTACTGGCGGAACTGGTGTTGTCTTGCGATGTTCGTTTGGCGCAAACGAACAGTACGTCGCTCTGACAAATTGGCACGTTTCTGTCCAATCTCGTTGCTCAGTTGTCCGCTACACCGCGCAAGATGGTAGAACGAAAGTCATACCCAGTAGACCCGAGGACTGGTTCTGTGGTCCATCATTCCCGGATATCGCTTTTCTCGCGCTCAATTTGCCTCCTCAACTGGAGATGCACCCAGTAGCGATACTTGAGGATGATATTCTGAAATCAGAGGAGGATCTTTACCCAGGCGAAGACCTCTTCATGGCTGGCAGATTTGTTGACTATGACGGCAAACTCACCAACCGGCCCGCTCTTCGCTTTGGTGCGCTGAGCATGACCGACGTGGAAGTTCTGCAGCCGAACACAAGCACTCTTCCATCACACGTCGCTGACATGCGAAGCAAGCCCGGTTTCTCAGGTAGTCCGGTCTATGCATATCGTCCGAACGGCACGATCACGGTCGCCTCTGGTTCGACTCTCATGACTGGGATGGTATTGGATGGGCGCAACTCGCGGAGGCAACAGGGCTCAGCACGGAACTGGGGCGGCGGGACGAATACAACGTTGAGGCTTGTCGGTCTAAATTACGGCGGTTTCATGGAGGTGGCCAAAGCTACCATGCAGCACACACCTGAGCAGGCCGAGTTATACATGGAGACATCAAGCATGTGTCTCATGGTTCGAAGCGATGATATTCTTGATGCTCTGGAACAGTTTAAGCTTAAATGCGGACGCTAGGTGCAGAATTCCCGCCCGCCACGGACCAGATGATAGCCTGCTGAGGTGCCCCCGGCCATCTGACATCGAGTGGTAAATCGTAGACGGTAGCTCGGGACCTGCGAGCTATGGGGGCAGTATAGTCGAATTACAACATTATTTCGGCCTCAGATAGCACGTCCGCCGTCGCTTGCGCGCGTTCCGGAAATAGTCGCTGAGGCCTGCCCGTTGATCTGCCGAGACGGCTTCCCAGTCCAGCCAGAAGCAGCGGTATCCCAGGACATCAGCCATTGCCTCCATGGCGCCGACGCTAGGGATGCCCACCATCGTCACCTCCTGATTGGCGGTCGCCTCTATCGCGTTCAGCGGGTTGTCTGTGCGCTCTCTTACCATCTGGACCATGGGGCTGTTGCCCGTGATGAACTCGCTATCGATGATGACCAGCTTAGGCCGAAGCGCCGTGACCCGGCGCAGTAGCAGGAAGTGATCCATGACGTGGTAGAGCACGCCATAGATCGCGACGACGTCGAAGGTCTGTTCTTCACGGACATAGTCCTGCAAGGCGTCGAACAGATCGGCCACCACCAGTTCGACCTTCGATGCAGGGGCGTCATGGGGCATGTCGCTGAACTTTGCGACAAGCTCCGGCCGCGCTTCTACGCCGATGACCTGACGCGCCCCTGCGGCGGCCAGAGCGTAACTCCAGCGCCCATCATGAGCCGCGAGGTCGAGAACCTTGGCACCGTCGAGATCAGTCAGAAACGGTTCGATGATGAAGCTGTGCCGCATATTCATGCGGTGGACATCCTTCGCGCTGTAGCGGCCGGTCGTCCCAAGGAAATCAAACGCGGCCATGTCGGCGTCCTCAATCTAAACGATTCGTTAACCAGTTTCCGTCGATGATGTAGCAGTTCCAGAAGGTAACGAGCTATGGCCGACAGAAAGCAGCTGATTGATCGCCTCGGATTGGTGGAGCAGGCCCTCGCGGACTACATGCTGAGGTTCGGGGCAACTGAGCTTGCCCGGATCGCCATGATCAGATCGGTCATAGATGAAATGGCCGCAGAGGACGCGATACCGGATGATGCCGCCCCTTCGGATCCGGAGCTTCCACCTTGGCTCATCGACGCGACACGGAAGCGGTAGGGCTGAAAACAATAGTCGTTGACGACATGTGCGGCGTACTTACATCCGGCGTTTCAATGGTCCTTCAAAGGCCCGCACCTGCTGCAAACTTTCGTGTCACAGACTGCAAGAATTCGTGTCGCGCTACAGCGGGGACAGGGGTTCCGCCCGCCCCTGCGAACCGGGCAGAGGTTCCGCCGCTGGCGTGGGGTGCCTTAAGGCTGATCCTGCGGGCGGGTGCTGCTGGCAAGCGCCTTTTGATTGGGGGAAAATTTGGGATGCAAGCGGAGGGTGTCCCTCTGGCACTTCCCAGTAAAGTGTTGATTTAGAATGAAAAATCGGGAGTTTTATGGCGGACAGTGAGGGATTCGAACCCTCGAGACGGTTCCCCGCCTACACACTTTCCAGGCGTGCGCCTTCGACCACTCGGCCAACTGTCCGTCGTGCCCTTATACTCACGCCGCGAGCGGGGGCAAGTGGTCTAGACAGACTTCCTCTGGCGTTGTGAACAGCCCCGGGTTTTGTGGACTGTATTCCCCTGGTTTCCTGGGCACCTGCCTTGATCTGTTTCGGCTGAGCGCGCGGGCGATGGCGATGGCCAAGTGGGTTTTGCCGGTTCCAGTGCCACCGATCAGGACAACATTGCGCTGATCGGCGATGAAGTTGCCTGTGGCCAGTTCCCTGACCAGCCCCTCATTGATCGGCGTGCCGCTGAAGTCGAACTCTTCGATATCCTTGGCCAGCGGCAGCCTGGCGATGGTCATCTGGCAGCGGATCGAGCGCGCCCCTCGCCAGCGGTTCTCGGACCGGTGGCGAACCACTGGCTCGATCTCGGTGATCTCGGACCGCAGCAAGTCACCGACGATGCGAGGCGGTTCGTGCTGGCGCTTGATCCCTGCAGTCATAACCTCGTCATAAGCACTGCGCATCCCGTAGAGCTTCAACGTTCCCATCAGGTCTAGGATTTGGGTGCGTTCCATCTGGGCTGGTCCTCCTGAGGCTGTCGTGAGCCGGGCGCAATCAGCCACGGGTTCGTGGGTCGGGCGCAGCGCGGTGGGGGTCAGTAGAAGGGGTTGCGGGGTCGGGTCTCGTCGTCGGGCCAGGATGTTGATGACGACCGGGGCTGAATGGGCGCCCTGATCCACGGCTTCCCGACAGGCGGCTTCGACGGCCTGCAACCCGTCATCGGGCACGCAGCTCAAGACCGAGTATTTGCTGGTGTCGAACCGCACCGTGCAGGTCTTCGACATACGAGACCTTGTTCGCCATTGGTTCAAGAACAATGGTCGAGTGGGCTGGCACGCTGTGGAAGCCGTCGAAGCGGCCGACGCAAGGAACAAGGGGGGCGTTCGATCTCGAACATCTCCCAGATCGTCTTGTCGGATTCTTCGGGATGACGATGCGCCTTGGCGTAGGCTACGCATTCGTCCGGCAGCCAGGCGTTCAACGCGTCGAGGCTCTTGACCCGCAGCCGCGGTGTGAAGAACCGCTCCCGCACCAACCCGACCTGGTTCTCGACCTGACCCTTCTCCCAGCCTGACGCCAGGGTGCAAGCGACGGGTTGGACGAGGTAGTGGCTGCACATCTGCAAGAAGCGGCGGTTGTATTGACGCTCCTTGCCGATGAAGACGGCTTCGACCGCCGTCTTCATGTTATCATGGATGCCGCGGGTGCAGGTGCCCCTGAAGAAGCCGAACCCGCGGTCATGCGCGTCAAAAACCATCTCCTGGCTCTCGCGCATGTCGGCACGGGCGAACCTCATCCGGCTGTGGCAAAGTCGGACATGCGCCACCTTGACCGTCACCGTGACGCCCGAGATCACCACGACCTCGTGGCTCCAGTCGAACTGGTATGCCTCGCCCGGCGCATAGGAGAGCGGCACATAGGCTTCCGCCGTCACAGCGCCCCGGCTTTGCGAACAGCCCTTCGCAAACCGACGCACGGCATCATAGCCGCCCTCATAACCCAGCCCGCGCAGTTCCTCGGATATCCGGATCAGCGTCAGCCGCTCCCGCGGCGGCTTGCCTGCGTTACCAGACAAAAACTGCTCAAGTGGCCCCTGCCAAGACCCGATCCGCGGCATCGGCTGCCGCTCGCGCTCATAACTGAAGTCCGTCTCATCACACCGAAGGAGCTTCCGGACGATGTTGCGCGACACGTGCAACTCCCGCACGATCCTCCGCATCGACCAGCCCTGAACGTAGAAGGCCCGCCGCACCCGCGCGATCGTATCCACCCGCTTCATCCCTCCCTCCGCTCGCTGCCTCGCAACGAACGGTCTGACAGAACGCCAGGGGGGGCAATTTTGCACGCCGAAACACAATTTTATGAATTCCCAGCCATCGCCATTGTTCCGGTTCTGGCAGCAAGAACAGCACTGGATCGCGCAAAGCCGTTCCGGAATGCACAGGGCCGCGGGTCATCTCCGCGGCCCCTGCAATTTCAGCGAAAGGTCAGAGGCCGAGTGCGGCTTTCACCTGTGCAACCGTATCGGCCACCAGCGCCGGATTGGCCTTGGCCGCCTCGACCGCGGTCTTCAGCGTGGTCTTGGTCGCCGCATCCAGCGACGAGCCGTCGATCAGCGCAACCACGGCATCGGCATTGAAATTGGCCGGGTCCAGCGCGGCGGCAGCCCCGTTTGCGGCCTCGGTCGCAGCCGTGGTGGCGGCAGCGGTGGCATCGGCAGCGGCATCCCCCGCGGCGGCAGCAGCATTGCCCGCAGCTTCGGCCGCGGCACCGGCGGCTTCGGTTCCGGCTTCGACGGCCGCGCCCGCCGCATCGCCTGCGGCCTCGGCCGCGGTCCCGGCTGCATCGGCGGCGGCACCTGCCGCAGCACCGGCTGCATCCACGGCCGCGCCTGCGGCCTCGGTCCCGGCTTCCGCCGTGCTGGCGGCAGCAGCCGCGGCAGCGGCAGCCTCGGCTTCAGCCGCAGCGGCCGCGGCGGCGGCTTCTTCTTCTGCCTTCTTCGCGGCGGCCGCAGCTTCGTCAGCGGCCTTCTTCGCGGCTTCCTCGGCAGCGATCTTCGCTTCCTGGGCAGGCTTGTAGCTGAACTGATAGTATCCACCCGCCGCCAGCAGAATGACGACAGCGCCGATGATCACGCTTCTGTTCATGTCTCTCAACTCCCATGGCCGGCACAGACACCGGTCCCGGGGATATGGCATCGCCGGAGCCGATTGAAAAGTCTGCAAAACGTCCCGACCAGTGTTTCGGACACAGCCATATTCCACGGGCCGGGTTGAAAGCCCCGCCCGCAAGCGATAAATTGCGCGCGATTTTCCTTCAGAAGGACCACTGCCATAGGACGTCGCCCCCACAATGCCCCGCCGCAACGCGAAACCGGCCCGCGCATCAATGACCGCATCCGCGCACCGGAAATCCGCCTGATCGGCGCGGACGGCGAAAACGTAGGTGTTGTAACCCCGTCGCGCGCGCTGGCCATGGCCGAAGAGGCGGGTCTTGATCTGGTCGAGATCTCTCCGAATGCCGTGCCGCCGGTCTGTAAGATCATGGACTTCGGCAAGTTCAAATATGAGACGCAGAAGCGCGAGGCCGAGGCCCGCAAAAAGCAGAAGATCATCGAGATCAAGGAAATCAAGTTCCGTCCCGGCACGGATGAACATGATTATCAGGTCAAGATGCGTGCCGTGCTGAAGTTCCTGGAAGAAGGCGACAAGGTGAAGGTCACCCTGCGCTTCCGCGGCCGTGAAATGGCCCATCAGGAACTGGGGCTGGAGCTTCTGAACCGCGTGGCCGCCGATGTGGGCGACAAGGGCAAGGTCGAATCGATGCCGAAGCTGGAAGGCCGGCAGATGGTCATGATGATCGGCCCGCGCTGAGGCCGCTCTTCGTTGCAGACCGGACCGGGGGCCCTTGCGGCCCCCGTTTTTCATTCCTGCGTTTTCATTCGGGCGCAGCGCGGCGGAGCGCGGAAATCACCGCGGCCAGCACTGAAACCGCAATCTCGGCCGGCGTTGCGGCACCAATGTCCAGCCCGACCGGCGCGTCGATCCGGGCCAGCGCCTGCGGCGGCACGCCCGCCGCGGCCAGTCGCTCCATCCGCGCGGCATGGGTCCGGCGCGAACCGAGGCTGCCCAGATAGAACACCGGCGTGGCCAGCGCCGCGCGGATCGCCGGATCGTCCAGCTTCGGATCATGGGTCAGCGTCACCACCGCGGTGCGCGCCTCCGGGGCCAGCCGGGCCAGCGCCTCATCGGGCCAGTCGTGGATCAGGGTCTCTCCCGGAAACCGCGCGGCGCTGGCAAAGGCCGTGCGCGGGTCCACTAGCACCGGGAAAAGCCCCGCGATCCGCGCCATCGGCACCAAAGCCTGCGCAATCTGCACCGCGCCCACCACGATCAGCCGCACCGGCGGCGCATGGACGATGACGACCCGCCCGTCAGCCTCCGCCCCGCTGCGGTCTGCCCTCAGGCGCATATCCACAGAGGCATCTTCTCCGCCACGGATCAGACGCCGGGTGCCGTCCGTTTCCACCACCTGCGCCACCGACAGCCGTGCCACCCGCGCCGCGACCAGCTTGGCCAGCAGCGCCTCGGGCAACACCGGCCCGACCGGCTCCAGCAGAATGCGGATGCGCCCGCCGCAGGCCAGCCCCTGTGCAAAGGCATTCTCGTCACTGACACCATATTCCAGCAGCCGTGGCTGTCCCGCGGCCAGCACGTCCAGCGCCTCGGCCACCACGGCCCCTTCGACGCAGCCGCCGGAGACGGAGCCGGCGAACAGCCCGTCGCCGCGCACCGCCATCTGGCTGCCCGCCCGCCGCGGGGCCGAGCCCCAGGTCTCTACCACCGTGGCCAGAACCGCACCCTGCCCCGCCCGGTGCCAGTCCAGCGCGCATTCGGGGATATACTCCGTGACCATGCCGCACCTCCTGCCTCAAAGGACCAGAGCGGCGCGCGAATGAAAAGGCCCGCGGCAAGGATATGCCGCGGGCCATCTGGTCAGGATCGGAAGTTCAGCGCAATTCGGCCTTGCGCAGCAGCGGCGTGATCAACCGAACCACCACCCGGCGGTTCGCGCGCTCATCGCCCGCGCTCTGCACCTTCAGTTCCGACTCGCCATAGCCCTGCACCACCAGATTTTCCGGCGGGATGTCGAAATATTCGTTCAGCGCCAGCGCCAGGCTTTCGGCCCGGCGGTCCGACAGCAGAAGGTTCGACGAGGCTGAGCCGACGGCATCGGTATGGCCTTCGATCAGGAAGACATGGCCGGGATTGGTGTCGAGCAGGCTCTGCATCAGCCGCCCCAGATCGGCCAGCTTGCGCGCCTCGCTGGCGCGGATCGCTGCCGATCCGGTGTCGAAGGTGATGGAATCGACCTCCACTGTGGCGGCCAGTGCCCGCACTTCGGGGATTTCGCGGATCTGGCGCAGGCTGAATTTGCGGCCAATGTTCTCGGCCTCCATCGCGGCCAGTTCCGCCTTCAGCGCAGCATCATTGTCCGAGGTCGAGATCGTCACCCGGTCAGGGCGCGGCTTCGGCAATTCGCTGACGATGATCGGCTGTTCGGGATAAAGATCGTCGATCAGAACGACCTCGACGCCGCGGCTGTCATAGGCCGACCGTTTCAGCACCCGGCCCGAGGCATCGCGCACCGTCACCACCTGCGTGCCGTCGTCGCGCTGCACCACCGTGCGGGTCGAGCCGTCGGAATAGGTTTCCGTCGTGGTCTTCACGCCCGGGCGGCGCAGCACCGCATCGTCATCCTTGTAGATCACATAGCTGCCGTCCGGATTTTCCACGACCACGCGGTCACCCGAATTGGTGACGACCTTCTTCTCGTCCTTCTTGCCTTCGTTGATGATGGCGCCCACCACCAGCGCGCCAAGCGCGACAAGGCCCACCTTCTCCAGATCCGACAGGCCGGATTTCTTGCCGCCTTCAACGGCAACAGGGGCGGCGGCGAAATCCTGCTCCGAGGTGCGGGTCGCGTCACCGGAAATGATTTCCGACACCACCGCCACCGGATCAGCGGCAGGTTGCGCAGGCGGGGTAGTGCCATCTGCGGTGGCCGGAGCGCCGTCCGCGCCGACCGCGGCCGCAACAGCCGCAGCAGCACCAACCGCGGGCGCAGCAAGCTCGCCCGTTTCATCCACCGCTTCGGGGAGCGACAGGATTTCGGTCAGGGTCTGCACCGCCTCAGCCTCCGGCACCGGCGCATCGACCGGCTCGGCCGCAACGGTTTCGGCGGGGGTCTCGACCGGCGTGCCTTCTGCGGCGGTGGTTTCGGCAGGGGCAGCCTCTTCCGGGGCCGCCTCGGGGGCCGCCGCCTCTTCCGCCGTCGCGGTGGCCGCATCCGCCGCCGCTGCCGCTTCGGCCGCGGCCTGCGCGGCTGCATCTTCCGCGGCCTTGGCCGCAGCTTCCGCCTCGGCCTGCGCCTGTGCGTCGGCCTCCGCCGCCGCAGCTTCAGCCGCGGCCTGTGCTTCCGTCGCCGCCTGCGCCGCCGCATCCGCGGCAGCCTTGGCGTCAGCCTCGGCCTGGGCTTGCGCCTCCGCCTCTGCCGTGGCCTGCGCTGCGGCCTCCTCGGCAGCCTTTGCATCGGCTTCGGCCTGGGCCTGCGCGGCTGCGTCTGCGGCAGCCTTCGCATCCGCCTCGGCTTGGGCTTGCGCTTCTGCTTCGGCCGCGGCCTGTGCCGCCGCATCGGCAGCAGCCTTGGCATCTGCCTCAGCCTGGGCCTGCGCCGCCGCGTCCGCAGCGGCCTTGGCATCGGCTTCCGCCTGCGCCTGCGCATCTGCCTCGGCCTTGGCTGCCGCCTCGGCTTCGGCCTGTGCCTGCGCCGCGGCTTCCGCAGCCGCCGCCGCTTCGGCAGCGGCGGCATCACCTGCGGCCTTCAGCTGGGCCATGATCGCATCCAGATCACAGGGCGCGTCCGGCGTGGGGGTGCAGAGGATCGTGCCGTCCGGCCCCGCGATAGAGCCATCGTCCAGCACTGTCTGCGCCCGGGCGGGCAGCGTGTGGAACGATGTCATCGCCACCGAGAATGCCGTGGAGGTGATGAGAATTCTGCGCATGGACCTTCCTCTCGTGCCAGCTGGCCATAGGGACGACGCGGGCCGATTCCCGCACCGGACCCCGCCGGACATACCCCGACATAGCGGCCCGCCCCCCTGATATGCGATAGCAACGTTGCCCCGGACGGCACGGTTCCGCCTGTCAGGCAATGACAGGGCCTGTCTCTCCGGCTTCGGCCGACAGCCAGCGGCGGAGCGAAGCGAGGGGCGCACGCTCGGCCCGGACCTCGGGCCAGACGAGGTAATAGCTGCCCAATGCACGGACCGCCGGACCGAAGGCGGGCAGCAGCCGGCCCTGTGCCAGCTCGGCCCCGATCAGGAATGTCGGCAGCAGCGCCACGCCCATGCCATGCACCGCCGCCTGCGCCATGGTGGCATATTGATCGAACAGCATGGCCGCCGGACGCTGCCCCGGCTGGCCGTGATGGGCAAGCCAGCGGCCCCAGTCACCCGTCCGGCTGTCCAGCTGCAGAAGCGGCAGGCGCAGCAGGTCCCCCGCCGCGCGGGCCGGCGCAGGCAGCAGACCGGGGGCCGCCACCGCCAGCAGATCTTCGTCCATGAGCTTCATGAATGACACGCCGGGCCAGTCCTGCCGCCCGTAGTGGATCGCCGCATCAAAGGCGGTGGCGGCAAAGTCGAAGGGGCGCAGCCGGGTGGACAGGTTCACCGTCACCTCCGGATGCGCCGCGGCAAACCGGGCCAGCCGCGGTGCCAGCCAATGCATGCCAAAGGCGGGCAGGATCGCCAGATTCAGCGCCCCGCCCTGCGGATTGGCGCGCAAAGTCAGCGAGGCATCGGCAATGGTTTTCAGGGCTTTCCTCACCTCTGCCACATAGTCCCGGGCGGCGGGTGTCAGGATCAGGCGCTGCTTTTCCCGCCGCACCAGCGCCACGCCCAGCTGTCCCTCCAGAACCTGCAGCTGCCGTGATACCGCGCCCTGGGTCAGCGCCAGTTCCGCTGCCACGGCCGAAGCGGTGCCCAGCCGGTCCAGCGCCTCCAGCGCCAGCAAGGAGGGGATCGACGGCAGGTAGCGGCGCGGCAGCATATGAGTTAACCTCATGAACCCGTGACAGCGTTTCGATAGCGCCGCAGGGCCCGTCATGCAAGGATGGCGCCAGCAGACGCAAAGGAAACCCGCCATGACCGACAAACCCAAGCTGAAGGCGAAAGACGCCCCCGATCTGTCGCGCTTTGACTGGGAGGATCCGTTCCGGCTGGAAGATCAGCTGACCGAGGAAGAGCGCGCGCTGCGCGACGCCGCCCGCACCTATGCGCAGGAAAAGCTGCAACCCCGCGTCATTCAGGCCTTCCGCGAGGAATCGACCGATCCGGCCATCTTCCGCGAAATGGGGGAAATGGGCCTTCTGGGCGTGACTGTGCCCGAGGAATATGGCGGGCTGGGCGCGAACTACGTCTCCTACGGGCTGATCGCACGTGAGGTGGAGCGGGTCGACAGCGGCTACCGCAGCATGATGTCGGTGCAGTCCAGCCTCGTGATGTATCCGATCTACGCCTATGGGTCCGAGGAGCAGCGCAAGAAATACCTGCCCAAGCTCGCCTCGGGCGAATGGATCGGCTGCTTCGGCCTGACCGAGCCGGATGCGGGGTCCGATCCCGCCGGGATGAAGACTGTCGCGAAGAAGACCGCGGGCGGCTATGTCCTGAATGGCGCAAAGATGTGGATTTCCAACGCGCCGATCGCCGATGTCTTCGTGGTCTGGGCCAAGTCCGAGGCGCATGGCGGCAAGATCCGCGGCTTCGTGCTGGACCGCGGGATGAAGGGCCTGTCCGCGCCCAAGGTCGGCGGCAAGATCAGCCTCCGCGCCTCGATCACCGGCGAAATCGTCATGGAGAATGTCGAGGTCGGCGAAGACGCGCTTCTGCCGCATGTCGAGGGGCTGAAAGGTCCGTTCGGCTGTCTGAACCGCGCGCGCTATGGCATCGCCTGGGGCGTGATGGGATCTGCGGAGTTCTGCATGCATGCCGCGCGCCAATATGGGCTGGACCGCAAGCAATTCGGCCGCCCGCTTGCGAACACCCAGCTCTATCAGCTGAAACTGGCGAACATGCTGACGGAAATCTCTCTGGGACTTCAGGCCGCCTTGCGTGTGGGCCGCCTGCTGGACGAGGCGAATGCCGCGCCCGAGATGATCTCGGTCATCAAGCGCAACAATTGCGGCAAGGCGCTGGAAATCGCCCGCCATGCCCGCGACATGCACGGCGGCAACGGGATTTCCGAGGAATTCCAGGTGATTCGCCACATGGTGAACCTTGAGACGGTGAACACCTACGAAGGCACCCATGACGTGCACGCCCTGATCCTGGGCCGCGCCGTCACCGGGCTTCAGGCGTTTTTCTAAGGCGTCCCGGGCGATAACGCTCCCACCCCTCGCCCCGGACCTGCGGCGCGCCCCCGGCTTGATCCCGGCGGCGCGCCGTTCTGTCTTGCGCATCCCGCTTGCGGCACAGGCGGGAAACAATCTGTTCCCCCCGTCCCGGCTTGCCGCATGGGCCCTGCCGCGCGATAAAGGGCAGGCGGGGGCGCAAAGTATCAGGGTTATTGTCATGTCCGACCTGTCCGCTCAGGAAAGCCGTCCCGCCCGCCGCCTGCCGGACTGGCTGTCCGCCATGGACGACGTGGCCGAGGAAGACGGCTATCTGGAACGGCTGGGCAACAAGCACTGGGCCTTCTTTGCGGAAACCGGAACCACACTTGTCGTGACCTTCGAACGGGCCGAGGCGCTGCGCGCGCGTGAAGGGCAGATGCCCGCGATCTGGCCGCTGGCGCAGCAAAACGGCTGGTCCGTCCTGACCATTCTGGCCGAGGGTGAGACGTTCTGGCGCGCGCCCGAAGTCTGGGGCTATTTCGACCGGCTGGTGGATGACGCCTTCTTCGACGATTTCGATCAGGTGCTGTTCTATGGGGCCGGCGCTGCGGGCTATGCCGCGGGCGCCTATGTCGTGGCCGCACCGGGCGCGCGGGCGCTGCTGATCTCTCCGCGCGCCAGCATGACGCCCGAGCGGGCGGGCTGGGACCGCCGCAACCCGGCGGCGCGGCGGCTGGATTTCACCAGCCGCTATGGCTATGCGCCGGATATGACCGAAGGCGCCGAACGGGTCTGGCTGGTGCATGATCCGCATTACGGCCCCGATGCGGCCCATGCCGCACTGTTCCGCCGCCCCTGGACGACCGTGCTGAATGCCCGCCACACCGGCGAGAATACCGAGCGGTTTCTGGAAATCGCCGGAAGCCAGGACGCGCTGATCTTGGCCGCGATGGAGGGCACCCTGACCCCCGCCCGCTTTGCCGCGTTCTGGCGGGCGCGGCGCGAAGCCGTGCCCTATCTGAAACTCATGCTCGCCAAGGCCGCCGCTGCGGGCCGGCCGGGGCATGAGGCGATGATCTGCCGCTCGGTCACCCGCCGGCTGAAAGCACCGCGTTTTGCCCGCCGGCTGGCCGCGCTGATGGCAGGCGACACGGCGCCGCCCGCCGATCCTGAGGCCTGACGCAGCGGCCTGCGGGAAACCCGCATCGCCGCTCCCCGGCTTTCGGGGCCTGGCGTTTCCCGATCAACCCGTCTCCAGCAGGCTGTGCAGATCCTCGGTCCGCTGTTCGGTCAGATGGGCAAGACAGCCGTAGATGAGCAAAGGCTCGGCGCTGCCGCCCCGCATGGGAAAGCCCGCCGCATCGCAGGCCAGATCACGGTAGGTGATCCAGGCGCGCTGCGCCTTCTGCAGCCGGTCGGCTTCGGGGAAATCGGACGGGTTTTCCTTGTCATAGGCGCGCAGCAGAGCCATCGCCTCCTTATAGGCGGCGTTCAGCGCGTCATCCGCGGCGACCCAATCCTGCTCGGCACAATAATTCAGCTCCATCTGCGCCATGGCATTGGCACAATCCACCTCCTGCGCCGCCGCAGGCAGGGCCAGGAAACATCCGGCCAGCAGACCGGGAATCAGCGCGCGCGTCATGTCGCGGCCCCGTCATAGGCAAAGGCGTGGCTCGCCACCTCGCGCGGGTTCACGCCTTCAATGCAATTGACATTGATCGCTACCATGGGCGTGCCGTCCGGCATGCTGCCCTCCGAAAAGCTCTGGATCCCGCAGGTCTTGCAGAAACGATGGCGGATCACCTCTTTGTTGAATAGGTAATCGGTCAGCGACTCTTCGCCCTGTTCCAGAACGAAGGCCGATTGCGGCGCGAAGACCAGAACCGAGCCAAGCCGCTGGCAGCGCGAACAGTTGCAGGTCACCGGCTTATCCAGCGAAGCCTCCACCCGCCACTGCACCGCACCGCATTGGCAACTTCCGTGATAGAGCGTCATGGGCCCCTCCTCTTTGCGGCGATCCTGCCGGAAGTCTCTGGCAAAGACACGCGGTTTCGGATAGCGGCAGGGCATGAGTCAGGAAATCCTCATCCGCCGCCCCGACGACTGGCACCTGCATCTGCGCGATGGCGCGATGCTGAAAGGTGTGCTGCCGGAAACCGCCCGCGATTTCGCTCGCGCGATCATCATGCCGAACCTTGTGCCGCCGGTGGTGACCGCCGCCGATGCCGCGGCCTACCGCGACCGCATCCTTGCGGCGCTGCCAGAAGGCATGGTGTTTGAGCCGCTGATGACGCTCTATCTGACCGAAGGCACCGATCCGGCGGATGTGGCCGCCGCTGCGGCCTCGGGCCTTGTAAAGGCGGTGAAGCTCTATCCCGCCGGGGCCACGACGAATTCCCACGGCGGCGTGCGCGATCTGACCCGCGTCATGCCGGTGCTGGAGAAAATGGCCGAGATCGGCCTGCCCCTTTGCACCCATGGCGAGGTGGTCGACCCGCAGGTCGATATCTTCGACCGTGAGGCGGTGTTCATCGACACCGTGCTCGATCCCCTCCGCCGCCGCCTGCCCGAACTGCGGGTGGTGATGGAACATATCACCACCGAAGAAGGCGTGGATTATGCCGCCGCGGGCGGCGCCAATCTGGCCGCCACGATCACCACGCACCACCTGATCATCAACCGCAACCACATTCTCGTGGGCGGGATCAAACCGCATTACTACTGCCTGCCCGTCGCCAAGCGTGAAAAGCACCGCCTCGCCCTGCGCCGCGCGGCGACCAGCGGCAACCCGGCCTATTTCCTCGGCACCGATTCCGCGCCGCATGTCGATGCGCTGAAGGAACATGCCTGCGGCTGCGCGGGCTGTTTCACCGCCACGAACACCATGCCTCTTCTGGCCCATGTCTTCGAGGAAGACGGCGCGCTGGACCGGCTGGAGGCCTTTGCCAGCCTGAACGGCCCGGCCTTCTACCGCCTGCCGGTGAACACCGCCACGCTGCGGCTGATCAAGGGCGCAAAGCCGCATGTCTTTCCGTCCAAGATCCTGACCGAAGCCGGGCCCGTCACCGTCTTCGATCCCGGTTTCCCCGTCCACTGGCACGTTGCAAGCTGATTTCATACTGGCTCAAATATCCCCCGCGGAGCGTCCGCCCGCAGCCGGGGAAGCCTCCGGCGGGGATATTTGGACCAGTATGAAAGCCGCAAGGAGTTTCACATGATCGCCGCCGCCTTCCCGCCCAAGGAAGAAATCGCCCGTCTGACCGCCCGCGCCTTTCTGGAAATCGGCGCCGTGCATTTCAACGCGCGCGAGCCGTTCACTCTGGCCTCCGGCCTGCCCTCGCCCACCTATATCGACTGCCGCAAGCTGATTTCCTATCCGCGCATCCGGTCGATGCTGATGGATTTTCTGGCCGTCACCATCCTGCGCGACGGCGGGTTCGAGACCTATGACAACATCGCCGGGGGCGAGACGGCGGGCATTCCCTTTGCAGCCCTGGTGGCTGAGCGGCTGGCCCTGCCGATGACCTATGTGCGGAAAAAGCCCAAAGGCTATGGCCGCAATGCCCGGATCGAAGGCGCGATGTCTGAGGGGCAGCGGGTGCTGCTGGTCGAGGATCTGACCACGGACGGCGGGTCGAAGCTGTCCTTCGTCGATGCGATCCGCGAAACCGGCGCCACCTGCGACCGCACCGCCGTGATCTTCTACTACGGTATTTTCAAAGAGACCGAGGCGAAGCTGGCCGAGCATGGCGTTGCCTTGTCCTATCTTTGCACATGGTGGGACATGCTGGCCGAGGCGCGCGCGCAGCGCACGTTTGATGAAGAGACCCTGCAAGGGGTGGAAGATTTTCTGAACGATCCCCGGGCCTGGCAGGCGGCGCGTTCGAAATAGGCCGGCGACGTAAACGGCCGAAATAACCGGGGGAAGCGGCTGTGGATGATTTGGGGACAAGTTTGTCTCCGAATCCTGCCGCTTGACGGTTTCCCCCTGCCCCTCCCCCAGATATGGTAGTCTTGGCGCCCAAGCGGGGGCCGAAGCGCGGGTTATGCCCGGCTTTTCCACCGCCTTATCCCGATTGCGCGCGCCCGCGCCCGCCCAGTAGACCGCAGCCTTGCGGAGGAATGACATGAGCGAGATCACCCCCCTGCGGCCCGCCGTCCCGGCTTCGGCCGATGCCCCGGCAGCCGAGGCCCTGCCCCATAACATCGAGGCGGAACAGCAGCTTCTGGGCGCGATCCTCGTCAACAACGACATCTATGACCGCATCGCCAGTCTGGTGAAGCCGCCGCATTTCTTTGATCCCGTGCATCAGCGGATCTTTGAAATCGCCTCGGCCCGCATCCAGAAGAATGCCCTTGCCAGCCCGGTCACGCTGAAAGCCTTCATGGAGGATGATCCGGGGCTGAAGGAACTGGGCGGCCCGGCCTATCTGGTGCGGCTGGCGGGGGCAGCGATCAGCAGCTTTGCCGCCCGCGACTATGCGCAGATGATCTATGATCTGGCCGTGCGGCGTGAGTTGATCCAGCTGGGCCGAGACATTGCCGACCGCGCCCAGAAGGTGGATGTCCAGTCCGAACCGCGCGAACAGATCACCGAGGCCGAACAGCGGCTGTATAAACTGGGCGAACAGGGCGTGGCCGAACGCGGTTTCCAGTCCTTCCTGAAGGCGGTCACCGATGCAGTGAACGTCGCCAACGCCGCCTATCAGCGTGGTGGTGGTCTGGCGGGGATTTCCACCGGCCTTGTCGATCTGGACAAGAAGCTGGGCGGGCTGCACGAAAGCGACCTCATCATCCTTGCGGGCCGCCCCTCGATGGGCAAGACCTCTCTGGCGACCAACATCGCCTTCAACATCGCCAAGGCCTATCGGCGCGGGCGCAAGCCCGACGGGCACGAAGGTGCCGTCGAAGGCGGGGTGGTGGGCTTCTTCAGCCTTGAAATGTCGGCCGAGCAGCTGGCCGCGCGGATCCTTTCCGAAGCCTCTGAAATCCCGTCGGAAAAGATCCGCCGCGGCGATATGGAGGAATTCGAGTTCCGCAAATTCGTGGATGCGGCGAAGCAGCTGGAATCCTGCCCGCTTTATATCGACGACACGCCCGCCCTGCCGATCTCGCAGGTGGCGGCGCGGGCGCGGCGGCTGAAGCGGACGCATGGGCTGGATGTGTTGATGATCGACTATCTTCAGCTGTTGAAAGGGTCGTCCAAAGCGTCCGAGGCGAACCGGGTGCAGGAAGTTTCGGAAATCACCCAGGGGCTGAAGGCGATTGCCAAGGAGCTGAACATCCCGGTGATCGCGCTTTCGCAGCTGTCGCGTCAGGTGGAAAGCCGCGAGGACAAGCGCCCGCAGCTGTCGGACCTGCGCGAATCCGGCTCGATCGAGCAGGACGCCGATGTGGTGATGTTTGTCTTCCGCGAGGAATACTACAAGGAACGCGAAAAGCCCGCCGACCATGAGCTGGAGAAAATGGCCGCCTGGCAGGAAATCATGGCGAAATGCCATGGCGTGGCCGAGGTCATCATCGGCAAGCAGCGCCACGGCCCCATCGGCACGGTGCCCTTGTCCTTCGAAGGCCGGTTCACCCGCTTCGGCAATCTTGCGCGGCCCTGGGATGGCGGCGGGGCGGAATTCTAAGGGTTTAACTCAGTGCCAGCCGGATCACCGCCACCGCCGCACCCACGGCGATGGCCATCAGATGGGTGATCACCAGCGCATGCGCCCAGACCGGGCTGGGCCAGTGGTTCCAGACATGGCGGCCCCAGAAGGCCACCAGCCCCAGCCAGGCCAGAATGCTGGCCATGGCGGAGACCTGCGCCGCCACCGGATCCGCAAAGGTCAAAGGCAGGAACAGCCAGATCGTCAGGACCGCGGCCCAGACCGCCAGCCGCCGGTTGCCCGTATGGCGTTCCGCCGCCCCCACCACGCCGGACAGGGTGATTGTCAGCGGCAAGAGCATGACCAGCCAGAACATCACCGGCGACGGCGTGAACAGCCGCTGCAGGAGATCGGGCTCCATCACCGCACCGCGGGGATCGGGCCTTCGGCCCGGCCGTGGATGAACTGCTGGACGTAAGGGTCCGCCGTACTGTCCATCTCTGCCACGCTGCCGGTCCAGCGCACGATGCCACCATGCAGCATGGCCACCCGGTCGGCGATGGCGCGCACGGATGTCATGTCATGGGTGATGGTCATTGCGGTGGCGCCCATCTCGGTCACGATCTCGCGGATCAGATCGTTGATGACGCCCGCCATGATCGGATCGAGGCCGGTGGTGGGTTCATCAAAAAAGATGATCTCGGGGTTTGCGGCAATGGCTCGGGCCAGGCCCACGCGCTTTTGCATGCCGCCCGACAGCTCCGCCGGGAACAGGTCCGCCACCTGCGGGCCAAGGCCCACACGGCGCAACTTTTCGATTGCGATGGCGCGCGCCTCGTCCTTGGGGCGTTTCAGGCTGCCGCGCAGCAGGCGGAAGGCCACGTTCTCCCAGACGCGCAGGCTGTCGAACAGCGCAGCCCCCTGAAACAGCATGCCGAAGCGCGCCAGAAAGGCGTCACGGTCGGCCCGCGTCACATCCTGCCCGTCCAGCGTGATGGTCCCCGCATCCGGGCGCACCAGCCCAAGGATGCATTTCAGCGTGACCGACTTGCCCGTTCCGGACCCGCCGATGATGACCATGCTTTCGCCGCGGCCGATCGTCAGATCGACCCCGTTCAGCACCCGGTTGGCGCCGAACGCCTTGTGAACGCCAGAGAGCTGGATCATGCCGAGAAGAACACCTCCGTCAGCACATAATTGGCGGCCAGGATCAGGACCGAGGCCGCGACGACCGCGGATTTGGTGGCCGCCCCCACGCCCTGCGCGCCCCGGCCCGAGGTCATGCCATGGTAGCAGCCCATCAGCGCCACGAGGAAGCCGAAGACCGCGCCTTTGACCAGACCGGAGCCGACATCCCAGACCTCCAGAAAATCCATGGTGTTCTTGAGGTAAGTGGCCGAGTTGAAATCCAGCCTTGTGATGCCGACCAGCCAGCCGCCCATGATGCCGATGGAATCGCCCACCCCCACCAGAACCGGCACGGTCAGCGTGGCGGCCAGAAGCCGCGGAACCACAAGGTATTTCAGCGGGTTGGTGGACAGTGTGGTCAGCGCGTCGATCTGTTCGGTCACCTTCATCGTGCCGATTTCCGCGGCGATGGAGCTGGCCACCCGCGCCGCCACCATCAGCCCGCCCAGCACGGGCCCCAGTTCGCGCGCCATGCCGATGGCCACGATC
This sequence comes from Neotabrizicola sp. VNH66, assembly GCF_049445895.1. NCBI lineage: Bacteria > Pseudomonadati > Pseudomonadota > Alphaproteobacteria > Rhodobacterales > Paracoccaceae > Neotabrizicola > Neotabrizicola sp. VNH66. The sequence goes on from NZ_JBMSDW010000018.1 coordinate 19,373, forward strand.
TGCGGCACCACCGCCTCGGCGCCAAAGCGGTTGCCGCCCGCATAGATCTGCAGGGCCAGCGCGCCGCCGGTAAAGATCGCGGTCAGGCCGACGACCGGCAGGGAAAACCAGCCGATCTGCAGCACCGCCTGTCCGAATTCACGCCAGTAGAATGGCGGGCGGAACAGGTGCCCCACGGCCTGCGCGGCAAAAAGCGCCACCCGGCCCACGGCCGCCAGAAAGGCCAGCACCGGCCGGCCAAGGGCCGCCAGCGCGCCGGCAAGGGTTGCCGTCATCCGCGGCTCTCCTGATAGCGACGCAGATAACGGTGGCCCAGCGAGGTCAGGATCTCATATCCGATGGTGCCCGCGGCATCGGCCAGATCGTCCACCGTCTGATGCGGGCCGAGAAGGTCCAGATATTTGGGCACTTCGGGCAGATGGGTCACATCCACGGTGATCAGATCCATCGACACCCGCCCGATCAGAGGGCAAGGCGTGGCCCCGTCCCACAAAACCGCATTGTTCGACAGCCGCCGGGTAATCCCGTCGGCATAGCCCGCGGCCACGGTCGCCACGACCGAAGGCGCCTCCGCCTCCCACCCGCAGGAATAGCCGACGATCTCGCCCGGGGCGACCTCACGCGTCTGGATCACCGGCAGCGACAGCGTCACCACCCGCTCGGCCATGTCGAAGGGGCGCCCGCCATAAAGGCCGACCCCCGGCCGGGTCAGGTCGAAGTGATATTTCGGCCCCAGAAGGATGCCCCCGGTGGCGGCAAAGCTGCGCGGCACGCCGGTGCCGTCGGTCATCTCGTGAAACACCTCCAGCTGATGGGCGTTCATCGGATGGTCCGGCTCATCGGCGCAGGCCAGATGGCTCATCAGCATGACAGGCCCGGCTTCCAGCAGAATCGGGGCGACGGCCTGCCATTCCAGCATCTCGACGCCCAGCCGGTTCATGCCGGTGTCCAGCTGCACCCCGAACGGATGGCCGGGGAGCGCCTCCAGATGGCGGGTGATCTGCTCCAGGCTGTTCAGCATGGGGGTCAGGTCCAGATCATGCATCATCTCGGTATCGCCGGCCATATGGCCGGACAGGATGCTGATCTGCGGCCCGGGGCCAAGCGCCTGCCGCACGGCCACGCCCTCTTCGGCGACGGCGACAAAGAACCGCCGCGCGCCCGCCTGCGCCAGCGCCCGCGCCACCCGCGCGGTGCCAAGCCCGTAGGCATCTGCCTTGACCACGGCGGCGGTCTGCACGCCGGGGCCGGAAAGCTTGTCCAAGGCGCGCCAGTTGGCGGCGATGGCGTCGAGGTCGATGGTAAGGGTCGCTGTGGCCATGATGGGTCTTTCTCCGCACGGGGGGCGCCGCGGTCAAGGGGGAAAGGCGCGGGAGAGGGCACAGGCCTGCGCAGGGACCGGAAAGGCGCAGCCAAAGACGGCACAGCCCGCGCGCGGGCCGTCCGATGCCCCGGGCTTGGCCCGATGCCGCGTTTTGCGACTGCCGCTGCCCGCGCGCACTGGCCGCGCGGCCCTTTTCGGCACCGGGCCCGGCGGAGGGAGTGCCCCGCGGGCCGCGGGTGGACTGCGGGCCTCTGCCGCCGACTCACCCTGTGCCCGGCGCATGACAGAGGCCGCGCCGATCAAACAAGTCCGATCCCGTCCGGACTGAGGGCGCAAGGATGATGCCCCCCTGCCCGCCCTAGGCCGCTTGACCCCGCCCGGCGGCCCTGTCACCCATCCCGCCATGCGCGTGCTGAACCTCATCCTGCTGATCCTGTTTCCCGTGGCATGGTTCGCGCCGCTGATCCGTGCCGCCGTGCTGCCGGTCTTCGGGATGGACGAAATCTCGGTGGTGACAGGGCTGCAATCGCTGTGGCAGACCGATGCCGCGCTGGCGCTGCTGGTCACCTTCCTTGCGGTCTTTGCCCCCTATGCCAAGACCATCGGCCTTGCGCTTGTGCAATTCGGGCTTATGTCCCCCAAAGTGCTTCCCGCGCTGCAGGCTCTGGGCAAGCTGGCCATGGCCGATGTCTTCCTGATCGCGCTTTACATCGTGGTCGTGAAGGGGGCCGGGCTGGTCACCGTCCAGACGGCCTGGGGGCTGTATCTCTTCACCGGCTGCGTCCTCGCCTCGGTCCTTCTGGCATGGCGGGTGCAGGCCACGCTTCCGCAAGGATGACCATGACTGCCGCTGTTCCGCTTTCCCTTCTCGATCTGGTCCGGGTCCGTCAGGGCCGCGATGCGGCCGATGCCCTGGCCGAGGCGCAGGACACCGCCCGGCTGGCCGATGATCTGGGCTTCACCCGCTATTGGGTGGCCGAGCATCACAATATGGAAGGCATCGCCTCGGCGGCCACTTCCACCGTGCTGGCCCATGCCGGTCAGGGCACCCGCGGCATCCGCCTCGGCTCGGGCGGGGTGATGCTGCCGAACCATTCGCCCTATATCATCGCCGAACAATACGGGACGCTGGCGCGCCTGTTCCCGGGCCGCGTCGACCTTGGCCTCGGCCGCGCGCCCGGCACCGATCAGGCGACCCTGCGGGCGATCCGCACCACCCATCAGCGGGCCGAGGATTTCCCGCAGGATGTGATGGAGCTGATGCATTGGTTCGAACCCGATGACGAACCCGGCCGCATCCGCGCCTTTCCCGCCGCCGGGGCGGAAGTGGCGTTCTGGATCCTCGGCTCTTCCAATTTCGGCGCCATGCTGGCGGCGGAACTGGGCCTGCCCTATGCCTTCGCCAGCCATTTCGCCCCGGATTTCCTGCATGAGGCGCTGCATATCTACCGCTCGCGCTTCAAACCCTCGCGCCATCTGGACAAACCTTATGCGGCGATCGGCGCCCATGCCGTCTGCGCCCCCACCGAGGCCGAGGCGCGGCGGCTGTTCACCACCACGCAGATGGGATTTCTGGGTATCATAAGGAACGACCGCCGCCTGTCGCCACCGCCGGTGGACGACATCGACGCGGTCTGGACCCCGCGCGAACGCATGCAGGTGGAACGCATGCTGGCCTGCGCCGTGGTCGGCAGCCCGGAGCAGATGAAGGATGGCTTGACGAAATTGCAGGCAGAGACCGGCGCGGATGAAATCATCCTGATGTCGGAAGTCTGGGATAAGGACGCCCGTCGCCGCTCTCTGAGCCTGACGGCCGAAGCCTGGGGCGTGGCGCCGCGCTAGGCCCCGCGGTCCTCTGCCCCCTTTATCTTGGTCCAAATATCCCACGGGGGTCCGGGGGTGTGAAACCCCCGGCGGCGCGGCGGGGGCCGCCCTCAGGTGACCCTGGCGCGCGCCTTGAACTCCGGCCGGTCCCAGGACCCCGTCTTCAGGATCCGCACAAGGATCTCCGCCGCCCGGTCCACATCCAGCCGGTCGATGTACAGCGGCGTGAACCCGAAGCGCAGGATATCGGGCGCCCGGAAATCTCCGATCACCCCTTCGGCGATCAGCGCCTGCATGATGGCATAGCCCTCCGGGTGCCGGAACGACACCTGCGACCCGCGGTCGGCATGGGCGCGGGGCGTGGCCAGCCGCAGCTCGGGGCAGCCCCCCTCGACCGCGGCGATGAATCGGTCTTGCAAGGCCAGCGAGGCCGCGCGCAGGTCTGCAAGGTCCACACCCTCCCAGACATCCAGCGCGGCATCCAGCGCGGCGAGTTGCAGGATCGGCGGGGTGCCCACCCGCATCCGCTCCACCCCGTGACCAGGACGATAGTCGAGGTCAAAGGCAAAGGGCGCCTCATGCCCCAGCCAGCCCGACAGCGCGGGCCGCGCGCGGGCCTGATGGCGGGGGGCGACATAGATGAAGGCCGGGCCGCCGGGGCCGGAGTTCAGGTATTTATAGCTGCACCCGACCGCGAAATCCGCCCCGTCCTGTGCCAGATGCACCGGAAAGGCCCCGGCGGAATGCGCCAGATCCCAGACCAGAAGCGCCCCCACTTCATGCGCGCGGGCGGCCACCGCGGCCATGTCATGCCGACGCCCGGTGCGGTAATCCGTTTCGGTCAGCATGACCACGGCGACGGTCTCATCTATGGCGGCCAGAACCTCCTCGGGTGCCACCGTCCTCAGGGCATGGCCGGGGCCGAGCGTGCGCACGAGCCCATCGGCGATATACAGGTCCGAGGGGAAATTGCCGGTATCCGACAGGATCACGCCGCGGCCCGGCACCATCTCCAGCGCCGAGGCCAGGGCCTGATAGACCTTGATCGAGAGGGTGTCGCCCATCACCACGCTGCCGGGTTCGGCGCCGATCAGCCGCGCCACCCGGTCGCCCACCCGGGCGGGCAGATCCATCCAGCCCGCCGCATTCCAGCCGCGGATCAGCATCTGCCCCCATTCGGCGGTAATGGTCTGCGCCACCCGTTCGGCCACGCTCTTGGGCAAGGGGCCCAGCGAATTGCCGTCCAGATAGATCACCCCTGCGGGCAGGTCGAACAGCCGCTTGGTCGCGGCGAAATCGGTGGTCATGGGCTCTCTCCCCCGTTTTGTCGTCAGCATAGCGGTTGCAGCATCTGCAAAACAGGGGGCGTGCCGGCTCGGCTCAGGCCTCAAAAATGCCCGGAAAGACAGGTTGCCGCTTGCACTTTTGCGTGAGCGGCACGAAGGTCCGCCCGCGAAACGGACGTGGCGTCACCCATGGCGCGACGGGACAGAATGTTGCGGTGCAGAAATGTGCTGTTGAAATAATGTTGCGCCAAATGTATGGGTTCGGGCGGTCAACGGCAGGAAACGGGGGAAACCACGGTGAAAATCGGAGCGATACGGGAAACATTCTCAGGCGAGAACCGGGTTGCGTTGACTCCCGATTCGGCGGTGCAGCTGGCGAAGCTGGGGCATGAAAGCCTGATCGAATCGGGTGCAGGGCTGAAGGCGGGCTTCACCGATGCCGCCTATCAGGCGGCCGGCGTCACGGTTCTGCCCGATGCGGCGGCGGTGGCGACGGCGGCGGATGTCGTCGTGAAGGTGCGCCCGCCCGAACCGGCCGAGCTGGACCTCTTGCATGAGGGCGAGACGCTGATCTCGTTCTTCTGGCCCGCCCAAAGCGCCGAACTGCTGGAGCAGGCGAAGGCCAAGGGCGTAACCGCTGTGGCCATGGACATGGTGCCCCGCATCAGCCGCGCGCAGAAGATGGACGCTTTGTCGTCCATGGCGAACCTCGCGGGCTACCGCGCGGTGATCGAGGCCGCGAACAACTTCCCCCGTTTCTTCACCGGTCAGGTGACGGCGGCGGGCAAGGTGCCCCCCGCCAAAGTGCTGATCGTGGGCGCGGGTGTGGCCGGTCTGGCCGCCATCGGCGCCAGCGTCTCGCTCGGCGCGATCACCTATGCCTTCGACGTGCGGCCCGAAGTGGCCGAACAGATCGAATCGATGGGCGCGGAATTCGTCTACCTCGACTTTGCCGAAGCAGCGCAGGACGGCGCGGCGACGGGCGGCTATGCGGCCCCCTCCTCGCCCGAATTCCGCGAAGCGCAGCTGAAGAAATTCCGCGAGCTTGCCCCCGAAATCGACATCGTTATCACCACCGCCCTCATCCCCGGCCGCCCGGCGCCCAAGCTCTGGACCGAGGATATGATCCGGATGATGAAGCGCGGCTCGGTCATCGTGGACCTTGCGGCCGAACGCGGCGGCAACTGCGACCTGACCATCCCGGATGAGAAATTCGTGACGCCCGAAGGCGTGACGATCATCGGCTACACCGATTTCCCCAGCCGGATGGCCGCGCAGGCGTCCACGCTTTATGCCAACAACATCCGCCACATGCTGACGGATCTGACGCCGAAGAAGGATGGCGTGATCTTCCACAACATGGAGGATGACGTGATCCGCGGCGCCACGGTGACCAAGGATCACGACATCACCTGGCCGCCGCCGCCGCCGAAGATTCAGGCGATTGCCGCGCAGAAGCCGAAGGAAAAGGCCAAGGAGCTGACGCCCGAGGAACGCCGCGCGCAGGAAGTGGCGGCCTTCAAGGCGCAGACCCGCAATCAGGTGGGCATGCTGCTGGTGGGTGGCGCGCTGATCCTGCTGGCGGGCCTTTATGCTCCGGCCAGCTTCATGTCGCACTTCATCGTCTTCGTGCTCTCGGTCTATGTCGGCGTGCAGGTGATCTGGAACGTCTCGCATTCGCTGCACACGCCGCTGATGGCGGTCACCAACGCGATCTCCTCCATCATCATTCTGGGCGCGCTGATGCAGATCGGCTCGGGCAACTGGCTGGTGGTGATCCTTGCGGCGGCCTCGGTTTTCATGGCCGGGATCAACATTTTCGGCGGCTTCATGGTGACGCGGCGCATGCTCGCCATGTTCCAGAAGTCGTAAGGGAGGCTGGACAGAATGGAATACGGTTTCACGACGGCGGCCTATGTGGTCGCGGCTGTCCTCTTCATCCAGTCGCTGGGCGGATTGTCGGGTCAGGAAAGCGCCAAGCGCGCGGTCTGGTATGGCATCGCGGGCATGGCGCTGGCCGTGGCGGCCACGCTTTACGGCCCCGGTGCGGGCAACTGGCTGATTTCGCTGGTGATGGTTGCCGTGGGCGGCGCCATCGGCTGGGTCGTCGCACAGCGCGTGCAGATGACGGAAATGCCGCAACTGGTGGCCGCGATGCACAGCCTCGTCGGCCTTGCCGCGGTCTTCATCGGCTTCAACACCCATATCGAACTGATCCGCGTCGCCGCCATGGATGACGCGGCCCGGGCAACGCTTTCGGGCTTTGCCGCGGTCGTCGCGCACAAAACTCCGGTCGAGGTCACCATCCTGCGGGTGGAAACATTCCTCGGCGTCTTCATCGGCGCGGTCACCTTCACCGGATCGGTCATCGCCTTCGGCAAGCTGGCCGGAAAGGTCGACGGCAAGGCGAAGAAGCTGCCGGGCGGCCATGTGCTGAACGCGGGCGCGGCGCTGATCTCGGTCGCGCTCCTTGTGGTCTATCTCCAGACCGGCTCGACCCTTGCGCTGCTGGGTATGACGCTGGCCGCGCTCTTCATCGGCTATCACCTGATCATGGGCATCGGCGGCGCCGACATGCCGGTGGTGGTCTCCATGCTGAACAGCTATTCCGGCTGGGCGGCGGCGGCCATCGGCTTCTCGCTGTCGAACGACCTGCTGATCGTAGTGGGCGCGCTGGTGGGCTCTTCGGGCGCGATCCTCTCCTACATCATGTGCAAGGCGATGAACCGCTCCTTCGTCTCGGTCATCCTCGGCGGCTTCGGCGGTACCACCGGCCCGGCGATGGAAATCTCGGGCGAACAGGTGGCCATCGACGCCGACGGCGTGGCCGCCGCGCTGAACGATGCCGACTCTGTCATCATCGTGCCGGGCTATGGCATGGCGGTGGCACAGGCCCAGCAATCGGTGTCGGAGCTGACCCGCAAGCTGCGCGCCAAGGGCAAGGAAGTGCGCTTCGCCATCCACCCGGTGGCGGGCCGCCTGCCCGGTCATATGAACGTGCTCTTGGCCGAGGCGAAGGTCCCCTATGACATCGTCCTCGAAATGGACGAGATCAACGAGGACTTCCCCTCGACCGACGTGGTCATCGTCATCGGCTCGAACGACATCGTGAACCCCGCCGCACAGGAAGATCCGAACAGCCCGATCGCCGGGATGCCCGTGCTGGAGGTCTGGAAAGCCAAGCAGGTCTTCGTATCGAAGCGCGGTCAGGGCACCGGCTATTCCGGCATCGAAAACCCGCTGTTCTATAAAGAGAACACCCGGATGTTCTACGGCGATGCGAAGAAGAGCATCGACCAGCTTCTGCCGATGCTGGACTGATCCGGCCCGGCCCTTCCCTGAAAACCCCCGGAGATCTCTCCGGGGGTTTTTCTTTGCGCCCCCCGCCGCGCCGCATCCGTGAATGCCTGCCGCACGGGGCTATGCGGGCAAGCTGGAAATGCAATTCCACTTTGTCCAAATATCCCGGGGGAGCCGAAGGCGGGGGCAGCGCCCCCTGCGACAGCGCCGCAAGGGAGAAGGTTTCCGCTGCCGGACAGGCGGGAATAGGCGGATTCTCACAATCCTGTCATCAGCCTGCCCCCTGCTGCGTTTGACGCAAACCGCCCCTTGGGCTAGGGTCGCCCGGATTTGCCCCACGACAGCACCCGGACAACCGGTCCGGGCCACTGTCCCCGGTATGGAAACAAAGAGCCGAGCAATGCCCCTCCCCGCCTCCCTGACCCTTGCGGTCAAGACGCCCCTTGCCGCACTGGCCGCGGTGCTGATGCTGTCAGCCTGCGTCGACCCGATGGCCACATCGGGCACCGCCGCGCCTGAGCAGCCCGCCATCGTCATTGATGAGACGATCTATGCCGCCCGGTCCGATGGCAGCTACACCGTCCCCGCCCTGCCGGTCGAACAGATCCCCGAGGCCTATCGCCGTCAGGAAGTGGCCTATGCCACCAACGAGGCCCCCGGCACGATCATTATCGACCCGTCACAGCGGATGCTTTATTATGTCCTGACCAAGGACAAAGCCCTGCGCTACGGCATCGCCGTGGGCGCCGAAGGCTTTGGCTGGTCGGGTGAGGCCATCGTCTCGAACAAGAAACACTGGCCGACCTGGACCCCGCCCAAGGAAATGATCGCCCGCAAGCCGGAACTGGCGAAGTGGGAGAACGGCCAGCCCGGCGGCCCGACCAACCCGCTGGGCGCGCGCGCAATCTACCTGACCTCGAACGGGGTGGATTACGGCTACCGCATCCACGGCACGCCGGAATGGAAATCCATCGGCCGCAATGCCTCGTCCGGCTGTTTCCGGATGATCAATCAGGACGTGATGGATCTGTTCGAGCGTGTGAAGGGTGGCGAAAAGGTGATCGTCCTGACCTCGAAGGGAGAGATGCCGAAGGGTCTGTCGATCCCGAAGCCGCCCGCGCCGAAGAAGAAGGCCGAGCCGAAGCCCGCCGCCGTGCCCGCGCCCGAACTGTCGCTGATGGGGCCGCCTCCGGCTCTGGGCGGCGCGCCTGTGACGCCGGCCGCTCCGGTGGCTCCGGCCCCCGCGGTGGCGCCCGCGACCCCGGCGCCCGCGCCTGCCGAACCTGCGGCAGCCCCGGCACCCGTGGCGCCCGCCCCGGTGGTTCCGGCCCCGGTCTCGCCCGCGCCGCTGGCCCCCGCGCCGACGCCGGCCTGCACCGTGCCGCTGGTGAACGGCGTCTGCCCGGCGAACTGAGGCCCCTGACATGAACGACAAAGGCCGCCCTTCCGGGCGGCCTTTTGCATTCCCGCGGTGGCTTTTCAGCCCAGCCACGTCTCATAGTCTGACACCAGAAGATGCGTCGGCGCCACATCCTCCTCGATCTCGGCAAAGCGGCCGATGGGTTCGCGGAAGATGTTGTCGGTCAGGTCATCGTTCACGGTCGAAACTTCGCCGATCAACACATCGCCGCCTTCGCCCCAGAAGGCATGCCAGTCCCCCGGCATCAGCGTCACGCTTTCGCCCGGCGCCAGCTTCAGCTTCTCGCCCGGGCCATAGGGCCGCTCGATCCCGTCGCAGAACACCACGCCGCCGCGGTCGGCGGCAAAGTTGCCGTGGTCATCGCTGCCGAACAGTTCGATCACCAGCGTGGCGCCACCGCGGTTGATGATATCTTCGGCCTTCAGCACATGGGTGTGCATCGGCGACAGCTGATCCTGCCGCGAGATCAGCAGCTTTTCGGCATAGCACATGCCACCACCGCGCTGGAGGTCCGCCAGACGGCCGTTGCGCAGGGTGAACAGGAACAGCCCCATCTGATCATACCGGCCCGCGCCGTAATCGGTGATGTCCCAGCCGCAGCGGGCGGAAATCACGTTGCGCGCCACATCGGCGCGGGCGCGGAACTCCTCGGGCGTCCAGTACGCAAAGGGCGGCAGGGCAAAGCCGTGGTGGCGGATCATCTCATCCGCGGCCGCCATGATGTCATTGATGCGCGAACGTTTCATTGCTCCCCCTCCGGTGTTGGCGCTAACTATACCTGCCGCAAAGGCTGCGGCAAGGAGGCGAGCGCATGGTTGCCATTACCCTGATCCTGCTGGTCGCCGCGATCCATATCTGGATCGTGGTGCTGGAAATGGTCCTGTGGACCGCGCCCGCCGGGCGGCGGGTCTTTGCCACGACCGAGGTTTTTGCCAGCCAGACCAAGGTGCTGGCGGCCAATCAGGGGCTGTATAACGGCTTTCTGGTCGCGGCCCTGATCTGGGCGCTGGTTGCGGGCGTGTCAGGACCGGGCTGGCAGATGGCCGTCTATGGCCTGTCCTGCGTGATCGTGGCCGGGCTTTATGGCGCGGCCACCGTGTCGCGCCGGGTGCTTTTCGTGCAGGCCCTGCCCGCCGCGCTGGCGCTGGCCGCGCTGCTGGCAGGGATCTGAGGGCAATCTAGCCGCGGGCGGCCTTCCATTCCGCCGCCGCACGCCCGAACGCCTCGAACAGCGGGCGGGACACCGGGTCTTCGCCCGCGCGCCATTCCGGGTGCCACTGGACGGACAGGGTAAAGCCGGGCGCGTCCTTCACATAAATCGCCTCGGGCGTGCCGTCAGGGGCCAGGCCGTCAATCACGATGCGGCTGCCCGGCCGGGCGATGCCCTGCCCGTGCAGGGTGTTCGTCATCACCTCGGGCGTGCCCATCAGCCGGTGAAACACCCCGCCTTCGGTAAAGCGCACCGTGTGGCGCAGGGCGAATTTCTCCTCGATCGTGCCGTCGGGCGGCATCCGGTGGTTCATCCGGCCCGGCAGATCGCGGATTTCGGGGTAAAGCGTGCCGCCCATGGCCACGTTCACCTCCTGAAAGCCGCGGCAGATGCCAAGGAACGGCTGGCCACGGTCGACGCAGGCCCGGACCAGCGGCAGGGTGATCGCATCGCGCCCGCGGTCAAATGCGCCATGGGCGGGGGTCTCCTCCTCGCCATATTCGCTGGGATGCACATTGGGGCGCCCGCCTGTCAGCAGGAACCCGTCGCACAGCGCCAGCAGATCCTCGACCGCCACCAGCCGCGGATCGGTCGGGATGATGACGGGCACGCCCCCCGACACCATGGCCACCGCTTCGGAGTTCATCGCGCCGCCGGCATGAACCGAATAGCGGCCGTCGATCTCATGCGCGTTGCCGATGATCCCGATCAGCGGGCGCGGCGCGTGGGAGGCGGTGTCAGGACGGGGCATTTGCGCTACCGGACGTGTCATGACCTAAAGATAGCCGCAGCCGCGGCCGGAATGAAGAGGCCGGGATGCACGGAAGCCCTGCCCCGGATGCACAATGTTGCCGGAGGGGCAAGACGGCGCGGATGCCGCGGACAAAGGGCATTTCCGCCCGCGCCCCCTGTCCCCATAGGACGGGTCTTGCACCCGCCGTGAAAAGCCTCACATTGCGGCGATGGACCAGAAGGGGCAGACCGCCGCACCGCAATGACCGCAACTTTGCAAGCCGGACCTTCCGGCCAAGGCGACTCGGCCCTGCGCCTGACCGGCCTTCTGCGCCAGCTGGCCGATGATCCCGCCGCCGAACGTGTGGCCATTGCCGATATCCTCCTGATCATGCAGGGCCGCGCCTTCGGGGCGCTGCTGATGATTTTTGCCTTTCCGAACATCCTGCCCTCGCCACCCGGATTGGCGGGGGTGCTGGGTCTGCCGCTGATCTTCCTCTCGGCGCAGATGATGCTGGGCATGGCGCCCTGGCTGCCGGGGATCATCGCCCGGCGGTCCATCGCGCGGCCGGTCTTCGCGGCGCTGGTGGACAAGATCGAACCATGGCTCGCCCGGGCAGAGCGTCTTCTGTCCATCCGGCTGCGGCCGCTGACCTCGGCCCCGGCGCAACGGGTGATCGGTGCGGTCTGCCTGATCCTGTCCATCGCGCTGGCCCTGCCGGTGCCCTTTGCCAATCTGGCCCCCGCCACGGCCATCTGTCTGATCGGCCTTGGCGTCTTGGAGCGGGACGGGCTGTGGATCATCCTTGGCTTCTGCGCCGCTGTGGGCGCGTTGGTCTATGTGGCGGCGCTTGGCTATGCGCTGGTCGTCTCGGCGCTTTATGTGATCACCAACGCTTTCTGAGGTCACAGGCCTTGGGCCTGCGCGCGTCCCCGGATCAATGTGCCGCGAACCGGGGGGCCGGACAGGTTGCCATGGAATTTTCCGGTCCCCGGCCGCCCTGATCAGGCCACCAAGCTGCATTCTTGGGGCTCCCCCTCAAGGCTGCAAATCCGCGACGGCCGGACACCTTGGCGCCGATCCCGACACCGCGGCCGAACGAGGAAAACACCAAAGGGGTGACCTGTTCCCGCCGCTGCGCAGGTAAAGCTGAAACCTTGCACATCTTTTAGTCAGAACTCCGCCGAGGTTGACCAGACCGGCGGGCGTATCGCGGGAGGGAGAGAAAATTGTTGACTACATGGTAAAAATATTAGGCCCTGTCTCTTAAGCATTCGGGAGTGCGCCATGGCATATGAGCTTGCTACAATCTTCACTGGCCTTGAATTCGTGAATCCGTTCGTCCTCGCCTCGGCGCCGCCGACGGAAAGCAAGCAGAAGATCCTGCGGGCCTTCGAGGCGGGCTGGGGCGGTGTCGTGACCAAGACGATCGGCCTGCATCCTGTGGAGAATGTCGCGGGGCCGAAAACGATCTATCAGCGCGCCAGTGAGACCAAGCCCTATGTCTCGCGCTACAAGCGGCCGGACACGGTGTCCCACTCCTCGTGGAACTGGGAACTCATCTCGGACCAGCCGCTGGACCTGTGGCTGCCCGATCTGGAAGAGATCAAGACCACCTATCCCGACCGCATGCTCATCGCCTCGATCATGGCAGGCGCGGGAAATGAGGAGGAGATGGACCATTGGCGCAAGCTGGCACGGGCCTGCGTGAATGCCGGATCCGATGCGATCGAACTGAACATGTCCTGCCCCCATATGGACCGCAAGGACATGGGCGCGCATATCGCCAATGACGAGGAGATCATCCGCCAGATCATGAAGGCGGTGAAGGAAGCGGTCGATGTGCCGATCTGGGTGAAGCTGACGCCCTCCTCCTCCTCGCTGGTGGACGGGGCGCGGGCGGCCTATGACGCGGGCGCGGCCTCGATCTCGCTCTGCAACACCTTCCCCTCGCTGCCGCTGATGGATCCCGAGACCCTGAAGTTCGAGGTCGAGGTGGACGGGCTTGTCACCTCGGGCGGGCTGGGCGGGCTGGCGATCCTGCATCAGGCATTGCAGCGTGTGTCGGATATCTCGCGCGCCTTCCCGGACAGGTCGATCTCCGGCATCGGCGGGATCAAAGGCTTCCGCGAGGCCTTCAACTTCATCGCCCATGGTGCCGGGAACCTGCAGATCTGCACCGCCGCGATGGAGGAAAAGGGCAGCGGCGGGATCGGCGTCAATCTCATCCAGGAACTGACAAGCGATCTTGGCGACTTCATGGAGCGCAAAGGATATTCCTCAATCGAGGAGTTTCGCGGCATCGCGCGCGAAAGGGTTGTGGAACATTCCAGAATTCGCCGGAAGAGCGAGGGATATAACGGCGGCTACGCGCAATCGGCATAGGCGGCAGGCTTCCACTCACGATCCGGGTTGCCCGTGAGAAAGGCCTGCGACAGGATCGCCTGAACCATCGTGCCGATCCGCATCCCTGCCCTGATGGCAGTGCTCTTCCTGCGGCTTCAACGCGAACGGCTGGCCAGCCCCAGCCGCAGGATCGGCAGGCCCGGCATGAACCTTGCCGCTCCGGGCAAGATGGTCGCGCCGTTGATGCCTTTCCGGACAAACATCCCGCCGCTTAGAGCCGCCGCCCGCGCCGTGCAGGATCTCAACCATCCGCCCCGACGATGATGACGGTCGCCGGAACCAAATGCGCTTGCACAGCACATCAAGATTTATGATTTGCAGCGTGAGATCGAAGCCAGAACCGCTGCCACCTCTTGTGGCCGGTTCCGGCTGTATCCGGCGTTCAGATTTGTTCTGAAATGGCGCACCCGACAGGATTCGAACCTGTGACCTCTGCCTTCGGAGGGCAGCACTCTATCCAGCTGAGCTACGGGTGCGCTGTGGTCCTGCTCTTAGCGGCTTCCGTCCGGGCCTGCAACGGCGAATTCAGCCGAAAAGCTCCTGACAGAATTCCAGCGCGCTGACCAGCGCGTCGACCTCGGCCTCGGTGTTGTAAAGCCCGAAGGAGGCGCGGCAGGTGGCCGTCACGCCAAAGTGCTGCATCAGCGGCATGGCGCAATGGGTGCCTGCCCGGACGGCGATGCCGCGCTTGTCCAGCACGGTGGAAATATCATGCGCATGGGCCTGCCCCTGCAGGGTGAAGGAGAAGATCGCCCCCTTCCCCGCCGAATTCCCCTGCACATTCAGCCAGTTCAGACCGTCCAGCCGCGCGCGGGCGTAATCGCGCAGGCGGCGCTCATGCGCGGCGATATTCGCCATGCCCAGCCCGGTCATATAATCCAGCGCCACGCCAAGGCCGATCTGGTTGACGATGCCCGGGGTGCCCGCCTCGAACTTCATCGGCGGATCGGCATAGGTGACGGTGTCGCGGAACACGTCGCGGATCATGTCGCCGCCGCCGAGGAAAGGGCGCATCTCGGCCATGCGGTCACGGGCAATGTAGATCGCGCCCGAGCCGGAGGGGCCATAAAGCTTGTGGCCGGTGATGGCAAAGAAATCGCAGCCCATGGCCTGCACATCCACCGGCATATGCACCGCGGACTGGCTGCCATCGACCAGAACCGGCACGCCCTTGGCCCGGGCGCCCGCGCAGATCGCGGCCACATCGACCACGGTGCCGGTGACGTTCGACATCTGGGTCACTGCCACCAGCCGGGTCTTCGGGCCGATGGCGTCGATCACGGCCTGCGGGTCCAGATCACCATTGGCGTCGCAGTCCACCCATTTCAGCACCACCCCTTGCCGTTCGCGCAGGAAGTGCCAGGGCACGATATTCGCGTGATGTTCCAAGAGGCTGAGCACGATCTCATCCCCCGGCTGGAACCGCGGCGCGGCCCAGGCATAGGAAATCAGGTTGATCGCCTCGGTCGTGCCAGAGGTGAAGACGATCTCCTCCTCCGAAGGCGCATTCAGGAATCGCGCCACCTTGCCGCGCACCGCCTCATATTTCTCGGTCGCAAGGTTGGAGAGGTAATGCAACCCGCGATGCACATTGGCATATTCCATCGCATAGCCTTGGGTGATCGCGTCGATCACCGCCTGCGGCTTTTGCGCGCTGGCGCCGTTGTCCAGATAGACCAGCGGCCGCCCGTTCACCTGCCGCGACAGGATCGGGAAATCCGCGCGGATCTTTTCCACGTCATACATGCAGCGCCTCCGGCCCGATCAGGGCCACAAGGATGGGAGAAAGCAGAAAGCTGGCCAGGATCAGCGTCAGGATCACCGCCAACAACACCCGCGGGACCGAACGGAAGCCATGCAGTTCCGCGATGAAACTGGCGAGATACCAGAAGAACATGCCCACCAGAACCGGCCCGGACAGGCTGCCCACCAGCACGAACAGCGGCGGAACCAGCAAGAGCAGCACCGCCATCAGCAGAAGAAGCGCGATCTGCACGGTGAACATCGCCGCCTCCAGCCAGGCCATGGCCAGAAACGCCTGATCCGCGGTGCCGGTGCCGCCACGCCAACGGCCGATCACAAGGGCCAGCACGGCCATGACGATGAACAGCACGAATTGCACCAGCGCGGTGGTGAAAGGCGTGCCCAGCAGGGTTTCATACAGCGCCTCCTCCGGTCCGGAGGGGGCAACCGCAACCTCGGGCGCGGGCGAAAGCCCACCCATGGCGTGCAAGGCCAGCGAGGACAGAACGGCAATCAGCGCCAGCCCCATCAGCCCGGTGCCCGGCGGCAGGTCGCGGGACAGGACCGCCCGCAGGCCCGCACGCGGAGAGGTCAGTGTCAGCCGCAGAAGGGCAAGAAACCAGGTCATGCCATCGCCTCACGCAAAAGGCGCTGCCACAGCCACAGAAAGGCCAGCAGCACCAGAAACCCGACCACCGTCAGCGCCGGGCCCGGCCCGACGAAGCCCGCAATCAGCCCCTGGAACAGCATCAGCGGCGCTGTGGCCAGCAGCGCCCAGAACAGCGCCATCCGGGCGCCCAGCGGGGCAACAGGACGACCAAAGGCCCGCAGCACCACGCCCGACAGCCATGCGATCGCATAGAAGATCAGCGGCGCCATGAACATCAGCACGAAGAGATTGATCCCGATCAGCGCCTGCAATTGCGGCACCTGATCAGGCGGCGTGCCCACCTGTTCGGCCGCGATCTGCGCCAGATAGGCCTGCCGCGACAGGGCCGGCCACTGGCTGACGAAGATCAGGAAACAGGCGCCCATCAGCACCGCCAGCGCGCCCGGTTCGGTTGCCTGTGCCAGCCGCGGGCGGAAGACGGCGCCGGGGCGCCGCCATGTCTTCAGGATGTCGGTCGTGACGGCCATGGTGTCAGAGTTCGTGACGGTGCAGCCAGTTGTCCAGCCGCTGCCGGATATCCTCGGCAATGGCCTCATCCTCGATCTCCTGAATGGCTTCGGCAAGGAAAGCCAGAACCAGCAGGGATTGCGCGATCCGCTTCGGCACGCCGCGGGATTGCAGGTAGAACAGCGCCGTCTCGTCAATGGCACCCGAGGTGGAGCCGTGCGAACATTTCACGTCATCGGCGTAGATTTCCAGCTCGGGCTTGGCCAGGAACTGGCTGTCCTCGTCCAGAAGAAGGCTCTGGCTGATCTGATAGCCGTCGGTCTTCTGCGCGCCCTGCTTCACAAGGATCTTGCCCTGAAACACGCCGGTCGCGCCGTTCTTCAGCACCTTCTTGTAGACCTGACGGCTTTCGCACCGCTCGGCCGCATGGGTGATGAAGACGGTGTCGTCATGCAGGAAATCACCGTCTCCCAGGCTGGCGCCTGCGACATGGGCCACGCTGTCATCGCCGGTCAGCTCCAGAATGGCCTCGTTCCGGGTCAGTCGGCCGTTGGCGGTCATCGTGAAGGATTTGAACAGCGATTCCGATCCCAATCGGGCGAAGATATGGGTGACCGCCCGCCGCTCATGATCGCGGCCCTGCGCGCGGATGTGATGGAAGCGGGCCCCATCGGCCACCTCAACCTCCAGCACCTTGTTGAAGCGCGCCGCGGCCGGGCCATTCTCCAGAAGGGTCAGCTCCGCCCCGGATTCCACCTTCACGCAATGGTGGAGGATCGCATCCGAAGTTGCGGAAACATGACGATAAATCAGGTTCACCGGCTTTGCCGCCTGCGCGGTCACCCGGATCAGCACCCCATCGGTGGCAAAGGCCGAATTCATCGCGGCCAGCGGACGTTCCACCGGATTCTGACCCCGGCCTTCCAGCACGCCATAAAGGCCCTGCGCCCAGTGGATATCGGCCGCGGGCGCGGTGGCCAGACGTTCGATCTCTACCCCCGAAAGCGCAAGATCGTCCGAGGCTTCCGCGTCGAAGATGCCATCCACGAAGACCAGCTTCAGCCGGTCGATCCCGTCAAACAGCGGCGCCTCGTCACTGTCATCGAACACCGCCGCCGGGGCGGGTTCGGCGGAGGTCAGCGCCGAAGGATCGGTGTAGCGCCAGTATTCGTCGCGCTTGACCGGCAGGCCCATGGCGGACAAGCGCGCCAGCGCCTGCGACCGCGCCGCGCCCAGCCAGCCCGCGCCGTCAAAGGACAGGCCGGCGATCCGCGCCGCCAGCACGTCCAGCTTTGCCTGCGCCACAGCCATCACTGCACCTCGGCCAAGAGATCGGCATAGCCGTTGTTCTCGACCTCCAGCGCCAGTTCCGGCCCGCCGGTCTTGACGATGCGGCCCGCCGCCATGATGTGCACGACATCCGGTTTGATATGGTCCAGCAGGCGCTGGTAGTGGGTGATCACCAGGAAGGACCGGCCTTCGCTGCGCAGCGCGTTCACGCCATCGGCCACCAGCTTCATGGCGTCCACGTCAAGGCCCGAGTCGGTCTCGTCCAGAATGCACATCTTCGGCTCCAGCATGGCCATCTGGAGGATTTCGTTGCGCTTCTTCTCACCGCCCGAAAAGCCCACGTTCACCGGGCGCTTCAGCATTTCGGCGTCGATCTTCAGCGCCTTGGCCTTTTCGCGCACGACCTTCAGGAATTCGCCCGCCGAGAGTTCCTCTTCGCCGCGGGCCTTGCGCTGCGCGTTCACCGCGGTGCGCAGGAAGGTCATGTTGCCGACGCCGGGAATTTCCACCGGATACTGGAACGCCAGGAACAGGCCCGCCGCGGCGCGCTCTTCCGGTTCCATCTCCAGCAGTTCCTCGTCATCCAGCGTGGCGGCGCCGTCGGTGACCTCATAGCCCTCACGCCCGGCCAGAACATAGGACAGGGTCGACTTGCCCGAGCCGTTGGGCCCCATGATCGCATGCACTTCGCCCGGCCCGATCTTCAGGTCCACGCCACGGAGGATGACTTTATCCTCTTCCTCAAGTTTCACGTGCAGGTTCTTGATCTCAAGCATCTTTCTTCTCCGTTCAGGCCGGTTGCAGCAGGGCCTTGGCAAAGCCGCGCAGCCGGTCAGGCGTCAGCGGGGTGGGTCTCAGGTCAAAGCGCGCCATGCGCCCGACCACATCGCGGGGTTTCACCAGTTCCTCGACCCGGTGATAACCGGGACGGTTGGCGTAATCGTCGAACAGCAGCACCACGGGGCGGCTGATACGGTAGAGCATGGACAGGAAGCAGCCGACCCGAAACCGGCCATCCACCAGCACCACATCGGGATGGGCAAAGTCGTGCCGGTCCCAGACCGACAGCGCGTAATCCGGCCAGCGGCGGAATCCGGTTTCATCCGCCGGATGGCCCCAGTCGCGCGTGGGGCCGATGTCCACATGGTGGATCTGCGCCGCACCTTTGGCCGGATTGGCGGCAAACCATCCACGCATCATCGCGGCCCAGTCCGCATCGCTTTCCACCGACCAGACCGCGGCGTCACCTTCGGCCGCCACCAGCGTGGACCCGCCGGAGCCGTATTCCAGCACCGTCTTCGCCCCGGCATATTCGGCGCGCAGCAGCGCGGCCTCCGCCTCGGGCAGGGTCAGTTCGGGGCGTTCGGGCGCGGTCATGTCCCGCCCTCCGACCGCAGGCGCGCGGGCAGCAGATCGACATAAGCCGACGGCAGCTCCGCCGGGGCCAGCCCGCGCTGCACCAGGCGGTCAAGGCAGTTCAGCACCAGCGTGTGGCTGCCGAACACCCCCGCCGCCAGCAGCGCCAGCGCCACCAGCTGCCGGTCCGTCAGCCCGCGCGCGGGATCGCGGATATAGACGGCATCGCCATCGACCAGTTGATCCCGCATCCGCGGCAGGTTCAGCCGGGACGATTGCGAATTCGGCAGCGCCCGCGCCGACATCGGCAGAAACCGGTGCAGGACAAAGCCTTGCGCCCGCAGCACGGCATCCACGCCATGCAGCATCGGCTCGCCTTCATAAAGCGGGTAATAGCGCAGTTCCGTGATCACGGCCGATGCGCCGGAGAGGAGCCGCGGCCCGTTCTCGATCACCGCGCGCTCACCGCCCTGAATGTCGATCTTCAGAAGGTCGATCGCCTCCAGCCCGGCCACGTCATCCAGCCGCACCGTGGGCACCTGCACTGTCCGCAAGACCGTGCCCCAGCGTTTGCGCTTGCCCAGCCAGTCCATCGCCGCAAGATCGGGCCGAAAGACCGAGGTCATCCCGCTGGAGGCATAAATGTTCAGCGCAATCTCACTCCCGTCGCCCACGGCCACCGGCAGATAACGCTCCGTCTCAGTCTGGGGCAGCGCGGCAAAGGCCTCGGCCTGCGGCTCAAAGCCAAAGACGGTGCAGCCGCCCGCCGCCAGCAGTCCGGCATAGGGCGGCGGCGTCAGCGGGTTCGCCCCCACATCGGCAATCGCCAGCCGCGGGGCGGGCGCCAGCCGGTCCAAAAGCAGCCGCAAGCCGGGATCGGCCGTGCCGCCCCCGCTGCCTGCGCCCTGCCCCTGCCGCGCCTCCGCCATGGTTCAGCCGACCGAGCCTTCGAGGCTGATCGCCACAAGGCTTTGCGCCTCCATGGCGAATTCCATCGGCAGCGCCTGCAGCACTTCCTTGCAGAAGCCGTTCACCACCAGTGCCACCGCCTCTTCCTCATCCATCCCGCGCGAGCGGCAGTAGAACAGCTGATCCTCGTCCACTTTCGAGGTGGTCGCCTCATGCTCGCAGCGCGAGGAGTTGTTCTTGACCTCGATGTAGGGAACCGTATGGGCGCCGCACTGATCGCCGATCAGCAGGCTGTCGCATTGGGTATAGTTGCGGCTGCCGGTGGCCTTGGGGTGGACCGAGACCAGACCGCGATAGGTGTTCTGCGCCTTGCCGGCCGAAATCCCCTTGGAGACGATCCGCGACTTCGTATTGCGGCCAAGGTGCACCATCTTGGTGCCGGTATCGGCCTGCTGATAGTTGTTCGCGATGGCGATGGAATAGAACTCGCCCTGGCTGTCATGCCCGCGCAGGATGCAGGACGGATATTTCCAGGTGATGGCCGATCCGGTTTCCACCTGCGTCCACATCACCTTGGCCCGGTCGCCGCGGCAATCGGCGCGCTTGGTCACGAAGTTGTAGATGCCGCCCTTGCCGTTCTCATCGCCCGGGAACCAATTCTGAACGGTCGAATATTTGACCTCGGCATCCTCAAGGATGACGATTTCCACCACCGCCGCATGCAACTGATGGGTGTCACGCTTCGGCGCGGTGCAACCCTCCAGATAGGAGACATAAGCCCCCTTGTCGCAGATGATCAGCGTGCGTTCGAATTGCCCGGTGTTTTCGGCATTGATGCGGAAATAGGTCGACAGTTCCATCGGGCAGCGGGTGCCCGGCGGGACATAGACGAAAGACCCGTCCGAGAAGACCGCCGAATTCAGCGTGGCAAAGAAATTGTCCGACTGCGGCACGACCGAGCCGAGGTATTTCTGCACAAGTTCCGGGTAATCGCGGATCGCCTCGGAAATCGGGCAGAAGATCACGCCCGCCTTCTTCAGCTCTTCCTTGAAGGTGGTGCCGACCGAGACGGAGTCGAAAACCGCATCCACCGCAACCTTGCGCTCCCCCTCGGGGGCCTCGACCCCCGCCAGAAGCGCCTGTTCCTTCAGCGGGATGCCCAGCTTTTCGTAGGTGGCCAACAGCTTGGGATCCACCTCATCCAGCGACTTGGGCTTCACGTCCATGCTCTTCGGCTTGGCGTAGTAATACTGATCCTGATAGTCGATCTCAGGGTAGTTCAGCATGGCCCAGCGGGGCTCTTCCATCTTCAGCCAGCGGCGATAGGCGGCCAGACGCCAGTCCAGCATCCACTCCGGCTCGCCATTCTTTTCGCTGATCAGACGGACGATGTCTTCGTTCAGGCCCTTGGGCGCGAACTCCATCTCGATCTCGGTTTCCCAGCCGTATTTGTATTTCCCGGCCATGGCCTGAACGGTTTCGATGGTCTCCCGGTCCACGCCTTCGCGGATGTCATCGGCCAGTTCGGTGTTCATCGCTTTCTCCGTCATGCGGCCCGCGCCTTTGCCCGGGCATAGGCCTTGGTCCACGCATCGGCGAACCGCAGCACGTCATCCTTCGTCACCCCGGGGCCAAGAGAGATGCGCACGGCCTGCGCCGCCTCCCCCTCTGCAAACCCCATGGCCCGCAGCACCTTCGAGGCGCGCACCTTGCCGCTGGAGCAGGCCGACCCCGCCGAGACGGCAAAGCCCGCCAGATCCATCGCCATCACCTGCGTCTCGCCCCGCCAGCCGGGCGCAATCAGGTTCAGCGTGTTGGGCAGGCGGTCCGCGTCTTTCCCGACGGAAATAGTCCCTTCCGCCCCGGCCAGCAATGCTGATTCTAGAATATTTCTAATCTCGGCCACCTCATCCCACAGACCCGCAGCCAGATCCCGTGCCGCCGACTCGGCCGCGGCGCCAAAGCCCGCAATGCCGATCAGGTTCTCGGTGCCCGCGCGGCGGCCCATCTCCTGCCCGCCGCCCCGCAGCTGCGCGGGCAGATCGGTGCCCTGCCGCAGGATCAGCGCGCCAATCCCCTTCGGCCCGCCCAGCTTGTGGGCGGAGACAAGGCCCGCCGTGACGCCCAGCCAGTTGAACGCCACAGGCAACTTGCCGAAGGCTTGCGTCAGGTCGCTGACGGCCAGCCCCTCGGGCAGCACCTGCACCACGCCGGTCTCGGAATTGGCCAGCTGCAGCGCGCTGCGGCCCGGATCGGCCACCGCCACCCGCCCCGCCCGGTCCACCGGCAGAACCGGATCACACCAGGCCGCCACCGCCTCATGCTCCACCGCTGCACAGGCCAGCCCGCGGCCCGCACAGGCCAAAGCCGCCGCCTCGGTCGCGCCCGAGGTGAAGACGACATCCGCCCCCTCGGCCCCAAGCGCCGCCGCCACCTGCGCCCGCGCCCGCTCCATCAGCGCCTTGGCCGCGCGGCCCTCGGCATGAACCGAAGACGGGTTCCCGACCAGATCCATCGCGGCAACCATCGCCGCCCGCGCCTCCGCCCGCAAAGGCGTGGTCGCGTTCCAGTCGAGATAAAGCCGCGCTGCCATTCATCTGTTCCTAAATATCCTGCGGGGGTCCGGGGGTGCAAAACCCCCGGCGGGCGCGGCGGGGCGCTGCCCCTCCAAAACTCAGTCCTCGTCCACCACCCGGAACAGGTTCGGCACCGCCGGGCAGGGCGTCAGATCGTTCTTCACCACATCAGACAGCCGGGTCTGGTGCAGAAAGACATAGACATTGGCCGACAGGCTCTGCCACAGCCGGTTGGTCAGGCTCTGCGCGCGCGATCCGGAGGATCCGCCGGTCGCCCCCGCCCCGGTGTGCATCGCATCCACCGTCTCCTCCACCGCCTGCAGCACCTCGCTCACCCGGATCGAATCCGCGCTGCGGGCCAGCTTGTAGCCGCCGCCCGGGCCGCGCACCGCCTCGACCAGACCGGCACGGCGCAGCTTGACGAACAGCTGCTCCAGATACGGCAGCGAAATATCCTGCCGTTTCGAGATTTCCGCCAGCGAGATCAGATCCTCGCCGCCCTTCCCCTCGTTCAGCGCCAGATCGGCCAGTGCCACCATCGCATAGCGCCCCTTGGTCGAAAGTTTCACCCGCCGCCTCCCTGCCCGTCCGCAATTCCATTGACGCCGCCCGATGCGGCCATTACCTCAGGTCCGATCCGGAAGGCCCTGCGGGGCCTTTAGAACCATTCTAAAATTTCGGGGCAAATCCGTCAAGATATGCCCCAAGTGTCAGGCGAGACCCATGCCCGAAGTGATATTTGCCGGCCCCGACGGCCGTCTTGAAGGTCGTTACCACCCGCAGAAGGACCGCGACGCCCCCATTGCCATCGTGCTGCATCCGCATCCCGCCTATGGCGGCACGATGAACAACAAGGTGGTGTATAACCTGCACTACGCCTTCTACAACCTTGGCTTCACGGTGCTGCGGTTCAACTTCCGCGGCGTCGGCCGCAGCCAGGGCGAATATGATCAGGGCATCGGCGAGCTTTCCGATGCCGCCTCGGCGCTGGATTACCTGCAGTCGATGAACCAGAATGCCAAGCATTGCTGGGTGGCGGGCTTCTCCTTCGGGGCCTGGATCGGCATGCAGCTTCTGATGCGCCGGCCCGAGATCACCGGCTTCATCTCGGTCGCGCCGCCGGCGAACCTCTACGACTTCTCCTTCCTCGCGCCCTGCCCCTCGTCCGGCCTGATCATCAACGGCACCGCCGACAAGGTGGCCCCGCCCAAGGACACCCGCACGCTGGTGTCCAAGCTGCATGAGCAGAAGGGCATCACCATCACCCATACCGAGGTGGAAGGCGCCGATCACTTCTTCAAGGATGAAGAGGCGCATATGAAGCCGATGATCGAGACGGTCTCCTCCTACGTCAAACGGCGCATGGGCGAAGGCACCCGCTGATGTCCTTCATTCAGGAGCTTGCGGACGAACTGGCCAGGGATGTACTGGCCGCGCAGCCCGAGCTGGGCGACGACCGGTTCTACGAGCAGGTGGGCCGCGTATTGATGGCGGCCTCGCCCACCCTGCAAGAGGCCTATATGACCTCGATCCGCATCCGGCTGGCCGAGGCGCGGGGCCGGGATTTTCTGGTCAAGGCGCTGAAGGCGCGGCGCGACGGCACCAATGCCCCCGCCGCCCCAAGGGACACCAGCGCGCATTAGGTTGCAAGGCGGGGTTCACCCCGCCTTTCCTTTACGGTGCAGGGCCAAACCCCGCCCCACCCCCTTGCCTTTCCCTGTCCTGATCCGCCATGCATCGCTTCATGGACAGCCTCGCCCCCCAAGACCGCCTCACCGCCCAGTTCGCCTTTCTGAATGAGGCGGACCGACTGAAATCCGTCCTTCGCGCCACCACGCTCTGCGACGGGTCCCGCCCGGAAAACTCGGGTGAGCACAGCTGGCATCTGGCGCTTTATGCCATGGTGCTGGCCGATCAGGCGCCAGAGGGAGTGCAGATCGACCGGGTGATCCGCATGCTGCTGATCCATGATCTGGTTGAGATCGACACCGGCGATGTGCCGATCCATTCGGCGAACGGGCAGGCCCATGCCAGTGCCGACACCATGGCCGCGGAACAGCGCGCCGCAGACCGCATCTTCGGCCTGCTGCCCGCCGACCAGGCGGCCAGCTTCCGCGCCCTTTGGGATGAGTTCGAGGCGGCCGAGACCCCCGATGCCGTCTTTGCCAAAAGCCTGGACCGGGTGCAGCCCGTCATGGCGAACCTGAGTTCCGGCGGCGGCACATGGGTCACCTATAATGTAACCTTCGACCAGCTGGTCGCCCGGGTCGGCGTCAAGATCGCCCGCGGCGCGCCGCGGATCTGGGACTGGGTTTCCGCCCGCGCCCGCCCGTGGTTCGGCGCCTGATCCGATGCCGCAAAAGCTGGCCTGTGCCGTCACCCATTGCCGCCATGAACATTTCTTCCTGCGCAAATGGCTGGACCATTACGGCGCCATCGTCGGGCGGGAAAACCTGTTCGTCGTGCTGGACGGTGACGACTGGGTGCCGGAGGCGAACCTGGACGGCGTGAACATCCGCATCCTGCACCATGCTCCACGGGACCGCATCGCGCAGGACCGCTTTGTTGCCCGCAAGATCTCGCGCCTCGCGCAGGATCTGCTGCGGGACTACCGCTTCGTCCTGCGCACCGATGCCGATGAATTCGTCTGCATCGACCCGGCGGCGCCGGTGGCGGGGGACTGGCCCGCCGCGCTGCGCGAGGTGGAGGCCGAAGGCTATATCTACGCCAATGGCATCGACGTAGTGCAGAAGGGCCGCGACCTGCCCCCCGTGGACCCCGCCCGGCCCATCCTGCGCCAGCGCCCCTTCGGGCAGGTCAGCGCCGCCTATTCCAAGCCGTTCTGCATCAGCCAGCCGAATGACTGGGCGGGCGGCGGTCACCGGCTGCGGCTGCGCCCGGTGCGGATCAGCGCGCATTTCGTGACCTTCCACCTCGCGCTGGCCGATCTGGCGCTGGCGGAGGAACGCTATCGTGGCCGCGGCGGGTCTGAGCAGGATGCCAGCTGGCGGATGCATCAGGATAAACTTCTGGCCAAGGTGGATCAGATCGCCGCAGCGGTCCCCGGCGATCTGGACGCCCTTCAGGCCGAAGCGCGCCGCCGCTTTCCACTGAAACCCGGACGGCGCCCCGCCCGCGGCCCCCGCGCCTTTGCCGAGGCTGCCGCAATGCACGCCGCCCTGCCCGAACGGTTGTGGGATCTGGTGTGATCCCCGGCGAAAAGCGGCGGAATTTCGGTATGCCATTGCATACCATCTTTCTTCGCACCCCGGTTTCCGCTATGCAGCGGCTCAGGCGAATCCCAAAAACCGAAAGGGCTGACCAGTGACCAAGATCAAGGTGGCAAACCCCGTCGTCGAGATGGACGGCGACGAGATGACCCGGATCATCTGGGACTTCATCAAGAAGAAACTGATCCTGCCCTACCTGGATGTGGACCTTCTGTATTACGATCTGGGCATCGAAGAGCGTGACCGCACGAACGACCAGATCACCATCGACGCCGCCAACAAGACCAAAGAGGTCGGCGTTGCGGTGAAATGTGCGACGATCACCCCGGACGAAGCCCGCGTCGAAGAGTTCGGGCTCAAGGAAATGTGGAAGTCGCCCAACGGCACCATCCGCAACATCCTGGGCGGCGTGATCTTCCGCGAGCCGATCATCTGCAAGAACGTGCCGCGCCTTGTGCCGCACTGGACGAAGCCGATCGTCGTCGGCCGCCATGCCTTTGGCGACCAGTATCGCGCGACCGACTTCAAATTCCCCGGCAAGGGCAAGCTGACGATGAAATTCGTCGGCGAAGACGGCACCGTGATTGAAAAGGACGTGTTCAGCGCCCCCGCCGCCGGCGTGGCCATGGGCATGTACAACCTGGACCAGTCGATCATCGACTTCGCCCGCGCCTCGCTGAACTATGGCCTCGTGCGCAATGTCCCGGTCTATCTGTCGACCAAGAACACCATCCTCAAGGCCTATGACGGCCGCTTCAAGGATCTGTTCCAGCAGGTGTTCGACGAGGAATTCGCCGACAAGTTCAAGGCCGCCGGCCTGACCTATGAGCACCGTCTGATCGACGACATGGTGGCAAGCGCGCTGAAATGGTCGGGCGGCTATGTCTGGGCCTGCAAGAACTACGATGGCGACGTGCAGTCCGACATCGTGGCGCAGGGCTTCGGCTCGCTCGGCCTGATGACCTCGGTGCTGATGACGCCCGATGGCAAGATCGTCGAGGCCGAGGCCGCCCACGGCACCGTGACCCGCCACTACCGCGAGCATCAGAAGGGCAAGGAGACCTCGACCAACTCCATCGCCTCGATCTTCGCCTGGACCGGCGGCCTGAAGCACCGCGCCAAGCTGGACGGCAACGAACAGCTGCTGAAATTCGCCGAAACGCTGGAAAAGGTGACCGTGGACACCGTCGAAGACGGCCACATGACCAAGGATCTGGCATTGCTGGTCGGCCCCGATCAGAAGTGGCTGACGACCATGGGCTACCTGGAAAAGGTGGACGAATATCTGAACAAGGCACTGGCGGGCTGATCCTCCGCGCCGAAGACCAAGGGGGCCGCCGGAGCGATCCGGCGGCCCCTTTCCGTTTCGTCACCGATATGTCACCCGCCGGTTACATTCCCCTGCCATCACCGCCCCGAACCTGACCCCCGAACCTGTCATGGGCGCGCGATGACCGAAGATACCCCGAAGGACTGGCTGGAGGCCGAACTGGCCGATACGCTGGACGAGGAATATGAGCTGGAGCTGGAAGATGCCCAGCTGAGCCTTGAGATCGCCAAGATTTACAAGAAATCCCATGGCCCCACGATCGAGCGGCCAGCCTATTTCCGTGCGCTGATCCATCTTCAGGCGGAACTGATCCGGCTGCAAAGCTGGGTGCAGTATCACAAGGAAAAGGTCGTGGTCATCTTCGAAGGCCGCGACAGCGCCGGCAAGGGTGGCGTGATCAAGCGCATCTCGCAACGGCTGAACCCCCGCGTCGTGCGTGTCGTGGCCCTGCCCGCGCCCTCCGACCGCGAGAAATCGCAATGGTATTTCCAGCGCTACGTCCCGCATCTGCCCGCCGGCGGCGAAATCGTCCTGCTGGACCGCAGCTGGTACAACCGTGCCGGCGTCGAGCGGGTGATGGGCTTTGCCGACGAGGATCAGGTCGAACAGTTCTTCCGCGATGTCCCCGAATTCGAACGGATGCTCGTCCGCTCCGGCATCAAGGTGGTGAAATACTGGTTCTCGATCACCGATGAGGAACAGCAGATGCGCTTCCTCATGCGCATCCACGATCCGATGAAACAGTGGAAACTGTCGCCCATGGACCTGCAAAGCCGCGTCCGGTGGGAGCAATATACCAAGGCCAAGGAAGAGATGCTCGCCCGCACCAACATCCCCGAGGCGCCGTGGTATATCGTCGAGGGCAATGACAAGAAGCGCGCGCGGCTGAACTGCATCTCGCATCTTCTCGGCCTCTTTCCTTACGAGGACGTGCCGCATGAAGACATCACCCTGCCCG
The DNA here is from genome assembly GCF_049445895.1 of Neotabrizicola sp. VNH66. Lineage (NCBI taxonomy): Bacteria > Pseudomonadati > Pseudomonadota > Alphaproteobacteria > Rhodobacterales > Paracoccaceae > Neotabrizicola > Neotabrizicola sp. VNH66. Next base: position 47,385 of record NZ_JBMSDW010000018.1, read on the forward strand.
ACCGCGTCTTCAACCCGGACTACGAACGCGCCGTCCTGCCGCCGGAACTCTATGTCCCGCAGAAATACTGACGGCAAACCGCCCGTCTTCGTCGGAACGTCCCCGGGAAAGGCACGTCCCTTTCCCGGGGCCTAACCCGGATCAGTTCTCCGCATCGGGCCGATGACCGCAGTATGGCGCGATCACACCACCCGATGCGGCCACGGCTTCAGGACCGGAGCCTGCTGCTTGCCCCTCTTGCGTCTTCGCACAATCGAACGGATGCGCGATGGATTGCATGGCAGTGCGACGCGCTGACAGTCTCCCGGCCGCAGCCCGGTCATCCGGCCGAAACGTCATGCAGGGTTTCCGGCTTGCCGGATCGGAAGGCCCTGCCGCCTGATCCACCTGGACTTCCGGGCCGGCAGCCAGGTCTCCCGCAGATGCACCCGGCATGATCCCCCTCACGCCCGCCCCCATTCATCTGTTCATAAATATCCCGGGGGTGAGGGGGCAGCGCCCCCTCGCGACACTTGCCGCGGGGCGCTCCGGCCTGATAGAGCCCGCCCCATGCTGTCCTATCAACACGCCTTCCATGCCGGAAACCTTGCCGATGTCCAGAAGCACGCGCTTCTGGCCTGGGTGCTGGATTACCTGACCGCCAAGGACAAGCCGCTGACCTATATCGAGACCCATGCCGGGCGTGGCCTTTACCGGCTCGGCTCGGCCGAGGCGCTGAAGACGGGTGAGGCGGCGCAGGGCATCCTGCGGGTGTCCGACTGGTTCGCCGAAGGCCATCCCTACCGCGACCGGCTGGACGAGACGGCGGCCATGTTCGGCGATGACGCCTATCCCGGCTCTCCGCTGATCGCGGCGCTTGGCCTGCGCGAAACCGACAGCCTGCATCTGGCCGAGCTTCATCCGCAGGAACATGCCGCGCTGGAAACCGCCATGGCGGGCTGGGGCGCGCATATCCGGCGTGAGGACGGGTTCGACATGGCGCTGGCCATCACGCCCCCCACGCCGCGGCGCGGGCTGATGCTGGTGGACCCACCCTATGAGGTGAAGGCCGATTACGACCGCATCCCGCGCGTGCTGGCGCAGGTCGCGCGCAAATGGAACGTCGGCAATCTGATGCTGTGGTATCCGATCCTGCGCGACGGGCCGCATCTGCCGATGCTGCGCGCGCTTCAGGCGCAATTCCCGGACGCCCTGCGCCATGAGGTGGCCTTCCCCCCCGCGCGCGAAGGCCACCGGATGACCGGATCGGGCCTGTTCGTGGTCAACCCGCCCTGGGGTATGGCGGAAGAGGCGGCCCGGCTGTCGCGCCTCTTTGCCGGGCTGACGCCGCCGCGCAGCTGACGCTTCACCGAAAGCTGTCTGCGGGGCGTTGCGGAATCGGTGGCGCGGGGGGCCGCGCCTGCCTATCTTCCGCCCATGTTCGAACAGCTCCTCCGCCGTCTCCTGGCGCCCGCCCCCGAGCCTTTGCCCGAAGCCGATGCCCGGCTGGCGCTGGCGGCCCTTCTGGTCCGCGTGGCCCGCACCGACGGGCTTTATGCCGCCGAAGAGGTGGAGCGGATCGACCGTGTGCTGATGGCACGGCACGGGCTCAGCCCGTTCGAGGCCGCCCGCCTGCGGGCCGAGGCCGAGGTTCTGGAATCCGAGGCGCCCGATACCGTCCGCTTCACCCGCGCGCTGAAATCCGCGACAGAGCCCGAAGACCGCGCCGCCGTGATGCAGGCCCTGTGGTCGGTGGCGCTGGCCGACGGCAGCCGCGATGCCGAGGAAGACCGGCTGATGCGCCTTGTCTCCAACCTGCTGGGCCTGACCGATGTTCAGAACGCGCAGGCCCGGCAAAGGGCGGAGCGGGCGGAGTGATCGCTTCGCTGGCGATGTATGATTTCGGCCCCGCACAGGCGGCGAATGACCGGCTCTGGGCTTTGGTGCGCGACAGGCTGCGGGCCCGCGGCATGGCCGCGCCTGAGTGGCTGACACGGGGAGAGGGCGCCTATTGGCGCGCCTGGCAGTCGCCGGATCTGATCCTGTCGCAGACCTGCGGCTATCCCTATCGTGCGCGGCTGCACGGCCATGTCACGCTGGTGGCGGCGCCGGTGCTGGACCTGCCGGAAACGGCGCCGGGCATGTATCACTCGGTCTTCGTGGCGCGCGCGGATGATCCGCGCGACGGGCTGGCCGCGTTTCAGGATGCACCCTTCGCCTGGAACGAGGATCTGTCGCAATCGGGCTGGGCGGCGGCGGCGAACCATGTGGCGGCGCTTGGCCTGCGGCTGCGGCCTGCCCTGCGAACCGGCGGCCATGTGCTGTCCGCCCGCGCCGTTGCCGGGGCCCGCGCCGATCTGGCGGCGCTGGATGCGCTGAGCTTTGCCCTGCTGCGGGACCAGCAGGATCCCGCGGCGCTGGCGCTGAAGGTGGTGGCGCGCACCGCGGACACCCCCGCCCTGCCCTATATCGCCGGACCCGGTGCCGATGCGGCCGCGGTGTTCGCCGCGCTGGAAGAGGGGATCGCCGCCCTTGCCCCGGCCGACCGGGCGACACTCAGGCTGCGCGGTATCCTGCCCGCACGGGCCGCGGATTATCTGGCCGTGCCCAATCCGCCCCCGCCTGCCCAATTTGGCGGCCCGGCCTGAGGCTTTGCCGGCTGCCCCTGCGGCAGGTCCGGAAAGGGCGTTGCAATGCCCGGAAATCTGCGCCCTACTTGGGCAAACGATCACGAGGCCGCCACAAAGGCGCCCGGAAACAGGGGAAGACCGGAACCATGGCTGACACGCCCGTCATCCAGATCAGCGACCTGCACAAAAGCTATGGCCCGCTGGAGGTGCTGAAGGGCGTCGATCTGACCGCGCCGCGCGGGCATGTCATCTCGCTCATCGGCTCCTCCGGTTCGGGCAAATCCACGCTTCTGCGCTGCTGCAACCTGCTGGAAGACAGCCAGAAGGGCGATGTGGTCTTCGAGGGCGAGGCCGTGCGCTGGAAAGGCGAAGGCATGCGCCGCCACCCGGCCGACCGCGCGCAGGTGACGCGCATCCGCACGAATCTGTCGATGGTGTTCCAGCAGTTCAACCTCTGGGCCCATATGACCATCCTGCAAAACGTGATGGAGGCGCCGGTGACGGTGCTGAAGCGCGACCCGAAAGAGGTAGAGGCGAAGGCCCGCGAATATCTGGCCAAGGTGGGCATCGCCGACAAGGCCGATGCCTGGCCCGCGCAGCTGTCGGGCGGTCAGCAGCAGCGCGCCGCCATCGCCCGCGCCTTGTGCATGGAACCCCGCGCGCTGCTCTTCGATGAGCCGACCTCAGCCCTGGACCCCGAGCTGGAGCAGGAGGTGGTGAAGGTCATCAAGGCTTTGGCCGATGAGGGCCGGACGATGATCCTTGTCACCCATGACATGAAGCTGGCCGCCGATTGCAGCGATCATGTCATCTTTCTGCATCAGGGCCGGATCGAGGAACAGGGTCCGCCGGCGGACCTGTTCGGCAACCCGAAGTCTGACCGGCTGAGGGGCTTTCTCTCGGCCACGGCGGCCTGATCCGCGATGGCCTGCTTCGCCTCGGTCGCGATGGCAGGTGCGATGGTCGTTCTGGCCGCGGCCGGCGACGACAGGCTGGTCATCGGCACCGGGCCGACCTTTCCGCCCTATCTGATCCACGATGCCGAAACCGGCGCCCTGACCGGATATGATTACGAGATGATGCAGGACATCTGCACCCGCATCCGCCGGACCTGCACCTGGGAGGTGACCACCTTCGACGAGCTGATTCCCGGCGTCATGTCGGGGCGGTTCGATGTTGTGCTGGGCGGCATGGCCATCAGTGTCGAGCGACGCCAGATGGTGGATTTCACCCAGGCCTATACCTGGGGCGAAGGGGTGGACTGGTTCGTCGGCCCGGCAGGTGCCCCCACGCCCGAAGGTGCGCTGACCGCCGTGGTTTCGGGCACGATTCAGGAAAACTACCTGCGCGACAACGGGTTAGACTACCGCCCCTATCCGTCGGAAAGCGATGCCCTTCGGGCCGTGGGATCGGGCAAGGCCGATCTGGCGCTTGGCCCGTTCGAAGCGCGCGAGGATCTGGCCCCGCTGATCCAGGGTCAGGGGCTGACCTATCTCTACACCGCCGAGGTGCCCGACGAAGGCGTCGGAATCGCCGTCTGCAAGGGAAATGCCGAACTTCTGGGCAAGATCGACACGGCCCTGAACGCAATGTTTGCCGATGGCACCATGGACGCGCTGGAATCCCGCTGGCACTGACCAAAAACCGGGATATGATCAAAAATACAACAAGCCTACGACAGGGAGACTACGACATGAAAAAGCTTCTTCTCGCCACCGCTCTGGCCGCATTCGGCACGGGCGCAGTGACGGGCGCAATGGCGCAGGACGTGGTGCGGATCGGCACCGAAGGCGCCTATGAGCCCTATAACTACATTGATCAGGCCACCGGCAAGCTGACCGGTTATGAGATCGAGCTGGGCACCGAACTGTGCAAGCGCGCCGGGCTGACCTGTGAATTCGTCCAGAACGCCTGGGATTCGATCATCCCGAACCTGCAATCGGGCAACTACGACATCATCATGGCGGGCATGTCGATCACCGACGAGCGCAAGCAGATGATCGACTTCACCGAAAACTACATCCCGCCGGCCTCCTCTGCCTATGTCGGGCTGACGGCGGATGCCAATATCGGTGATGGCGCGGTGATCGCGGCGCAGACCGGCACCATTCAGGCCGGTTATATCGCCGAACAGCCGGGCGTCACCCTGCTGGAATATGCCACCCCGGATGAAACCGTGGCCGCGGTGAAGAATGGCGAGGCGGATGCCGTCTTTGCCGACAAGGATTATCTGGCACCGATCGCGGGCGACTCGGGCGGCGCGCTCGTTCTGCTGGCGGATGAGGTGCAGCTGGGCGGCGGTGTCGGTGGCGGCATGCGCAAATCGGACACCGAGCTGCGCGCCAAATTCGACGAGGCGATCAAGTCGATGAAGGCCGACGGCACGCTGAACACCATGATCACCAAGTGGTTCGGCCCCGAAGCCGCGCTGTTCTGATCGGCTGATCCTGCGGCGCGGGTGCCCTCGGGTCACCCGCGCCCCCATACCGCGACGGATCAAAGATGTTTGCATATTGCGCAGACCCTGCCGCGCTTTCGGGGCTCAGCTGGCTTTCCTGCTATCTGACCACGGGCACGCATTTCAACTTTTACTGGTCCTTCGGGATGGTGCTCCTGCTGCTGGCGGTCACGGCGCCCGTTGCCCTGACCTTCGGCTTTTTCGGCGCCACCGCCGCGCGGTCGCATATCGTGCCGCTGTCGCTTCTGGGGCGCGGCTACATCGCCGCCGTCCGCGGTGTGCCCGACATCATCTATTTCATGTTCTTCGTGATCGCGCTGGATCAGGGGATCGAATGGTTCAAGCACCTCTGGGTCTGTACCGACCTCAGCCAGCCGGTCTGGAAAGCGGGTGAATTCCGGGTCTGCCCGGCCGCCAAGGTGCCGCTGTCGACCTCGGGCGCGATCTGGCACAAAGCCTATGCCTTCACGCTGGCGGTTTTCACCTTTGCCATCGTCTTCGGCGCCTTCGCCGCGAATGTCATCTATGGCGCAATGCAGGCCGTCCCCCGGGCACAGCTGGAAACGGCCGAGGCCTATGGCATGTCGCAGGGGCAGGTCTTCCGCCGCATCCTTGTGCCGCAGATGTGGATCTATGCCCTGCCCGGCCTGTCGAACCTCTGGCTGATCCTGATCAAGGCGACGCCGCTGCTGTTCCTTCTGGGCCTGCAGGACATCGTCTACTGGGCGCGAGAACTGGGCAGCGCCAAGACCAGCGGCAACAACCCCTATCCGCATGGCGACTGGCGGGTGTTCTATTTCCTTGGCCTGATGGTGTTCTATCTGGCCTTCACCCGGGTGTCGGAAATCCTGCTGGCCCGGCTGACCGCGAAACTGTCCAAGGGACAGGCCACGCGGGCGGGTGAGCAGATGCGAAAGGCGGCCGCCACATGACCTGCTGGGAAACCTTTCAGGCCTATGCGCTGCGGTCGCTGGGCTATGGCGAGCGTCTTTTGCCGCGCGAGGGCTATGACCTCTGCCAGCAGTTCACGCTGATCGGATCGGGCCTGATCTGGAACGTGTATTTCGGCGCCGTGGCGCTGGCCTGCGGCTTCTTTCTGGCCAATGCGCTGGCGCTGGCCAAGGCGTCGCATTCTGTCTGGGCGCGCAAGCCTGCGGAATGGTTCATCTTCGTCTTCCGCGGCTCTCCGCTCTTCATCCAGTTCTTTCTGGCCTACGAGCTGCTGGTGCTGCTGCCCCGTGCCGGGATCAATGTCTTCGGCCTGACGGTCGAGACGGCCTGGACCACCAAGGCCTGGGCGGGGGCGCTGTTCGTCCTGTTCCTGAACACCGCCGCCTATTCGGCCGAAATCTTCTATGGCGCGCTGAAATCCATCCCCAAGGGTGATCTGGAGGCGGCGGATGCCTATGGCATCTCGGGCTGGCACAAGTTCCGCCGGGTCGAATGGCCCACCATGCTTCGGCTGGCCTGGCCCGCCTATACCAATGAGGCGATCTTCCTGTTCCATGCCACGACGCTGGTGTTCTTCTCGGGCTTTCCGGCGTTCCAGCAGCGGGGGGATGCGCTTTATTACGCCAACTACTTCGCGGACAAGACCTTCAATCCCTTCGTGCCCTATCCCATTGTCGCTTTCTACTTCATCTGTCTGACGCTTCTCTTGACCTGGGCCTTCGGGGTGATGAACCGGCGGCTGAACCGTCACCTGCCGTCAAACATGCGTCCGAAAATCCGCTTGCGTCCGCAGCTGATCCGGTAGTAGGCTATATTTGATCAAATTATCCGGGCACCCGCCCGGACCCGTGCAGCGGCCCATAGGCGGCCCGCCGGGAGAGGCGATCGAACCAAGGGAAGGACCAAGGGCATGGTCCGAACTTGCGCATCGGGCGGGCCTTGACGGTTTTTCAGGAACTGTCGGCCCGGGGGCGCGGGGCCGTGCCTTTTCCAGTGTGAACCATGATGAAGGACTGGCTCAGAAAACACCCGGATGTGCGGACGATCCGTGTGGCTGCCGTAGACCTGAACGGCCAGGCGCGGGGCAAGCGCGTTCCCGCCCGTTTTGCCGAGAATGTGGTGAAAAGCGGCACCCGCTTCCCCTTCTCGGTATTGAACCTCGACATCTGGGGCGAGGATATCGACGACAGCCCGCTGGTGTTTGAACAGGGCGATGCCGATGGCGTGCTGAAGCCCACCGAACGCGGCTTCATGCCGATGCCCTGGCTGGAGGCGCCGACCGCGCTGCTGCCGATCTGGATGTTCCGCGAAAACGGCCAGCCCTATGAGGGCGACCCCCGCCATGCGCTGAACGCCGTGGTGCGCCGCTACAAGGCGCGCGGGCTGACGCCGGTGGTGGCGATGGAGCTGGAATTCTTCCTGATCGACGATTCCGGCAAGACGCTGCAGGTCCCGTCCTCGCCCCGCTCGGGCAAGCGGCGCAAGGCGGCCGAGACGCTGTCGATCCGGGCGCTGGATGCCTTCGACACCTTCTTCACCGATCTGTATGACGCCTGTGAGGCGATGGATATTCCCGCCGACACCACCACCTCGGAAACCGGCCTCGGCCAGTTCGAGGTGAACCTGATGCATTGCGACGATGCTTTGCGCGCCGCTGACGATGCCTGGCTGTTCAAGATGCTGGTGAAGGGTCTGGCCCGGCGGCACGGTTTTGCCGCCAGCTTCATGGCGAAACCCTATCCGGAATATTCCGGCTCGGGCCTGCACACCCATTTCTCGGTGATCGACGAACGCGGTGAGAATATCTTCGATTCCGGCGGGCCCAAGGGCACCGCGCAGCTGCGCCATGCGGTGGCGGGCTGTCTGGAGGCGATGCATGACAGCACGCTGCTCTTTGCGCCGCATCTGAACAGCTATGACCGGCTGGTGCCCGACAAGCATGCGCCCACCGCGATTGCCTGGGGCTATGAGAACCGCACCGCCGCGATCCGTATTCCCGCGGGCAATCCCGCTGCGCGCCGGATCGAGCACCGGGTGGCGGGCGGTGACGTGAACCCCTATCTGATGCTGGCGGCCATTCTGGGCGCAGCCCTCTCGGGGATCGAGGATCAGAAGGAGCCGGCGGCCCCCGTCTCGGGCAATGCCTATGCGATGGATCTGCCGCAGATTCCGGCAACCTGGGATGCGGCCATTGACGCCTTCGAGAACAGCGATCTGATCTATCGCTTCCTGCCCAAGGAACTGATCCGGAATCTGGTGCAGACCAAGCGGCAGGAGCTGCATTACATCGCCGAACTGTCGCCGGAAGAGCGGGTCGAGCTCTATCTCGACACCGTGTGACCCGGGGGCGCTCCTCGCCGTCTGCCACGCGCGTCGCGTCGGCAGCGGCGCGAGGAGCGCAGGACGGACCACGCCCTGCGCCCCCTTTGCGGCGCGGCCCCTTGACCGGAGGCCGCCCCGCGCCCACCATGGCGGAAAGACTGAGGTAGACCATGCGGATCGGCATTCTGCAAACCGGCGAATCCCCTGATGCCCTGCGCCCCGAGATGGGCGATTATCCGGATTTCTTCGAGACGCTGCTGGCGGGCCGCGGGCTGGAATTCCGGCGCTACCGCGTTATGTCGATGGATTTTCCCGCCAGCGTGCAGGACTGCGAGGGCTGGCTGATCACCGGATCCCGCTTCGGGGCCTATGAGGATCACGCCTTCATCCCGCCGTTGGAACAGTTCATCCGCACCGCCTATGCCGAAGGTGTGCCGGTCGTGGGCATCTGCTTTGGCCATCAGATCATCGCGCAGGCCATGGGCGGCAAGGTCGAGAAATATGCCGGCGGCTGGTCCGTCGGCCCGACCGAGTATGACTTCGGCGGTGAAACCGTCACCCTGAACGCCTGGCATCAGGATCAGGTGACGGTCAAGCCCGAGGGGGCCACCCGCGTGGCGACCAATGCCTTTTGCGAGAATGCCGCGCTTCTCTATGACGACCGCATGTTCACCGTGCAGCCGCATCCGGAATTCAGCCGCGATTTCGCCCAAGGCCTGATCGAGAAGCGCGGCCGCGGCCTTGTCCCGGATGCCACGCTGGATGCGGCGGTGGCCAAGCTGGACACGCCTCTGGACCGCGGCCCGATGGCCGACCGGATCGCCGCCTTCTTCCTGAACCACCAGAAGACCCAACCCCATGGGGCCGAGAAGCTCCGCGCCTGACCGGCCGCGGGGGCCACCCCCCAACCACAGTGTGACCCATGTCCAAATGGACTGACCAGCTGCCCGAGGCAGCCCGTTCCTACATCGGCGGCCGCCGGGTGGATGAAGTGGAATGCGTGATCGGCGATATCGCCGGCGTGGCCCGCGGCAAGGCGATGCCCGCCGCGAAATTCGCCAAGCAGACCAATTACTTCCTGCCGAACTCCATCTTCCTGCAGACGATCACCGGGGAATGGGCCGACAGCCCGTTCGACGCCTTTACCGAACCCGACATGATCCTTGAACCGGACTGGACCACGGCCACCGCGGCCCCCTGGACCGCGGATGTCACGCTGCAGGTGATCCATGATGCCAAGGATCAGAAGGGCAACCTTGTGCCCTTCTCGCCCCGCAATGTGCTGCGCCGGATCGTCGGCCTGTATGAGGCGCAGGGCTGGAAGCCGGTCGTCGCGCCCGAGATGGAATTCTTCCTGACCGCCCGCAACATCGACCCCAACATGCCGGTGATCCCGCCGATGGGCCGCTCGGGCCGCCGGGCGGCAGGCAAGCAGGCCTACAGCCTGTCGGCGGTGGACGAATACGGCAAGGTGATCGACGACATCTACGACTTTGCCGAGGCGCAGGGGCTGGAAATCGACGGCATCCTGCAGGAGGGCGGCGCCGGGCAGATCGAGCTGAACCTTGCCCATGGCGACCCGGTCCGGCTGGCCGATGACGTGTTCTTCTTCAAGCGGCTGATCCGCGAGGCGGCACTGCGCCACGATTGCTTTGCCACCTTCATGGCCAAACCCATCGCGGGCGAGCCGGGCAGCGCGATGCACATCCACACCTCGGTGGTGGATGCGAAGACCGGCAAGAACATCTTCGCCGGGGCGAAAGGGGTGGAGACCGAAGCCTTCAACCATTTCATCGGCGGCATGCAGAACCACATGGGCGCGGCGGTGGCGCTGATCGCCCCCTATGTGAACAGCTACCGCCGCTACGTCCCGGATTTTGCCGCGCCGATCAATCTGGAATGGGGGCGGGACAACCGCACCACCGGCCTGCGCGTCCCGATCTCGGGCTCCGCCGCGCGGCGGCTGGAAAACCGGCTGCCGGGGATGGATTGCAACCCCTATCTCGGCATCGCGGCCACGCTGGCCTGCGGTTATCTGGGCCTGATGGAGAAGAAAGCCGCCCGCCCGGAATTCACCGGATCGGCCTATATCGACTCGGACGAGATCCCGGTGAACCTGGGCGACGCGCTGGACCTTCTGGACGAGGACGAGGCGCTGAAAGAGGTGATGGGCGTCGATTTCATCAGGGTCTACGACAGCGTGAAGCGGAACGAATACAAAGAGTTCCTGCAAGTCATCAGCCCGTGGGAGCGGGAGCATCTGCTTCTGAACGTCTGATGACCCCCGATGATGACCTCCTGACATGGCTCTGAACCTCCTGCATGCGAATGACCGGCCCGGGCAGTATCCGCCCAGCTGGTATGCCGAAACACGTGTGCCCTTCGCTCCGCAACCGCGGGCCGAAGGCGCGATTCGCGCCGATGTTTGCGTGGTGGGCGCGGGCTATACCGGCCTGTCCGCCGCGCTGCATCTGGCGCAGAAGGGCCTTTCCGTCGTGGTGCTGGAGGCGCATCGCGTGGGTTTCGGCGCCTCGGGGCGAAATGGCGGGCAGGTCGGGTCCGGCCAGCGGCAGGATCAGGACTGGCTGGAAAAGGCTGTCGGGCGACAGGACGCCCGCCGTCTGTGGGACATGGCACAGGATGCCAAGGCACTGGTCCGCAATCTGGCCGCGGGGATGGAGGGCACGCATTACCGCCCCGGCATCGCCCATGCCTGCTGGCATGCGTCCGAGGCCGACCATGCCAGGGCCTATGCCGAAAAGCTGGCCCGCGACTACAATTACCACGAGATCGAACGGCTGGACCGCAACGGCCTGCGCGCGCTGGTCGGGTCCGAGGCATTCCAAGGCGGCGATATCGACCGCGGTGCCGGGCATATCCATGCACTGAACTTCGCCATCGGTCTGGCCCGCGCGGCACAGGCCGCAGGCGCAGTGATCCATGAGGAAAGCGAGGTCACAAAGCTGACCTATGGGCCGCAGACCACGGTGGAAACCGCCGCGGCCCGCGTCACCTGCGCCCATCTGGTGCTGGCGACCAACGGCTATATGGGAGGGCTGGAGCCGAAGGTGGCGGCAAAGGTCATGCCGATCAACAATTTCGTGGTGGCGACCGAACCGCTGGGTCCGCGCGCGCGGGAGGTGCTGGCCGAACCGATCGCCGTGCATGACACCAAATTCGTGGTGAACTACTGGCGCCTCAGCGAAGATGACCGGCTGCTGTTCGGCGGCGCGGAAAGCTATGGCTACCGCTTCCCCGACATCGCCCGCGCGGTGCGCAAGCCGATGCTGGAAATCTATCCGCAGCTCGCCGATGTGAAGATCACCCATGCCTGGGGCGGGACGCTGGCGATCACGGTGAACCGGATGCCGTGTTTCACCCGGCCCGCGCCCAATGTCCTCTCCGCTTCGGGCTATTCGGGGCATGGGGTGGCGCTGGCCACCCTGGCCGGGAAAATGATGGCCGAGGCGGTGGCCGGACAGGCCGCGGGCTTCGACCTGATGGCCCGCCTGCCGCAGCCGCGCTTCCCGGGCGGCGCGCTGATGCGCTGGCCCTTGCTGGTGGCGGCGATGACATGGTTTTCGCTGCGCGACCGGCTGGGGTGGTAAGGGGGCGCTGCCCCCTCGCCCGTTCCGGGCTCACCCCCGGGATATTTCGGCCAGTATGAATGGCTTGGGATTTCATACTGGCAAAAATATCCCCGCGCGGAGCGCCGTCTGAGCCGGTTGGCGCGGCACGCGCCAGAGGCGAGGACCCGGACTTGCGGCGCCAGCCGCGCCTTGTGACTCGACTCGGCGGCGGGGCACGCCCATATCATGCAGTATGAGCCTGCCCCCCGGATTCCTTGACGAGCTTCGCACCCGCGTGTCGCTTTCGGCCGTCGTCGGCCGCAAGGTGACATGGGACATGCGCAAGTCGAACATGGCCAAGGGCGACTGGTGGGCGCCCTGCCCGTTCCATCAGGAAAAATCGGCCAGCTTCCACGTCGATGACCGCAAGGGGTTCTATTACTGCTTCGGCTGCCATGCGAAGGGCGATGTGCTGACCTTCGTCAAGGAGGCCGACAACCTGCCCTTCATGGAGGCGGTGGCGGTGCTGGCCGCCGAGGCGGGCATGCAGATGCCCGAACGCGACCCGCGCGCGGCCGAAAAGGCCGACCGCCGGACCGAGCTGGGGCAGGTCATGGAAGAGGTGGTAAAGTTCTACCGCCTTCAGCTGAAGACCGCCGGGGCCGCGCCCGCCCGCGATTACATCGCGCAGAAGCGCCGCCTGTCGGACGCTGCGGTGGACCGCTGGGAACTTGGCTGGGCGCCTGACAGCCGTCAGGCGCTGATCGGGTCGCTGGCGTCAAAGGGCATCTCGCAGGAGCTGATGGTGGCCTCCGGCATGGTGGCCAAGGCCGATGACGGCAGTCTGTATGACCGGTTCCGCGGCCGGATCATCTTTCCCATCCGTGACGGGCGCGGCCGGGCCATCTCTCTGGGCGGGCGGTCGATGGACCCGAACGCCCGGGCGAAATATCTGAACGGGCCGGAGACGGAACTGTTCGACAAGGGCCGCAACCTTTTCAACCATGGCCCCGCCCGCGAGGCGGCGGGCAAGGGCCAGCCGCTGATCGTGGCCGAAGGCTATATGGATGTCATCGCGCTCAGCGAGGCGGGCTTTGGTGCCGCGGTGGCGCCCTTGGGCACGGCGGTGACCGAGGATCAGCTGCGTCTCCTTTGGCGGATTTCGGATGAGCCCGTCGTGGCGCTGGATGGCGACACCGCGGGCATAAGGGCCGCGCTGCGGGTGGTGGATCTGGCGCTGCCCCTGCTGGAATCCGGCAAGGGCCTGCGCTTTGCCCTGTTGCCGCAGGGGCAGGATCCGGACGATCTGCTGAAAGCCGAAGGCCCGCCCGCCATGCAGCGCGTGCTGGATGCCGCGCAGCCGATGGTCAACCTGCTGTGGCAGCGCGAGACCGAGGGCCGCGTCTTCGACAGTCCCGAACGCCGCGCGGCGCTGGACAAGACCTTGCGGCAGGCCCTGCAGCGCATTGCCGATCCTTCGATCCGCAGCCATTACGGCGAGGTGATCAAGGAGCTTCGGTGGGAGCTGTTCCGCAGCGGCCGCAAACCCCGCGCCGCAACCCCGGGCCGCCCCTTCACGCCGGGGCGGCGTGGGTTTGGCCCTGACCCGTTTGCCCCGCCCACCCCTGCCGCGCGCCAGTCCCTGCTGGCGGCGGGATCGGCCCCGGAAGATACCCTGCGCGAGGCGGTGGTGCTGGCCACGCTGCTGCGCTTTCCCGATCTGGTGCATCGTTTCGAATCCGAGCTGGAGCGGCTGGACTGGTCCGGCGAGGATCATGTCCGGCTGCGGAACCTGATCATGACCCATGCCGCGGCGCCGGATTGCCGCGCCCGGGTGGAGAACGACAGCCCCGCCGCCCTTGACCGGCTGATGGCGCATCCCCATGTCCGCATCAGCCCCGCGTTGCAGCCCCGGGCCGATACGGACTTCGCCGCCGCCTGCGTCGAGGAAGCCCTGGCCCGGCTGCAGGCCGAACGCGCCCACCGGGCCGAGCTGGCCGAGGCGCAGGAGGATGTGGAAGGTCTGGCCGACGAAGGGCTGACATGGCGGATTTCGCGCGCGGCGGAGGCCCGGATCAGTGCCGCCCGCGGTCCGAAGGAGCAGAAGACCGAGAGTATCATCGCGCCGAATGGTGTGGAACTGGACCGCGAAGAGCTGGATCGTGCGCGCAGATTGCACGATTCCATCGACTTCAGCCGCGGTCGGGGGCGCCAGACCTGATTCGGCCTTTAACCCGCTGTGATTCGCGCTATTGATTCGTCAGAGCCGATCACGATTCGACACCCCCGGCAGGAGCATTCATGGCCCTCAAGGACAACGACGACATCAAGCCCGAGACCGACGACGCCGATATCTCGCTCGATATGAGCCAGGCCGCGGTCAAGAAGATGATCGCCGACGCGCGCGAGCGCGGCTATATCACCATGGCCCAGCTGAACGCGGTTCTGCCCGCGGAACAGGTGGGGTCCGAGCAGATCGAGGATGTCATGTCGATGATGTCCGAAATGGGCATCAACGTCATCGAGGATGACGAGGCTGACGACAGCGAAGAGGCCCCTGCGGCCGGAGAGCTGGTCGAGACCTCCACCTCGCGCGAGATTGCGCTCGCCGGTGGCCCGTCCGAAACGCTGGACCGCACCGATGATCCGGTGCGGATGTATCTGCGCGAGATGGGTTCGGTCGAACTCCTCAGCCGCGAGGGCGAAATAGCCATCGCCAAGCGGATCGAGGCCGGCCGCAACACGATGATCGCGGGCCTGTGCGAAAGCCCGTTGACCTTTCAGGCCATCACGATCTGGCGCGACGAACTTCTGTCCGAAGAAATCCTGCTGCGCGACGTGATTGACCTTGAGGCCACCTTCGGCCGCAGCCTGGACGGCGACGAGGATCTGGAAGGCCCGCCGCTGGAAGGTATGGATCTGGAAGGCGCCGCCCCGGCCGCGCCGCGCCGGTCTGCCTCGTCCGAGCCGGAGCTGGATGCCGACGGCAACCCGATCCTGCGCGAAGACCCCGAGGATGACGACGAAGAAGGCTCGAACCTGTCGCTGGCCGCGATGGAAGCGACGCTGCGCCCGAAGGTTCTGGAAATTCTGGAACGCATTGCCGACAATTATGCCGGCCTGTCGGACATGCAGCGGCAGCGGATGTCGGCCACGATCTCCAGCTCGGAACGCTTCTCGACCACCGAGGAAGCCGCCTATCAGAAGCTGCGGTCGGAGATGGTGCTTCTGGTGAACGAACTTCACCTGAACAACTCCCGGATCGAGGCACTGATCGACCAGCTTTACGGCATCAACAAGCGGATCATGTCCATCAACTCGGGCATGGTGAAGCTGGCCGATGCCGCGCGCGTGAACCGGCAAGAGTTCATCGCCGAATATCAGGGCTATGAGCTGGATCCCGGCTGGTGCGACCGCATGGCCGCCAAGGCGGGCCGCGGCTGGCAGACGCTGATGGAACGGTCGCGCGACAAGGTGGAGGATCTGCGGGCCGAAATGGCGCAGGTCGGCCAATATGTCGGCGTGGACATCGGCGAATTCCGCCGGATCGTGAACCAGGTCCAGAAGGGCGAGAAAGAGGCCCGGCAGGCCAAGAAGGAAATGGTCGAGGCCAACCTGCGTCTGGTGATCTCGATCGCCAAGAAATACACCAACCGCGGGCTGCAATTCCTTGATCTTATTCAGGAAGGCAACATCGGCCTGATGAAGGCGGTGGACAAGTTCGAATACCGCCGCGGCTACAAGTTCTCAACCTATGCCACCTGGTGGATCCGTCAGGCGATCACCCGGTCCATCGCGGATCAGGCGCGCACGATCCGGATTCCGGTCCATATGATCGAGACGATCAACAAGCTGGTGCGGACCGGCCGCCAGATGCTGCATGAAATCGGCCGCGAACCCACGCCGGAAGAGCTGGCCGAAAAGCTGCAGATGCCGCTGGAGAAGGTCCGCAAGGTGATGAAGATCGCCAAGGAGCCGATCTCCCTTGAAACCCCGATCGGGGACGAGGAAGACAGCCAGCTGGGCGATTTCATCGAGGACAAGAACGCCGTCCTGCCGCTGGATTCCGCCATTCAGGAAAACCTGAAGGAAACCACGACCCGGGTTCTGGCCAGCCTGACCCCGCGCGAGGAGCGGGTTCTGCGGATGCGTTTCGGCATCGGCATGAACACCGACCATACGCTGGAAGAGGTGGGCCAGCAGTTCAGCGTGACCCGCGAACGGATCCGCCAGATCGAGGCCAAGGCGCTGCGGAAGCTGAAACATCCCAGCCGCAGCCGCAAGTTGCGCAGCTTCCTGGACCAGTGAAAAAAGGCGCCCCGCGGGGCGCCTTTTCCTTTGATGTCACCCCTCGAAGCGGCCCTCCAGCCCGGCCTTGCGCAGGGCGGTGGACAGGCGGTTGGCGGCCAGCAGAAGCGAGGCCCCTGCCCCGGCGCCCTGCTCTCCGGCCAAAGCCTCCAGCGCGGTGGCCAGATCGGCGGTCAGGCGGCGCAGGTGGTCCAGCCCCTCAGCCCGCAGGGCCAGCAGTTCGGCCGGGCTGACGCTGCCCAGACCCGCAGGCCTGAGCGGGCCGCCGTCGCGCAGGCCGTCCGGCAGATCGCCCTTCAGGTTGCGCACCACGCCGTCCTGCAGGACGGACAGAATCTGGTCCACCGCCTGCTTCGCCCCCGCCACCCGCGTCGGGTGGTCAGTGTCAGCCGCGGCATGCGGCAGCAGCGACAGCTTCGCCGCATGCTCCGGCAACAGCGAGAGATACGGCAGCATCGGCCCGCTCAGCGCGCCGGTCGTGGCATCGCGGAACAGGTCGGCGTCAATGGCGGCGTGGCTCACCTGACCAGTGGCCAGCGCGGCAGAGAGCGCGGGGACGTCCACCAGCTCTCCGCGGTCGTAATTCAGGAGGATCGCCCCGGGCGCCAGCGCGGCCAGCACCTCGGCCCCCACCAGACCGGCATTGGCAAAGCCCTGCGGCCCCTTTGGCCCCAGCCCCACATGCACCGACAGAGCATGGGCGCCGCGCGCCGCCTCCACCGGGGTGGCGGCATAGGCGAAGCCCTCGCTCTCGATCCAGTCGCGGTGGCGCGGGCGGGCGTGGATGCGGACCTGCATCCCGAAGGCGCGGGCCAGCTTTGCCACTTCGCGCCCGATGTTGCCATAGCCGATGACGGCGAAGGTTCGGCCTTCCAGCTTGGCCGTGGGAAAGCGCACCAGATCGCGGCCGGTGTCGAAATTTCCTGCGGCCACAAGGGCATGCATCTCCTCGACCGGCAGGTCGGGGCATTGGCGCAGCAGGGCCTTCATCACCATCTGCGCGGTGGCGCGGGCGTTGATGCCGGGCGTGTTCATCAGGGGCGCCACGCCGCCCTTGCCGTCACCACCGCCCCAGCTGGCCGATCCCATATTGCCGGTGCCCGCACCGATCCGCACGCCGCCACGGTCGAACCTTGCACCTGCGGGCAGGAAGGTGGCCGCGGCGATCACCGCGTCATAAAGGCCGTCCCCGGCCTCGGTCAGCAACTCGGCTTCTGTCGAGAGCATGGGGCAATAGTAGAAATGCGGCTTGCCCGCCGCGGGCGCGGGAGCCTGCCGGGCCGATCCGTCCACGAAGACCCCGCCCCGCGCCTGCACATGCGCCCGCACGGCCGAGGCATCGGGTGTGCCATCCGGTCCGGGGGCAAGGCCCAGAAGATCGACGATCAGGATTTTCGGGGTGGCAGCGTCGGTCATTCTCTTCTCCGGCAAGCACTTCGGGCAGGGATTTCAGGCGGTTCGGGCGGGCGGGGCAAATCACCCCGCCTGCCCTTTAGCATCAGAACAGCTCCGAGACGAACTTTGTCCGCAGGAAGGCCTCCAGCCCCTCGGTCCCGCTTTCCGACCCCCAGCCGGATTCGTTCACGCCGCCGAAGGGCGTCTCGGGGGTGGAGATCACGGTGTGGTTCACCCCCACCATGCCCGCATTCAGCGCCATCTCCGCATTGCGCGCGGTGGCGCCATCGCGGGTGAAGACGAAAGAGGCAAGACCGTAGGGCAGCGCATTCGCCCGTTCGATCACCTCGTCAAAGCCCTTGAATGCGACGATGGAGGCGATGGGGCCAAAGGGTTCCTCGGACATGATCCGCGCGTTTTCCGGCACATTGTGCAGCACCGTGGGCGCGTAGAAATTGCCCGGACGGTTCAGCTTGTGCCCGCCGGTCAGCAGATCGGCGCCCTTGTCCACCGCATCGGTCACCAGCGCATGCACCGCCTCGCACCGGCGGGGGGCGATCATCGGGCCCATCTGGGTCTCGGCCTCCAGCCCGTTGCCAAGGCGCAGCGCGGCGGCCTTTTCGGCCATACCCTTGGCGAAACGGTCGGCCAGGCTTTCATGCACGAAGAACCGGGTGGGAGAGGTGCAGACCTGCCCCGCATTGCGGAATTTCGTCGCCACCAGCGTGTTCAGCGTCAGGTCGAAATCGGCATCGCCAAAGATCAGCACCGGCGAATGGCCGCCCAGTTCCATCGTCGTGCGCTTCAGCGTATCGGCCGACAGCTTCATCAGCAGTTTGCCCACGGCGGTGGAGCCGGTGAGCGAGACCTTCTTCGGAATGGGCGAGGCGATCAGATGGGCCGACACCTCAGAGGGCACGCCGAAGACAAGGTTCAGCGCGCCTTTGGGCAGGCCCGCATCCTGAAAGCAGCGGGCAAAAGCCACGGCGGTGCCCGGGGTTTCCTCGGCCGTCTTCAGGATGATGGTGCAGCCCGCGGCCAAGGCGCCCGCGACCTTGCGGATGACGTTCGAGGCCGGGAAGTTCCAGGCCGCAAAGGCCACGACCACGCCCACGGGTTCCTTGTGCACCATCTGGCGCTGGCCGGGCACCCGGCCCGGGACGATACGGCCATAGCTGCGCTTGCCCTCTTCGGCGTAAAAGCGCGTGGCCTCTGCCGAAAAGGCGATCTCGCCCCGCGCTTCGGCCAGCGGCTTGCCGTTTTCCATGGTCAGGACGCGGGCGATGGTCTCCAGCCGCTGGTCGATCAGATCGGCGGCCTTCATCAGGATCTTGTAACGCGCAAGCGGGGTTTCCGCCTTCCACAGCGGGAATGCCCGGTCCGCCGCTGCCAGCGCCGCATCCAGATCCGCGGGCGAGGCATGGGGGACGGTGGCGATCTCTTCCCCGGTGGCGGGGTTCAGCAGCGGCTGCGATTTGCCCTCGCTGCCCTGACGGAACGTGCCGTCGATCAGCAGTTCGATCTTTTCTTCATACATGGGTCTCTCCTTTGCCCCGCGGGGCCTGCCGCTCAGAACCGGGAGGAGCGGAAATGTGAAAGGTCGATGGACGGCGCCCGCCCCGTGGCCAGCTCCGCCACCAGCCGCGCAGTGACCGATCCGCCCATCAGCCCCTGATGGCCATGGCCGAAGGCAAGGATCACGTTCGGGTGGCGGGGCGCGGTTTCGATGACGGGGATACTGTCCGGGGTGCCCGGCCGGTTGCCCATCCAGCGGGTCATGCCGGACAAGTCCGCGCCGGGGAACATGTGGCGCGCCTGTGACAGCAGGATCTCGGCCCGGCGCCAGTTCGGCGCGGCCTCGGGCCGGGCGAATTCCACCGTGCCGGAAAGGCGCAAGCCCCCCTCCATCGGCGCGGCCACGAATTTGCGTTCCGCCGCGTTGACGTTCACGCGCAGGCCGGTTTGGGCATGGGGCAGCATGATGTGATAGCCCCGCTCGCTGATCAGGGGCACGCGGACACCCACGGCGCGGGCGAAGGGGCCGGAAAAGGCGCCCGCCGCGACGACCACCTTGTCGGCGCGGATCAGCCCGGCATCGGTGGCAACCCCGGTGATGCGGCCCCGCTCCGCCGCCAAGGTGCGCGCGGCAAGGCGGGTGAAGGTCACGCCTTTGGAAGCCGCCAGCGCGGCGATGGCCGCCACCAGCCGCCCCGGGTTGGAGCACTGTCCCTGTTCGGGGAGGAACACCCCCGCGCAATAGTCGGGCGAGATTGCGGGTTCCAGCTCGCGCATCTGGACGGCGTTCAGTATCTCCACCCTGACCCCCCGCGCCCGGCGCATCGAAATGGACAGTGCGCTGCCCGCCGGGCCGTTCGGGTTTTCATAGGCGAAGAGCTGGCCACGCCGAGTGATCAGATCGGCACAGCCCGCGGCGCGGACCAAAGGCTCATAGCACTCCAGCGTCAGCCGGTTCAGCGCGATCATCCCGTCGGCGATCCGCTCCACCCGCCCTCGGCGGGCGTTGGCCAGAAAGCGCAGCAGCCAGGGCAGCGCATGCGGCAGGTCCAGAAGACGCAGGCCGATGGGGCCTTCGGGGTCCATCAGCATGCCCGGCACCTGTCGCGCGATCCCCGGCATGGCGTTGGGAATGCAGGAGCCGGGCGACAACCCGCCCGCATTGCCATAGGAACACTGGTCCGGGCTGCCCGGTTCGACCGGATCGATCACCTGAACCTCGAACCCCTCATCGGCAAGGCTGTTGGCGGCGCAGACACCGATGATGCCTGCGCCGATGACCACAACCTTGCCGCGCTTCGGCGCCTCTGTCATGCCCGGCCCCTGCCCGCTCAGGGTGCCAGAACCGAGGGCACGCCCGACCGGAACGCGGGCATCGCCTTGGCATAGGCCATCTGCAGCATGCGGAAATCCGACAGATAGGCGATGAACTTGTAGCCAAGATCCCGCATCTTCTGGCCGTATTCGACCGAGCCGACATGGATGCCCGGCACCACGCCCTTTTCGATGCAGCGCCGCGCGATCAGGGCGATGGCCTCGTTCACGTCATCCCATTTCGGATCGAACCCCGGGGTGTAGCCCATCGAGATCGCCAGATCAGACGGCCCGACGAAGATCGCGTCCAGCCCGGGCGTGTCCAGGATCTCATCCAGATTGGCGAGGCCATCCTTATGTTCGATCATCGGCATGGTGATGATCGTCTTGTTTGCATTGGCGAAATAGTCCGGCCCGCCGTAAAGGCCCGCCCGGATCGGCCCGGCCGAACGCCCGCCTTCGGGATAGTAGCGGCAGGCTTCGACAAAGGCGCGGCATTCGGCGGCGGTGTTCACCATCGGCGCGATCACGCCATAGGCGCCCGCATCCAGCACCCGGCCGATGATCGACGGATCGTTCCACGGCACCCGGACAAAAGGCGTGCGGTCGGTGGTGGAAATCGCCTGCAGCATCGACAGCATGTCCGCGTAATCGGCGCAGCCATGCTGCATGTCGATGGTGATGGCGTCGAAATCCTGCTGTGCCATCAGTTCGGCAGACAGGCTGGACGGGATGGCCAGCCAGCCGGTGACGGCGCATTCGCCCTTGGACCACAGGGTCCGGACCTTGTTCTCACGCATGGTAGTCTCCTTTCGGCAGGTTCAGGAATTCAGGATCAGATCGGCGGCCTTTTCGGCCATGGCGATCGTGGTGATGTTCGTATTGGCCGCGATGACCGAGGGCATGGCCGAGGCATCGACGACCCGCAGCCCCTGCACGCCGCGCACCCGGCACTGGCTGTCCAGCACCGCCATCGGGTCCTCATCGCCGCCCATCCGGCACGAGCAGGAGACGTGCCAGCCCGACCAGACCGCGGATTTCGCCCAGTCCACGATCAGGTCGCGGTTCCGCATCATCTGGTGCATCCGCTCGGTCGTGCCGAATTTGCGCCGCAGCAGGGTTTCGCGGAAGAAGGGCACATAGTCGAAGAGCAGCGCCGCCGTGCCGGTCTTGATGTAGTTCGACGGCTTTTTCACCGATAGCGACCGTGCCTCTTCGGTGTAACCGGCCAAGAACCATGTGTTCACATGGGACCGCACCCGCGGATCCTCCATGATGCGGTAAAGCCGTTCGAACCCGTCGACCAGACGCATCAGATCGCGGTCGTCGCCGGCAAGGTTCAGGTTCACCTCCGGCTCCTCCCGCCAGTCGGCCGATTTCAGGCGGACGGTGCCCTGCGAATAGGACTTGTTCACGCAGACGTTCAGCGCGCCCATGGTCCGCCCCAACGGGTGCCAGCCCGCCCGGTTCACCGGCATCAAGAGCATGTCGTTCGGCGTGCAGCCATCGTAGCCCGAGGAATAACGGGTCCCAAGGAAGATATGCCGCCGCTGGCCTGGCCGCAGCCGGGCCGAAGGTTTGAAATGCGCGCCCACGGCCAGATGCGGGTGGTCCATCAGATTGGCGCCGACGCCGGGCCGGTCGGCCAGCACGGGAATGCCCTTGGCGCGCAGCTCATGCGCGGGGCCGATCCCTGCGCGCAGCAGGATGGCGGGCGTGTGCAGGGCGCCGGCCGAAACGATCACCTCACGCGCCTGCCAGACGCGGGCGGGCTGGCCTTCGGTATGGGCGCGCACGCCGGTGATGCGGCTGCCTTCGGTCTCCAGCGCCTCGACCTGCGTCATCGGGAACAGATGCAGGTTCCTGCGCGCCCTGACCTCGCGCGTCAGATAACCCACGGCCGTGGACACCCGGCGGTCATTCTCATTGGTCAGCGGCAGCGGGAAGGACCCTTCCTCGAACGAGGCGTTGTAATCCTCGCGGTAGGGATACTGCCCCTCGACCACCTCCAGCACGGATTTCGTGAACCCGGCCCAGTCCTTGGGGAACACCCGGCGGATGGGCATGGGGCCGGACTGGTTGTGCAGCGGGCCGTCGAAATCCTGATCGCGCTCCAGCTTTTTCAGATAGGGCAGCATGCCCGCCCAGTCCCAGCCCTTGGCGCCCAATTCGGCCCATTCGTCGTAATCCGCGGGCAGGCCACGCACGGCGAACTGGCCGTTGATGGACGAACCACCCCCCATGACCTTGGCCTGTTCCAGCCGTGTGGGGGGCACGGTGTCAGAATTGGACCGGGGGTTGCGGGCATGGACCCGCAGCTTCGACCAGTGAAAGGCCGGATCGAAATAGGACAGGCCGGGGTAGCTGTCCGAGATGATATCCGGCACGGCATCGGGCGGGGTGTCCGGCCCGGCCTCCAGAAGCGCCACCTGACGCGCGGGATCTTCGGACAGGCGGGCGGCCATCACCGCCCCGGCCGAACCGCCGCCCACGATGACAAAATCGTAGATCATTCCCGCTGTCCTTACAGATAGTTGATCCACACGGCCTTTTGCCGCGTGAATTCCTCGATCCCGGCGCGGCCCATGTCCTTGCCGAAGCCCGAGCCTTTCCAGCCGCCCGCGGCATAGGTGAATTCCGGGTCGCGGCCGTGCTGATTGACCCAGACCATCCCCGCCTCGACCGTGTCGGCCACCTTCATCGCCAGCCGCAGATCCTGCGTATGGACCGAGGCGGACAGGCCATAAGTCGGGTGCTGTGCCTGCGTGATGGCCTCTTCGATGTCGTCGAAGCGGGTCACGCTCATCACCGGGCCGAAGAATTCATCGGTGTAGCCGATGTTGTCTTGGGCCACATCTGTCAGGATGGTGGGGGCATAGAAATGCCCCTCATTCGGGCCGTCCAGCCGCGCGGCGCCGGTCAGAACGCCCGCGCCCTGCGCCACGCTTTGCTGCACCATGCCGTCGATCCGGTCGAACTGCGTCTTCGAGATGACGGGGGGAAAGGTCGTCGTCTCATCCCAGGTCGGCCCGGCCTTGATGGCCTTCGTCCGCGCCAGCACCCGGTCCAAGAGTTCATCGGCCACACCGCGCTGCACGATCAGACGCGAGGCCAGCGTGCACACCTGCCCTGCATTGGCCATGAAGGCATTGGCAACGCGGGTGGCCACCGCCTCGATCTCTCCGGGATTGTTGGTCACGATCTGGGGGCTTTTGCCGCCCAGTTCCAGCACCACCGGCTTGATCCCGGAATGGGCCGCCAGCGCCATGATCGCCGCGCCGGTCTTCGTCGATCCGGTGAAAGAGACGATGCCGATGGCCGGATGCGCCACGATGGCCGCACCGGTCGTGTGGCCCCAGCCGTTCACCACATTGAACAGGCCGCCCGGCAACCCGGCCTCCGCCGCGCATTCGGCCAGCGCCAACAGGCTGTGCGGCGTCAGTTCGGATGTCTTCATCACCACCGCATTCCCGGCCGCCAGCGCGGGCGCGAATTTCCACGCCGCGGTGATCATCGGGAAATTCCACGGCACGATGGCCCCGGCGATCCCGTAAGGCTCGCGCCGGGTATAGGACAGGGTGTCGGCCTTGGTGGCGGTGACGATCCCTTCCAGCTTGTCGCAATATTCCGCGAAATAGCGCACCACCCCCGCGGTGCGTACCGCGTCCCCCGTCACCGTGCCGGAGATCAGGCGGCTGGACCCCATCGCCTCCAGCCGGCCAAGGTATTCGGCCTTTTCCTCGATCCTGGCAGCAAAGGCATAGAGCACCTTGGCCCTGTCGCGCGGGGCCATCTTCGCCCATCCGGTCCGGGCCAGCGCGTCACGGGCGGCCGTAACCGCCAGCTCCACCGCCGCCGCACCACCATCCGTGACATGGCCCATGGGCCGTTCATCCGAGGGGCGCAGGACCGGGATCGTCTCGCCCGGAAGCTCGACAAAGCGGCCGCCGATGTGATGGCCCGTGGGCAGGACGACGGTATCGGGATTGAAGCTGAGAGACATGCTGAGAGACATGGGCTTTCCTTAAGGTCAGGCCCTGCATCGGGTGCAGGCGACAGGCGGCCCGCCGGAGCGGGGGCCGGTGTCAGGATGAGTGGTGGAACGGGGCGGTCCCCAGCACCGCCCCGCCCCCGTCAGGCGCCTTCGAGGAACGGGCGGAGGAGGTCGGCCGTCTCGTGGAAGCGCCCGACGAAGCTTTTCAGCCGCGGATGGGTGGGGCGCAGCAGGATTTCCCGGGGCGGGCCGCTTTCGGCGATCATGCCTTCGTCCAGAAAGATCACCCGGTCGGCGATCTCGAAGGCAAAGCCCAGTTCGTGGGTGACGATGACCATGGTCATGCCGGTCTTGGCCAGATCAACCATGGCCTTCATCACCTCGCCCACCAGCTCAGGGTCCAGCGCCGAGGTCGGCTCGTCGAATAGCATGACCTTCGGATGCATGGCCAAAGCGCGGGCAATCGCCACCCGCTGCTGCTGCCCACCCGAAAGCTGGCGCGGGTATTTCGTCACATGATCCTGCAGCCCCATCTGCGCCAGAAGGTCCAGCGCTTCGGCCTTCGTCGTCTCGGCATTCGCCTTCTTGACGGTCACCGGCCCCTCCATGACGTTCTGAAGGGCGGTCATGTGGGGGAACAGGTTGAACTGCTGGAACACCATGCCGGTGTTGGCCCGGATGCGGTTCACCGTCTTTGCGGGCACGGCATTGCCATCGCGCGCGCCGGGCTGGTGGCTGTAGATCGCCTCATCCCCGATGCTGATGCGGCCGCCCGAAGGGGTATTCAGCAGGTTGATGCAGCGCAGAAGCGAGGTCTTGCCCGAGCCTGAGGCCCCGATCAGCACGACCACCTCACCCTGCTGCACGGTCAGATCCACGCCGCGCAGCACCTCGCGCTGGCCGAATTGCAGGCGCAAAGCTTCGATCTTCAGAAGCGGGTTTGCCCCGGTAGGCACATTGGCTTGGGTCATTTCACGCGCTCCGAAATCTTCTCCAGCTTGCGCGACAGCAGGGTCAGCGGCACCAGCAGGACAAGGAACATGACGCCGACCATGGTGTAGACCTCCATCGGCCGGTAGGTGAAGCTGCTGACGTAGCTGGCCTGATACAGAAGGTCCGGCACGGTGATCATCGACATCAGCGTGGTGTTCTTGATCTGGATGATCGACTGGCCAGCCAGGGGCGGGATCATCCGGCGGAAGGCCTGCGGCAGGATCACCCGGCGCATCCTTTGCGCATAGGTCATGCCAAGCGCGGTCGAGGCATCGGTCTGGCCGCGGTCGATCGACTGCACGCCCGCGCGCAGGATCTCGGCATAGAAGGCGCCCGCGTAAAGGCTGAGCCCCACGAAACCGGCCCAGAATTTGGTGATCGACAGCCCGGCAAAGATCGGGAAGGCGTAATACATCCACAGCAGGATGACGAGGAGCGGGATATTGCGGAAGATTTCCACATAGACCCGGCCGACGACCGTCAGGGTGCGGGAACCGGTCAGCTGGATCAGGCCGATGACCAGCCCGATGACCAGCCCGGCGCTGATCGACAAGGCGGAATATTGCAGCGTGACGAGAAGCCCGCTCCAGAACAGGGGCCAGTTCTGCGTGATGACAGAAAGATCGAACAAGCGCGCGTCTCCAGAGGAGGTTGAAGGGAGGCGGGAGCAGAGGCGCCCGGCATCCGGCCGGGGATCAGACCCCGGCCGGTGCGGAGAAGCGGTCAGAAGCTGAAGCTGTCGGGCAGGATCGACAGATCAATGCCGCGGTCTTCCCACGACTTGGCCAGACGGCCCTGTGCCAGACCCAGCGAGCGCTGTTGCTGCACCCAGTTGGTCAGGAAGTTGATGTAGCCCGCATTGCCCGCTTTGCGCGCGACGGCCAGCGTAGCGGGGTTGCGCAGCATCGGCTCGGGGATCGAGACTTCGCCGCCGACCTGACCCGCGATCTGCAGCACGTCAAAGACCGACTGGATCATCGCATCGGCACGACCGGCCTGCAGCTCCATGATGGCAAGGTTGCGGTCTTCCACCACGGTCAGCGTCGCCTTGGGCAGAAGCGCCTCGGCCACGACCTGCATGGTCGAACCTTTCTGCACCACGACGGTCTTTTCCGGCACGTTCAGCTCGGCCCAGGTGGCGACGGGCTTGCCCTCGGGCGACAGCACGGCCCAGGCATCGGTGAACAAGGGCTCCCACAGGTAGTCCACGACCAGACCGCGCTTGGGGTTGGGGTTCACACCGATGGCGATGTCGATCTTGTTCGACTGGAAGTCGGCCGCAAGGTTGCCCCAGGTGGTTTCGACCGGGGTGACCTTCACGCCCAGCTGATCCGCCAGGTCGGTCAGGAAATCGACGTAAAAGCCGCTCCATTCGCCGGTGGCGGGGTCTTTGATATAGCCCGGCTCCTCGCCGATCATCACCGGGATCTTCAGTTCGCCCGAGGCGCGGATTTCATCCAGCACGGCCGAAGGGTTGTCCTGTGCGATGGCAGCGGTCCCTGCGGCAACAGCGACCCCGGCCCCCAGGGCGGCTGCCCGGAGGAGGTTTCCGAAGAAAGACATGGTCAGATCTCCCTGATCTTTTGGTTTTGCGTATGGGGCCGGGTGGTCTTCACCTGGCCAGGAAGCCCCCCGAAAGCGGATCGTCCTTTTCGAGGAAGATTGTGCCCTGGGCGGACAGGAACGCCCTGCCGCAGACCACAATGCTGTAACCCGTCACCCCGTCGGCCACGGTCTTTCTGGCCAGATGCGCGGTGAACGGCACGCCAAGGATGTTCTCGGCGCGATAGGTTTCGGTCTCGTCCAGCTCGCCCCGGATCAGCATCTGCGCCATCCGCGCACAGGTGCCGGTCCCGCAGGGCGAGCGGTCGTATTTGTTGGGCGCCAGAACCAGCAGCTGCCGCCCCTGCCCACGCGCCGGATCGCTGTGGAAGAGCACGCTCGGCGCAGGCAAGCCCCGCATCTCTGCCCGGCCATCGGTCGCGGCAGAGATGGCCTGCTTGATCCGCCAGCCAAGCGCCAGGGCAGCCGAGACATTCTCCGGCTCCAGCGACAGGCCCAGGGGATCGGCGGCCACCATCGCATACCACATGCCGCTGTAGACGACATCGGTGGTCACCGGGCCAAGGCCCGGCACATCGACCTGCAATCCGGGGATGCCCATGAACGCGGGCACGTTCTCCAGCGCGACCTCGGCCAGTTCGCCATCCGGCCCCCAGTCCAGATCGACCCGCACCACCCCCGCCGGGGTTTCCAGCGTGAAGCTGTCCCCCGTGGCCGGAGAGATCGCGCCGGTAAAGGCCAGGGTGCGGGCCAGACCGATGGTGCCATGGCCGCACATGCCCAGATAGACATAGGAGGAGATGAAGATCGCGCCGAAATCCGCCACGCGAGAGGGCACCGGGATCAGACCCACCATGGCCGCATGGCCGCGGGGTTCGTGCAGAAGCGCCGGGCGCAGATGGTCGAAGCGCCGCTCGAAATCCTGACGCTGCGCCAGGACGCTGTCGCCCGACAGCGGCGGAATCCCCCCCAGGATCGCCCGGGTCGGATGCCCGGCGGTATGGGTGTCGATATAGGGATAAGCCGCCGCGATCCGGGTCATGTCCGCCCCTCTCCGAATTCGGCGCGGATGGCGTCACGGGTTTCGAGCCAGATCTTTTCGATCAGGTCGCGTTCCAGCTGCTTGGCCTGTTCAGGATCGCCGTCC
The DNA here is from genome assembly GCF_049445895.1 of Neotabrizicola sp. VNH66. Classification (NCBI taxonomy): domain Bacteria; kingdom Pseudomonadati; phylum Pseudomonadota; class Alphaproteobacteria; order Rhodobacterales; family Paracoccaceae; genus Neotabrizicola; species Neotabrizicola sp. VNH66. Next base: position 75,523 of record NZ_JBMSDW010000018.1, read on the forward strand.
ACGATGGCCTGAAACACCCGCGCCGTGTCGTCCATCGACAGGTCCACCACGCTTTGGTTGCGCTGATAGAGGTGATAGCGGTAGCGCAGCGCCTGCTTTTCCAGCCCCTTCAGCAGACGGCGCAGGGTGGCGTTGTCGGCAATCGCATAGATCAGCTCGGACCCACGGACATCGTGGGCAAAGAAGCTGCGCGCATCGCCCGCGGCCCGCGCGGATTTCATCGACTCCAGCACGCGCCACAGCTGTTCCTTCAGCTGGGCATTGGTGGACCGGGCGGCCTCTTCCGCGGCGATGGCCTCCAGCGCGATGCGGCAGCGGTAGATCTCGTCGAAATCGCGCAGCGACATCGGCGTGACCCAGATGCCGCGCCGCGCCTCGCGCAGGACCAGACCCTCGCGCTCCAGCACCCGCAGGGCATCGCGCACGGGCGAGCGGCTGACACCATAGCGTTCGGCCACCTCTTCCTCGGTCAGGCGTTCGTTCGGAGCCAGTTCCAGAAAGACGATGGCCTCTTCCAGCACCGAAACGAGGTTTTCGGAGATTCCCGCCGCGAGTTTATGATTGCGCTCCAGATTCATGAATTCACCATACCGTATCCTGTATACAATGCAAGTCCTCCTGAACTCTGTATACAGAACACCTAGCGCCCTTCCCCCGCGCGCGCCAGTTTCAACGCGGGTCCTCCTGCCGACTCGTGGATGAAAAGCACGGGGGCGCAGCGGTTTGCGCAGCCCGTCCGCGACTGATCCTTTCGCAGCCACCTTTCGCCAGCCTTGCTTCCCGCCACGGGCTTGAAGCATCGCGCCGGAGGGGCTACCCAAGGGCGGATGAGCAAGACCCCCGGCTTCACCTGCACCGCCTGCGGCGCGGCCCATCGCAAATGGGCGGGGCGCTGCGATGCCTGTGGCGCGTGGAATTCGATCATTGAAGAGGCGCCGCTCTCCGCCGGGCCAAAGGCTCTGGGCGCCAAGGGGCGCACGATCCCGCTGACCGACCTTGCCACCGAAGAGGCGCCGCCCCCGCGCGCCGTCTCGGGCATGGGCGAACTGGACCGGGTGCTGGGCGGCGGGCTGGTCCCGGCCTCGGCCATTCTGGTGGGTGGCGATCCCGGCATCGGCAAATCCACCCTGCTGTTGCAGGCCGCGGCCAGCTTCGCCTCGCGCGGGCTGAAATGCCTGTATATCTCGGGCGAAGAGGCCAGCGCGCAGGTCCGCATGCGGGCGCAGCGGCTTGGCCTGACGCAGGCCCCTGTGCAACTGGGCGCCGAGACCAGCCTTCGCGACATCCTGACGACGCTGGATGCCGAACGCCCGGCGCTGGCCATCATCGATTCGATCCAGACCATGTGGCTGGACACGGTCGAGGCGGCGCCCGGCTCGGTCTCTCAGGTCCGCGCCGCCGCGCATGAGCTGGTGACCTTCGCGAAAAAGCGCGGCGTCGCCATCATCCTTGTCGGCCATGTCACCAAAGAGGGCCAGATCGCCGGCCCCCGCGTGGTGGAACACATGGTCGATACCGTCCTTTATTTCGAGGGCGAGCGCGGCCATCAGTTCCGCATCCTGCGCGCGGTGAAGAACCGCTTCGGCCCTGCCGATGAGATCGGCGTGTTCGAGATGACCGGCGCCGGGCTGGCTGAGGTCATGAACCCTTCGGCGCTGTTCCTGTCCTCGCGCGATGCACCTGCGCCGGGCAGCGCGGTCTTTGCCGGGATCGAAGGCACCCGCCCCGTCCTGACCGAGATTCAGGCGCTGGTCTCACCCTCCCCCCTCGGCACGCCGCGGCGCACGGTGGTCGGCCTCGATTCGGGGCGGCTCAGCACCATTCTGGCGGTGCTGGAGGCGCGGGTCGGCATCCCCTTCACCGGGCTGGACGTGTTCCTGAACGTGGCGGGGGGCCTGCGCGTCACCGAACCCGCGGCCGATCTGGCCGTGGCAGCCGCGCTTTTGTCCGCGCGTGAGGATGTGGCCATTCCGCCCGACATGGTGCTTTTCGGGGAAATCTCGCTCTCCGGCGCGCTGCGTCCGGTGGGGCAGACGGAAAACAGGTTGAAAGAGGCCGGGAAACTTGGTTTCACACAGGCGGCCCTGCCGGCCCGCTCCAAACACGGGGCACCGGACGGCATGGCCTTGCGGGAGCTGGCCGATCTGACGGCCTTCACCGGGGAAATGTTCGGGGCGGGCTGACCCCCCGGGGGAGACGGGAATGGACAACTTCACCTGGGTCGACGGCGGTGCCGCGCTGGTCATCCTTCTGTCGGCCGTTCTGGCCTATTCGCGCGGTCTTGTGCGCGAGGGCATGGCCATTCTCGGCTGGGTCGGCGCGGCCATCGTGGCCTTCCTCTTCGCCGGTGCGGCCAAGGGTCTGGTGGTGGAGCTGCCGGTCGTCGGCGCCTATCTGATGGAAAGCTGTGAACTTTCGGTGATTGCCGCCTTTGCCACGGTCTTCGCGCTTGGCCTGATCGTGGCGGCCTTGTTCACACCCCTTTTCGCCTCTGTGGTGCAGCGCTCGGCCCTTGGCGGCATCGACCAGGGGCTCGGCTTCCTCTTCGGCGTGCTGCGCGGTGTCCTCCTCATCGCGGTGGCCTTCATCGTCTATGACCGTGCGCTGTCCAACCAGTCGATCCCGGCGGTCGATAATTCCCGCACCGCCAAGGTCTTCGCCAATTTCCAGTCGTCGATCGACAGCGCCATCCCGACCGACGCGCCCGGCTGGATCGTCCAGCGTTACAATGAACTGACCGCGGTCTGCGCCCCGGCACCGGGCAGCGCCACGCCGACGGAAACCGCCCCGGCCCCGGCTCCGGCCGCGCCCTGATCCCGGCTTTGGTGCGCCAGCGCACCAAGACCCCCGCATCAGGGGCGCCGCATTGCGGCAGACGGGGGGTGACATGCCCCGGCGTAACGACTAGATGAAGGGCCACACCACAGCCCGGACCAGTCCGGATTCGGAGGCCCCATGCGCCGCTTCCCCGCCCACCCGTTCGAACCGCTGAACGATGGCGACAAGCTCAAGGAAGAATGCGGCATCTTCGGAGTGATCGGTCTCTCCGATGCCGCCAATTTCGTCGCCCTCGGCCTGCATGCCCTGCAGCACCGCGGACAGGAGGCCGGTGGGATCGTCACCTACGAGCCCTCGACCGGCTTCCACTCGGAACGCCGCTTCGGTTATGTGCGCGACACGTTCACCTCTGCCGGGATCATGAAGCTCCTGCCCGGCAGCCTTGGCATCGGCCATGTGCGCTATTCCACCGCCGGATCGAAGGGCGCCGCCCAGATCCGCGACGTGCAGCCCTTCTTCGGCGAATTCGCCATCGGCGGCTGTGCCATCGCCCATAACGGCAACCTGACCAACGCCGCCCGCCTGCGCAAGGACCTGATCGAGCGCGGGGCGATCTTCCAGTCTTCTTCCGACAGCGAATGCATCATCCATCTGATGGCGCGGTCGATGCAGAAGACCCAGGCCGAACGCCTGAAAGACGCGCTGCGGCTCGTCGAAGGCGCCTTCTCGGTCATCGCCATGACCCGGACCAAGCTGATGGGCGTGCGCGATGCGCTTGGCGTGCGCCCCCTGGTCATGGGCCGTCTGGGCGACGGCTATGTGCTGGCCTCGGAAACCTGCGCGCTGGACATCATCGGCGCCGAACTGGTGCGCGAGATCGACCCCGGCGAAATGGTGGTGATCGAGGATGGCCGCGTGCAATCCTCGCGCCCCTTCGCCCCGGCGAAATCCCGCTCCTGCATCTTCGAACAGGTCTATTTCTCGCGCCCCGACAGCATCATCGGCGGCCGTTCTGTCTATGAAACCCGCCGCCAGATCGGCGTGGAACTCGCGCGCGAAGCGCCGGTCGATGCCGATCTCGTCTGCCCGGTCCCCGACAGCGGCACCCCCGCGGCCATCGGCTTTGCCGCGGAATCCGGCATCCCCTTCGGATTGGGCATCACCCGCAACCAGTATATGGGCCGGACCTTCATCGAACCAACCGAGCAGATCCGCAACATGGGCGTGCGGCTGAAGCTGAACGTGAACAAGTCGCTGATCCGTGGCAAACGGGTGATCCTTGTGGACGATTCCGTCGTCCGCGGCACCACCAGCCGCAAGATCAAGGACATGATCCTGGATGCCGGCGCGGCCGAGGTGCATTTCCGCATCGCCTCCCCCCCCACGGCCTGGCCCTGCTTCTACGGGGTGGACACGCCCGAACGCTCCAAACTCCTTGCCGCCACCATGAGCGAGGATGAAATGCGGGCCTGGATCGGGGTGGACAGCCTGAAATTCATCTCGCTCGACGGGCTCTACCGCGCCGCGGGCGAGGCGAATGGCCGCGATCCGAAAAGCCCGCGCTTCTGCGACGCCTGCTTCTCGGGTGAATATCCCGTCGCCCCGGCCGACAAGCTGGACGAAGGCTTCCAGATGAAGGCCGCGGAATAGGCCAGCAGGCCCCGCAGCAAAGCCTGCCCTGCCCCATTCATCTGTTCAAAAATATCCTCTGGGGGTCCGGGGGGCGAAGCGCCCCCGGTCCGACGCCAGAACCGGAGCCTGACACATGACCCAGAAAACCGCCCCGATCAAAACCGCCCTGATCACCGGTGCCTCGCGCGGGCTGGGGGCCGCTTTGGCCGAACAGCTGGCCTTCCGCGGCTGGCATGTGGTGGCCGTGGCCCGCACCGTGGGCGGGCTGGAGGATCTGGACGACCGGGTGAAATCCGCAGGCCTGCCCGGTGCGGGCGGGCTGACGCTGGCGCCAATGGATGTGACCGACGAAGGCGCGATGCAGCACCTGTGCCGGTCGATCCATGACCGCTGGGGCGGATTGGGCTTCTGGGCGCATACAGCGATCCATGCCACCGCTCTCTCGCCCGCGCCTTCGGTGGATATGAAGGATCTGGACAAATCCGTGGCCACCAACCTGCGCGCCGCCTCGCATCTGATCACCATGGTCGAGCCGCTTCTGCGCGCCGGTCAGGGCACGGCCCTGTTCCTTGATGATCCGATGCCCGGTACCGCCTTTTCCGCCGCCTATGGGGCCACGAAATCCGGCCAGATCGCGCTCGCGCGCAGCTGGCAGGCCGAGACGCAGCGCCTTGGTCCGCGCGTGGTGATCGGGACGCCCGCACCGATGCCGACCGCGGTTCGCGCCCGCTTTCACCCCGGCGAGGACCGCGCGCCCCTGGCCGATCCGAAGCAGGAGGCCGCGCGCCTTCTGGCCGAGGCTCTTGGCTGAGAGCAGCCTTCAGCCCGCCTTAACCCTTCCCGGCGCAGACTGGCCCCATCCCACCCGGAGGCTGCCATGACCGATCTGCCCGATGATCCCTTTGCCGACAGCCGCGAAGAACTCGCCCGGCTGACGGCCGAGATTGCGCGGCTGAAAGCGCGGGCCGATCTGCTGCGGCAGACATTGGCCGCGCCTAGCCCGCCTCCGCCCCGGCCCGGTTGGCCGATCCGCCGCTGCGGCACAGCCGTCTAGCCGCGCGGTGCGGCGGTCAGCGCACGGGCAATGCGCTGAATGCCTTCGGGAATCCGGGCAGGCTGGATCGAGGAATAGGCGAGCCGATAGAAATTCTGCGGCGCGCGGGCCGGATCAAAGAAGCCGTGCCCCGCCTCGATCAGCACACCTTCCCCCTTCAGCACGCGGGCCAGCAGCCTAGTATCCACCCCCTCGGGCGCGGCCATCCAGAAGGACGACCCGCCAAAGCCGCCCTGCCCCGCCACCGTCAGCCCGGCGTCGCGGATCGCCTCTTCCATCACCTGCCGCCTGCGGCGAAAGGCGTTGCGCATCCGGTTGATCAGCGCGTCATAATGCCCCTCGGCCAGAAAATAGGCCACCGTCCGCTGGATATGCCCCGGCGGATGTTTCAGCACCATCGACCGCAGCGCCCGCGCTTCGGCGATGAAATCCGGCGGGCCCACCAGATAGCCCAGCCGCATGCCGGGAAAGATCGACTTGGAGAACGACCCGGCATAGACCACCCGCCCCGCGGTATCGAGCGATTTCAACGCGGGTGAGACCGGCTTCAGAAAGCTCATCTCGAATTCGTAGTCGTCTTCGACCAGAATGAAATCGTCGCGGCTGGCCGCCTGCAGCAGCGCCAGCCGCCGGTCCAGCGGCATGGTGGCATTGGTCGGGCACTGGTGGCTGGGGGTGACGAAAACCACATCGCCCTGCCCGATCCGGCCGTGGCGGGACAAGAGCGGCAACCCGCCTTCGTCCACATCCACCGGCAGGATCTCGGTCCCGGTCACCTGCAGCATGCGGCGCAGACCGGGATAGGTGGGGTTCTCCACCACCGCCCGCCGCCCCGGCCCCAGAAGGACCTGCCCCGCGATCCACAAAGCATTGGTGGCGCCAAGGGTCAGCAGCACCTCATCCGCGCCGGCGGCGATCCCCCGCCGCGGCAGAATCACCCGCAAAACCTGTTCGATCAGCGCGGGATCATCGCGTTCGTAGAAGTCCGAGGTCAGCGCCGGAAAATCCCGCCGCCCAAGCGCCCGCAGCGCACAGGCCCGCCAGTTCTGATGATCGAACAAAGTGGCATCGGTCTGGCCATAGACGAATGGCCAGGGGTGGCGGTCCCAATCCTCGGGCCGTTCGACACCCGCCATGGCCCCGGTGAAGCGGTGACCGGAGAGCGCGCCGAAATCCACCTCGGCCGCCGGGCGCTGCGCCTTCGGGAATTCCGGCGCGCGCGGCGCATTGTCCGAGACATAGTAGCCCGACCGCCCCTTTGCCGTCAGATAGTCCGACGACACAAGATCGCCATAGGCCAGTGTCACGGTGATGCGGCTGACCCCCAGATGTTCGGCCAAAGCGCGCGAGGACGGCATCTTCTGCCCCGGCCGGAACCGGCCCGACAGGATGCCATCCGTCACCATCGCGCGGATGCGGCTTTGCAATGTGCCCGCGCCCCCCGCGGCAAGAAAGAAGGCCTCGACCGGGATTGCCATTCTGGAGTCATCCACAGGAAAATCTGGCGCCATCAACGCCAGTGGCCCCCGCAAAGTCAAGCCACGGACGGCCGCATGCAAACTGGCCCCAAAGCGGCGGCGCGTCTGGACCTAAGGCCCGCCCGGATTTTCGCCGATAGTGGGCCAAAGCATTCCGGCAGGGAAGGATAAGTCATGGAAGGCCTTCAGGGCATGAACGACATGGAGCGCGTGGTCGAGGCTGACCGCGCCCATGTCTGGCACCATCTGACGCAACACAAGGCGTTTGAGAGCATCGACCCTCGCGTCATCGTTGAAGGCAAGGGCATGCGCGTCTGGGACGCCAAGGGGCGCGAGATGCTGGACGCCGTCTCGGGCGGGGTCTGGACGGTCAATGTCGGCTACGGGCGCGAAACGATCGCCCGCGCGGTCTATGACCAGCTTCTGAAAATGAACTATTTCGCCGGGGCCTCGGGCTCGGTCCCCGGCGCAATCTTTGCCGAGAAACTGGCGGAAAAGATGCCGGGGCTGACCCGGGTCTACTATTCCAACTCCGGCTCCGAGGCGAATGAGAAGGTCTACAAGATGGTGCGCCAGATCGCGCACAAGCATCATGGCGGCCGCAAGTGGAAGATCCTGTACCGCGACCGCGATTATCACGGCACCACCATCGGGGCGCTGGCAACCTCCGGTCAGGATCAGCGGGCAGAGCAATACGGCCCCTACCCCGACGGCTTTGTCCGGGTGCCGCATTGCCTTGAATACCGCAAGCAATGGGATGTGGAGAATTACGGCGAACGCGCCGCGGATGCCATCGAAGAGGTGATCCTGCGCGAAGGCCCGGACACCGTGGGTGCCATCGTGCTGGAGCCCATCACCGCAGGCGGCGGCGTCATCGTCCCGCCCAAGGGCTATTGGGAGCGGGTGCAGGAAATCTGCCGCAAATATGACATCCTGCTGCATATCGACGAGGTCGTCTGCGGCATGGGCCGCACCGGCGAGTGGTTCGGCTACCAGCATTACGGCATCAAGCCCGATTTCGTGACCATGGCGAAGGGCCTGGCTTCCGGCTACGCCGCCATCTCCTGCACCGTCACGACCGAGCGGGTGTTCGAGTATTTCAAGGCCGATGCCGCCGATCCGATGAGCTATTTCCGCGACATCTCCACCTTCGGCGGCTGCACCTCGGGGCCGGCGGCGGCGCTGGAGAACATGCGGATCATCGAGGATGAGGGGCTGGTCGAGAACACCGCCCGCATGGGCGAGCGCTGCCTTGCGAACCTGCAGGGGCTGATGGAAAAGCACAAGGTCATCGGCGATGTGCGCGGCAAGGGCCTGTTCCTGGGCGCCGAGCTGGTCACCGACCGCGGCACCAAGGAGCCGATGGATGAAAAGCGGGTGCAGGCCGTGGTGGCCGAATGCTTCGCCCAAGGGGTGATCATCGGCGCCACCAACCGCTCGCTTCCGGGGCTGAATAACACGCTCTGCCTCTCGCCCGCGCTGATCGCCACAGCCGATGACATCGACCAGATCACCGGCGCCATCGACACCGCGCTGACCCGGGTCTTCAGCTAATCGCCCCTCCCGCGCCGGCCCAGGGCGGCCGGCGCGGGACCGTTGCGGGCCGGCAGCGTTGCGCGCCCTTTATTGGCGCAACTTTGCCCGATTTACGCCGCAATGCTATTGGACAAGGGTTCGACTTCAGCTTTCGAGGCAGGTCATGACCCTTCACTACCAACAACTTTTTGCCGCCTTCCGCGAAGCTGGCAGCGCCTTGGAAAGCCTGCGTGAGCGTGCTTCCGACACCAGCGATGCCTCGCTGGCCCGCGACCCCGATTATCACCGGCTGCATCATTGCGGCATGGTGATCGCCACGCTCGGCGGCGGCAATGCCATCGCCGCCGCGATCGAGGCGCTGTCCGACGACCCGCGCAACAGCGTTGATTTGCGCCGCTACTGGGCCGGCATGGACCAGTGGCCGCAATCGCCCAGCCAGTATAACTGAGCCGCTCCTGCCCGCCCCCCGCCCTTTTCGCGCATCCGCGACAGGGCATCGGTCAGACCAGCCCCCCTTATATCCGCCGTAGAAGTCGTCCCTGTGCCGAGGCGCGTGGTGGATTGCGGGGCGCAAGTCTCCTCCAGCTCGATGCGCAAGTTGGGGGATCTCTCAGAAAACCGGACCGCGCGACGGCGCGAGGTCCATTTCCACGGCCCGCATGACAATACTCGGCAGTTAGGACAATCCAGCCCGGCCTTGATGGAAGCCCGTTCATCGCCCCCGACAACGACCGCTGAATTGGCGGCGCAGCAATTTTGGCGTGAAAAATCGGCCACGTGAAAAAAGACAGCCCCGCCGCTGAAAAGCAGCCGGGGCTGATGAGCTGCGGGTGTCTGAAAGCTATGCCAAGCCGAAGCTGATAAGGATTTCTGCCGCACCCTTCACGTCTGGCAAGGGGGTGCCTTCCGGTGGATGTGCGGCCGGTGCCTTCCATACCCGCCCCAGATCACTCCCGGCCTCGCCCTTCAACAGACGCATGAGGGGCAGAGCCCATTGCGGCGCGGTATTTCCGGGAAGGTCTGGCAGTGGCGGAGCGGAGGGTAGAGCAGACCCAAAGTGCCGGCCCCGATCACCGGTAGGTCAAGAAACCGTAGCAGGATGGCTAAGCACGTCGCGCCGGACGACCCGAGGCGATGCTTCATGCGACCGAAGTAAGCGCCGAAGCTGGCAGGCTTGAGGCGGGCATGTCCAAGTTGAAAGCTACCGCATATTCCGAAGCGATGTCAGACAAGCTTCGAGCATCCGTGGTCGATCCGAACCTGGCGTTCGCCGAACCGCCTGCCGAAGCGGCTAAATGAAGATCGAGCCTAAGGTTTGTGATCCTCTCCCTTGTCCGCTAGCCGGGCTTAAGCCACCCGGCGACAGGCCCCGGTTGCAGCGCATAGGGCCGCGGCGCGACCGGGCCTTTTATAAACCAGCCTCTTGTGAGCGCTTTTCAAGCGCATCGGCCTTGTTGCGAAATTCCTGTTTGAGGCGTGACGCCCCCCTTTCCCCGTTATCCTCCGCCCACACGGACTGTCTCGGCTTTGCCGAATGCGTTGCAGCGGTTCACCCCTGCGACGCGGATCCGGGTTTCTGCGGTCTGACTGTCGGGATATCTTGCCGCGATGCGCTCACCGAACGCCTTGAGGCGACGCATCTTTGCTTCGATCCGGCTTCGGACGTGGTATCCGGGCCTGCGCTTCCAGAATGCCCTACCGTGTCGCCGGGGGGCGCGTAGGGTTTCGTTTCTTGCGATTGCGGCCATCTTCTTTCCACGGACGCCCGTTCTTGCAGATCGGGAGGATTGGTGCGGGCTGGCGGTCGATGATCGCGGCGTGGCGGCGGCTGTCCTGGGCCCCGTCGGCTGGCACGGTGCCGATCCTTTCGCGCCCAGGGATCTGGCCAAGCGCCTCTGCCAAGAACGGACTGTCGCGATCGCTGCTGGACGGAAACGCGACGGCGCGGATGTCCTGACGTTGCGGTCCCCATCGCCGGATGGACCATGCGCCCTTGGCGACGCCCCTGAACGCCGTGCTTGCGCGCCTGCCAAGCGGATCAGCCGAGGACCTTGATGCCCGTGCTAGCACCGATAGCGGTCTGGACAGCGCGCGTTTTCTGTCGGCAGCACAAGGTGGTGCCGTCAGATACGTCCCGGTCCAGGCCGGCAAGTTTCAGCAGGCGGGCCACCATGCCGGTCGTCTGCCTCACGGCAGCCTGAACAAATCCTCGATCGTCAGGCAGAACCGGATCGCGGCATCCGGGGACACCGCAGGCCGACCGGGCATGCCATCAGGCAGCGCGAGCCAGGTCGCCCCCGGTCCAGCCAGGGCAGCTGCGACCCGCGCTTGCGCGGCGAGGCAGAGCAGCTGTACCAGTTCGTCGTGCAAGAGCCGACGGGGGATGGTTTGCTCATGAAACCCGGCTAACCGCATGGGTGCGCGAAGGGAACCGTCCAGGTTCAGAGGGTTGCAAAAACGCCAAGGCAGCGCCGTGATGACAGTGGCTTCATGTGCTGGTCCGCTGATCCCGCCAAGGCGATGGCCGCAACAATACGGGCGAAGGACGGCAGATCGCGCGGGTGCAGGGGGCGCAGCAATGAACAGAACCGAGCCAGAACAAGAGCGTGACGGCCGGAGTGATAAGCGCTTGACCATGCCCCCGGAAAAACCTAATGAAGCCAAGGCTCCGGCGGGTTGGCGGAGAGGTTACGCAGCGGATTGCAAATCCGTGAAGACCGGTTCGATTCCGGTACCCGCCTCCAAATATTTTCAAACACTTAGCTGAAGCGCGCCGCCCTTTCGGGCGTCCATTTTGAACAGCGTTTTGAAAATCTGTTCACGCTACGCCCCGTTTAGCCGCAGTCAGGGCCTCAAGAATGCGATCAGACTCGCCGGGGGTAAGGCGGGCGTAATGTTCGATGACGTTCTGCGCATGGCGCAGCCCCCAGCCCATGAAATGAGGTGCGCCTAGATTTGTAGACGCTTTGCGCCCTAGCTTTGAGGCAAGGAGGCCGAGATGGGGACGAGCAACTACAGCGACGCGTTCAAGGGGGATGCGGTGCAGCAGATCCCGGTTCGGGGATA
>NZ_JBMSDW010000019.1:0-79411 GCF_049445895.1 Neotabrizicola sp. VNH66
GCCTCCTGTTCCTTGATCATCCCGATGATTTGCGCCTCGGTGAAACGGCTTTTCCTCATGTCGTCTGCTCCTTCTCAGGTTGGGCAGACTCTACATCACAGCGAGGGATCTTCCGGGGGGCAGGTCACGGCACAGAATTAGGAATCCTGCTCGGGGATATCTGACCTTGTTGCAGAGCGGTCGAGGATCCGCGCGGAATTTTGCCGCAGCCGTCCTGTGGATCCGGCCGCGGATGGCGGGCCAGCTCGTCTGCGTCGCGGTTTGTTTGCAATTTGGCCGACACCGGCCGGTGGCCCCGGCAAGAAGGATGCAGGCTTGGCCTTCGTGCTTCTTCAACGGCCCCCTGATCCGGTGCAGCAACGGTCCACAGATGAGGACTGCGGGTTCGGCAGTCCCGTCCACCTGGCTTGCGTTTGGAGGCGGGTCCGGTCTGGACACCGCGCAGTGGAAAGACGGGCCCTGGCCAGCGCGAGACGGTTCGGCCGCCCCAGCTGGGTTCAGCCGAAGCTCTGCCGGAATAGCGTGTTCAGATCGGTGACCACCGGTCCCGCCGCTTCGCGCGCCAGCAATCCTGCGGTGATGCGCTGCGATGCCGCCTCCTGGAATGCCATATAGCCGTTGTGGCGCGGGCGGACCCAGGCGCCTTCCAGCGTGGACCGGGTGTCGCGGTAAAAGCCGGCGGTGGCGGTGTTCACCCCGTCATCCTCCCATGCCGCGGCATGGCCCGGCTGGCCGCCGGCGGCGGCAAAGGAGCCGCGCTGCACCTCGGCCCCGGCGACCCAGAAAGCGAAGTCGGTCGCGGCCTCACGGGCCTTCGAGAAGGCCGAAACCGCGATCCCGGTGCCGCCAAGGGCTGATCCGACAGGCCCCGTTTCCCCGGCCACGGCGATATCGGCAAAGCGGATCAGATGCGGGCGGAACCCGGCGATGGCGTAGTTCACGTAACCATAGATCAGCGGGGCCACGGCATAGCGGCTGCCCTCCGCGGCCATCTGTTCAAACACGGTGATCGGATCTTGCGTGGCGCAGGCTTCGGGCACCAGATCGGCCAGTTCGCGCAACGCCTCCCACACCCGGGCACCATCTTCCGCGCCGATCAGTTCGCCCTCGGTCCGGCAGGGCGTCCCCAGATTTCCGGCCAGCGTGTAGAAACACATCAGCGAATGCGGCGGGCGCAGCGGCAACAGGACCCGGCCCGCGCGCGCCAGTTCCAGCACTTCGGCCCAGGTCGCGGGGGCCGTGGCGATCAGGTCGGGACGCCAGGCCAGCACCTGCGTTGCCGCATCAATCGGAAAGGCCCATTGCCGCCCCTGCCAGTTGTAGCTGGGGTAGCTTGCCCCCACCGATCCGGCGGCCAGCGCCGCCAGCTCCGCCTCGCGCCCGGGCAGGTCCAGCGGGGCAAGGCAGCCCTCCTGCGTGATCTGGCCGACATGGGGGTGGTCGATGACGATCAGGTCATAGGCTCGCGCCAGCTCCTCCACCGGGAAACTCTCGAAATCCTGCAGCGAGCGTTTGTCCCAGTCGATCTGCACGCCGGTCTTTTCGGCCCAAAGCGCCGAGCAGGCCACCATCGGGTCGTAGCCGCGCGGATGGCTCCATGTCATGCCTTTGAGACGGGTCACAGGTCGAACTCCTTGCGGATCAGGTCGGAATGGTCGCCGATGCGGGGCGCGGCCTGCGGCTTTGCGGGCCGGTGGCCGTTCAGGCGCAGCGGCAGGCGGGTGGTGTCGATGGAGACGCCATCGGCGCGGGTCACGGTCTGCAGCATATCCAGCACCCGGAACCCGTCCGAGGCCAGCAGTTCCGGCCAGTCCAGCACGCGGGCGCACCAGATGTCGGCGGGTTCCAGCACCGAAAGCCAGTCGTCCACGCTGCGGGTGGCGACCGCTTCGGCGATCAGCCGCTTGATCGTGTCGCGGTGGGCAAAGGCCGCCGCCGGATCGTCCAGATAAGGCGCCAGACTGCCGATCTCCATCAGCGCGGCCAGCTTCGGCAGGGGCGTCATCGCCAGCGCCAGCCAGCCGTCCGCCGCCTGATAGACGCCATAGGGCGCCGACAGATAGGCATGCGCACTGCGGTAGCCCGAGCGTTTGGGCACCCGCCGGCCATCGTTCAGATGGGTGGTCAGCACCTCGAACTGCAGGTCGATCAGCGCCTCCATCAGGCTCGTCTGCACATGCATGCCGGTGCCGGAAATCCCGCGCCGCACCAGTGCGGCCAGAATGCCCTGACAGCAGGCCGCGCCCGCCAGCATATCGGCCACGGCAAGTCCAAAGGGCACCGGCCCCTGATCGGCGTCGCCGTTCAGCCACATCAGCCCCGACCGCGCCTGCGCCAGCAGATCCTGCCCCGGACGCATGACCCAGGGCCCCTCATCCCCGTAGCCGCTGATCGAGGCATAGACCAGCCGCGGGTTGATCGCGCGGGCGGCGTCATAATCCAGCCCCAGCCGTTCGATCACCCCGGGCCGGAAATTCTGGATCAGCACATCGGCCCGCGCCACCAGCCGCTTCAGCGCGGCCAGATCGGCGGGGTTCTTCAGGTCGATGGCGAGGCTTTCCTTGCCGCGGTTGATGGCGTGAAAGATGGTGCTGTCGCCGCCGATCTCGGTATCCGACAGATAGAGCCGCCGCGACAGGTCGCCCCCGTCCGGCCGCTCTATCTTGATGACCCGCGCGCCCATATCCGACAGCCGAAGTGAGCAGTAGGGGCCGGAGAGGAACTGGCTCATGTCCAGCACCAGAAGGCCGTCCAGCGGCAGGACGGGGGCGTCTTTCGGGTCGGGTGTCACGTCATCCTCCGGCACGCTGCGCCTGCGCGGGAATCTGCGGCGGCGCGGCATGAATTTCGTCTATGAGATAGTTTTTCATTTATGGAAGTTTCATTCAAGTGTGAAATCGAATGACCGCAGCTTGCGCAAAGAAAAACCCCGGCCGCGGGGGCCGGGGCATCGGTGCGCAAAGGGCAGGGGGATCAGGCCGACAGCGCCGCCATCTCACGCCCCGCGGCCAAGAGCAGGTCCAGCACCCGCGCGCGGTCCGGCGCATCGGGGTTTTCCAGTCGCCGCACGAAGGGGCAGGTCAGCGCCGCCAGTACCGTGCCGTTCGCGCCCAGAATGGGAATCGACAGGTTGGCCACTGCGGGGGTCTGTTGGCTTTCCATCGCCTCGTATCCCTGCCGCCGCACCTCCGCCAGCCGGCCGTCCAGATCGGGGGGGGCGATCTCATAGGGCATCTTCTCATGCTCTTCGAACATCAGCGCCCGCTCCTCGGGCGAGGCATAGGCCAGAAACACATGGCCCGAGCCGGAGTTCACCAGCCCGATCCGTGCCCCAACCCGGATCGTCACGCCCCAGTAGCCCGGCGCCTCCACCTGCGCGATCACCACAAGATCGCCGCGGTCGTATTTCACCAGATGGCAGGCCTGATCCGCGGCCTGGGTGAACCGCCGCATCACCGGCATGGCCTGCGCCACCAGCCGCCGGATCGGCGGTCGCAGATGGGCCAGCAGGAACAGCTTCATCGTCAATTCATAGGTGTCGCCGCGGCGCGCGACATAGCCGCGCCGCGCCAGCCGGTCCAGCATCCGGTAAAGCTCGGTCGGTGACCGGCCAAGGGCGGTGGAAATATCCTTCAGCGTCAGCCCGTCTTCGGTCGTGGCCAGAAGCTCGATCATGTCCAGACCCTTGTCCAGCGCGGGGGCGCGGTAGCGGCCTTCGTCGTCGGTCTCGGACATGCTCTTTCACCTGTGAAATCTGCTCGGCATTCTCTGCCATGCGACGCCGCCGCACGCAACGGCCGTGCAGGGGGCGCAAGGCTTCGCCCCATTCATCTGTTCACAAATATCCTCAGGGGGTGAAGGGCCGTCCCTTCGGCGGCCCGAGGGGGCGCGAGCGCCCCCTGCCTTTCTCACAGATCGTTCACGCAGGTCTGGCGCTGCGTGCCCAGGCCTTCGATCCCCAGTTCCACCACATCGCCTGCCTTCAGATAGCGCGGGGGCTTCATCCCCAGACCCACGCCGGGCGGCGTCCCGGTCGAGATCACGTCGCCCGGATGCAGGGTGAAGAACTGCGACAGGTAGGAGACAAGGAAGGGCACCTGATAGACCATGGTATTGGTCGAACCGTCCTGCATCTTCTCGCCGTTGACGGTCAGCCACATGCGCAGGTCGTTCGGATCGGCCACCTCATCCCGCGTCACCAGCCAGGGCCCCAGCGGGCCGAAATTGTCCGAGGATTTGCCCTTGGACCATTGGCCGGACCGTTCGGTCTGATAGGCGCGCTCGCTCACATCGTTGCAGACGCAGAAGCCCGCGACATGATCCATCGCATCGGCCTCGGCGATGTATTTGCCGGGCTTGCCGATGACGAAGGCCAGTTCCACCTCCCAGTCGGTCTTTTCGCTGCCGCGGGGGATGATGATGTCATCATTCGGGCCGCAGACGGCGCTGGTGTATTTGGCAAAGATCACCGGCTCGGGCGGGACGGCCATGCCGCTTTCGGCGGCGTGGTCCGAGTAGTTCAGCCCGATGCAGATGAATTTGCCGATCTGGCCCACGCAGGCGCCATAGCGCGGATCGCCCTCGACCAGCGGCAGGCTGGCGGGGTCCAGCGCCTGCAGCGCCGACAGGTCGGCCAGCACGGCGCCGGCGATGTCGGGCACATGGGCGGACAGGTCGCGCAACCGGCCTTCGGCGTCGATCATCCCGGGCTTTTCGGCGCCACGGGTGCCATAACGGACTAGTTTCATCGTCGTCTCCTCAGGTCGTCCAGCCGCCGTCGATCACATGTTCGGTGCCGGTGGTAAAGCCCGCCTCGTCCGAGGCAAGGTAGCAGACCAGCGCGGCAATCTCATCCGCGTGGCCAAGGCGGCCCATGGCCTGCCGCGCGACAAAGGCCTTCAGCGCGCCTTCGTAATCGCCGGTCGCCTTCAGCCGCTCATGCAGGGACGGGCTGTCCACGGTGCCGGGGCAGATGGAATTGCAGCGGATGCCCTGCGCCACATAATCCGCGGCCACCGCGCGGGTCAGGCCCACGACGGCGGCCTTGGAGGCGGAATAAACGGCCCGGTTGATCGGCCCCTTTTTCGGCCCCGCGACCGAGGACATGTTGATGATGGAGCCCGCGCCCTTGGCCAGCATGCCGGGCAGCACGGCGCGGATCATGCGGAACTGCGCCTTGGCGTTCAGGTCAAAGGCGAAATCCCATTCCGCCTCGGTCGCTTCCAGCACGGTGCCGTTGTGCACGACCCCCGCGCAGTTGAAGAGGATATCCACCGGCCCGGTCTTTTCGATCAGCGCGGTGATGGCGGCGGGGTCCAGCACGTTCAGGACATGCGCCTCCACCCCCGGCACCTTTGCCAGATCGGCCACCAGCGCGGGGTTCACATCCGTGGCGATGACCTTCGCCCCCTCACGCGCCATCCGCTCGGCCGAGGCGCGGCCGATGCCTTGCCCTGCCGCGGTGATCAGGGCGGTTTTGCCCGTCAGTCGTTCCATGGTGTCCTCCGTCATGCCGCGCCCGGCAGGCAGGCCGGGCCGATCGGTTCAAAGCTCTTGTAGGTCAGGATGAATTCGCGGTGACCCAGTTCCTCGGATTTGGTCTGCCGTCCGGCCGCCACCGCCACCACCAGATCGCGGATTTCCTGCCCGACCTCAGTGATGGTCCGCCGCCCCTCGATGATGTCGCCCGCGTTCACGTCCATGTCCTCGGCCAGCGCGCGATAGGTGTCGGGGTTGGCGCAGATCTTGATGACCGGAGAGATGGCGGACCCCACGACTGAGCCGCGCCCCGTCACGAAAAGCGACAGATGCGCCCCGCTGGCGATCATTTCGACGATTTCGGCATTGTCGCTGATGTTCGGGAAACCGAAGCGCACCTCGCCATCGGGGACCACATCCATCAGGTAAAGCCCGCCTTTCGGGGGAATGTCGCCGGGCTTGATCAGGCCGGAAATCGGGCTGTCGCCGGATTTGACATAGGCGCCCAGCGATTTCTCCTCGATGGTGGACAGCCCGCCCGCGGCATTCCCGGCCGCGAAAGAGCCATAGCCCAGCGTGGCGTAATAGCGTTCCGCCTTCTGCACGCTTTCGCGCAAAAGCTGTCCCAGTTCGGGGGTGACGGCGCGGTCGGCCATGATCTCTTCGCAGCCGATCAGTTCGCCCGTTTCCTCAAAAATGCAGGCCGCGCCTTCGCCGACCAGAAGGTCAAAGGCCTTGCCCGCCGCCGGATTGCCCGAAATGCCCGAGGTGCCGTCCGACCCGCCGCAGACCGTGCCGATGATCAGCTCATCCACGCCCATGGCGGCGCGCGGCCCTTCGGCGATCTGCGCCAGGGTCTGCGCGATCCAGTCGGCGCCTGCCTGAATGGTGGACCGGGTGCCGCCCGTCCGCTGGATCACCAGCGTCTTGACCGGCCGGCCCGAGGCATCGACCGCATTGGCCGCGCGCACCTTGTCGAAACTCTCGCAGCCCAGTGACACGAACAGCACCGCCCCCACATTCGGATGGGTGCAGAGCTTTTCCATCATCTGCGCGGCATATTCGTTCGGGTAGCAGCCCGGAAAGCCGATCAGCTGCACATCGCCTTCATGCGCGGTGTTGCGGAAGCGCTGGACGATCTCGGCCGCCACGAAATGCGCGCATTCCACCAGATAGGCCACCACCAGCGTGTTGCGGATGCCCTTGCGCCCGTCCTTCCGCAGCCAGCCCTGAATGTCACTCATAGCGAGACCCCCGCCGAAAGCCCGTCGGCATCCTGCAACGCATGGGTTGCGGTATAGGCCGAGCGGATGTTGTGGACATGGACGTGATCGCCCGCCGCAATGGCCGCGGTGGCTACGCCGATGGGCATGCCGTATTTCAGGATCACTTCGCCTTCGGCAATCGGGCGGCGGGCGATCTTGTGGGCCATGGGAATGGCGCGGGACAGGCGCACCGCGCCGGATTCCAGCGTCACCACCGCGCCGTCAGCCGCATTGGCGCGGGCCACCAGCACGTTGTCCTTGTCGGACAGCAGCAGGAACGGGCCGAAATCATGGGTCACTTCCGGCACTCCACCATATAGATGTGATCGGCCACCAGCGCGGTTTCGCCCGTGTGTTTGGTCACGGTCAGCCGTTCTGTGACGCGGCCATATCCCGGGCGCTTTTCCATCAACTCCTTGCCGATGATCTCCACCCGCGAGCGGATGGTGTCGCCGATGAACACCGGCTTCACAAAGCGCATCCGGTCATAGCCGTAGGAGAACGCCACCGGGTTGATGATCGTGGCCGTCAGGCCGACGCCGATGGTGAAAACCATGGTGCCATGGGCGATCCGCTGGCCAAAGGGCAGGGTCTTGCAGAATTCCGCATCCAGATGGTGCGGAAAGAAGTCGCCGGAATGCCCGGCATGGACGACGAAATCGGTCTCGGTGATGGTGCGGCCCACGGTGTCGCGCGCCTCGCCGATCTCGTAATCCTCGAAGTATTTCACTTGCTCAAGCATCGGGGGCAGTCCTGATCGGGTAAAGGGGGGCGGCGGCGCTGTCATAGGCGGCTTCGACCAGCGCCATCGTGTGCCATGCGTCCTCGGCACTGCCCTGAAGGGCGTCGTCCTCGCCCACGGCAAAGCGCATGACCTGCGTGATGCGGCCCACGAAAGCCTCGATGAACCAGTTGCCGATCAGCGGCACCTGTTCCCAGCCCGCGCCGGTGTTCAGCCACAGCTCGTCCGGCTCGCCCCGCGGATAGTCGAGGTTGACGCCCAGTTTCATGTAAGCCGCGCCCTTGGTGCCGCAGATGCGGAATTCGCAGGCCTGAAATTTGCGGCCGAAGGCGTGGTTGTGGTTGATCGACAGGTTGGCGCGCACTTCAGGGCCGTAATCCATCATCATCGCGGTGCGGGTGTTCGACACGGTCGAGGACGGATGCCCCATGGTCCGCGCAGCAATCCCCAGCGGGTTGCCCAGCAGATCGCGCATGAAATCAAGGTAGTGGATCGAATGCAGCAGGATTTCCACCCGCGGCAGATCGGCCAAAAAGGCCCAGAGGTGCCATGGCGTGTCCAGCGCGAGCCAGGCGTCGAAATCAACCAGATCACCCAGTTGCCCCTGCGCGATGGCATCCTTCAGCGCCAGCGCCATGGGCGCAAAGCGCAGCTGGAAATTCACCGCGGCGCGGATGTTGCGGGTGCGCAGGATGCCGATGATCTCATCCGCGGTCTTCAGGTCCGATCCCATCGGCTTCTGGATCAGCGCCACCGCGCCTTCGGGCAGGGTGCGCAGGATGCCGGGAATGGCGGCGGGCGGCACGGCAAGGTCATAGACCACCGCTGTTCCCGCGGCGGTCGCGTCCGCCATGCTGGCATAGGCCACGGCGCCGGGCGGCAGGATGGCTTCGGCCTTGGCGCGGTCCGGGTCATAGATGCCGGCCACGGTGAACCCGGCCTTGGCATAGGCGGGCAGGTGGGCATCGGTCACGATGGACCCCGCGCCGAAGATCACCACCGGCAGGCTGCGCGACGGGGGCGCGATGGTCTGGAGAAGCTCAGTCATGGTGGAAAATCTCCGGCATGTCGGCCCACCACTCGCCCTCGGCCCTTGTGTCCAATGGGCGTTGCAGCGGCTTGTTCACCGCCCACCAGCGTTGGGTTTCCGGGTCTTCGGCCATGCGGGCCATGTCGGCGGCAAAGTCCGTGCCGTGATATTCGAAGTAAGAGAACAGCAGGTTCTCCGGCTCTTTCAGGAAGATCGAGTAATTGCGGATGTGGCAGTCGCTGATCTTGGCCAGCACGCCGGGCCAGACCGCGGCATGCAGCGCGATATATTCGGCCTTGCCCTCTGCGCTGAGCCCGATGACGGAGGCGTAGCGTTTCATGATGCCCTCACGGTGAAGCGGCTGCCGTCCGCGGTGCGGGCGGCAAGGGCGGCGTGGTCCCATTCGATGCCAAGGCCGGGCGTGACGGGCGCCAGCGCATGGCCGCCCTCGCGGCCCATCGGGGCGGCGATGTCGTCCAGCTGCGGTATATATTCCAGCCAGGGCGCATTCGGCACGGCGCAGACCAGCGAGACATGCAGTTCCATCAGGAAATGCGGGCAGATCATCAGGTTATGCGCCTCGGCCAGATGGGCCACCTTCAGCCAGGGGGTGATGCCGCCCACGCGGGCCACATCGGCCTGCACGATGCCGCAGGCGCCCGCGGCGATGTAATCGGCGAACTGGCCGGGGGAATACATCGACTCACCCACGGCAATCGGCACCCGGCTTTGCCGCGTCAGCCGGGCATGGCCCGCGATGTCATCGGCGGGCAGGGGTTCCTCGAACCACGCGATGTTGAGCGATTCCAGCAGGGCAAGGCGACGGCTGGCTTCGGGTTGCGTCATCGACTGGTTGGCGTCGGTCATGATCTCATAATCATCGCCAAGCGCGTCGCGCACCGCCGACAGCCGCGCGGCATCGCCCGCGACGGTGGGCTTGCCGATCTTGATCTTCGAGCCCTTGAATCCCGCCTCGCGCATGGCCAGCGCGTCTTCCACCAGCGCCGCGGGCTCCAGATGCAGCCAGCCGCCCTCGGTCGAATACATCGGCACCCGGGTCTTCGCCCCGCCCGCCAGCAGATGCAGCGGCAGGCCAGTGCGGTGTCCGCGCAGATCCCAGAGCGCGGTGTCGATGGCCGCCAGCGCCAGCGACATGATCGGCCCCACGGCGGTGGCATGCGAAGAGAACAGCAGGTCGCGCCAGATGCCTTCGATCCGGTCGGCCTCCTGTCCCATCAGCCGGGGCAAAAGGGTGCGCTGCAACAAGGACAGCACGGCAAAGCCGCCGTCGCCGATGGTATAGCTGTAACCCATGCCTGTCGCGCCCTCGGCATCGGTCAGGGTGACGAAGATCGTCTCCTGCGATTTGAAGGACTGGATGGCATCGGTGCGTTTGACCTTGGGCACAAGGTCCACAAGGAAGGCTTCGGCCTGAAGAACCTTTGGCATGGCCTATCCCCGCAGGCTGGCGCCGGTTTCGGCGTCGAAGAGGTGGCATTTGTCCAGCGCGATGCCAAAGCGCAGCACCTCACCCGGGGTGACGGGGCGGGGGTTCAGCATCTTGGCCTGAACCTCGGTCCCGGCCAGCGTGGCGAAGATCAGCGTTTCGGTGCCAAGCGGTTCAGTCAGGGTCACGCCCATGTCCACATGGGCCATATGGGCGGTCGGCGGCATGGCATGCCCCTCGGGCATGATGTTATCCGCGCGGATGCCCAGCTGCACCCGGCGCCCGTCCGCGACCTTCAGGTCGGGCGGCACCGGAATGGCGGTGACGTCGGCCAGCACCACTCGGCCCGCCTGCACGGTGCCCGACAACAGGTTCATGGGGGGCGAGCCGATGAAAGTGGCGACGAACGTGTCCACCGGGCGCTCGAACACCTCCAAGGGCGTGCCGACCTGAACGATATGGCCGTCGCGCATGATGACGATCCGGTCGGCCAGCGTCATCGCCTCGATCTGGTCATGAGTGACATAGATCACGGTCGAGCCGACCTTCTGGTGCAGCTTCTTGATTTCCACCCGCATCTGGGTGCGCAGCTTGGCATCAAGGTTCGACAGAGGCTCGTCGAACAGGAATACCTCCGGCTGGCGCACGATGGCGCGGCCCATGGCGACGCGCTGGCGCTGCCCGCCGGACAGCGCGCCGGGCTTGCGGTCCAGAAGCGGCGTCAGCGCAAGGATTTCCGCGGCTTCCTTCACCGCGGCGTCAATCTCGGCCTGCGGGCGCTTGGCGATCTTCAGCGAAAAGCCAAGGTTCTCTTTCACCGTCATATGCGGGTAAAGCGCATAGTTCTGGAACACCATCGCCAGATTGCGTTCCCGCGGGGGCAGGTCGTTGACCACCCGGTCCCCGATCAGGATTTCCCCGCCCGAGATATCCTCCAGCCCCGCCACCATCCGCAAAGTGGTGGATTTGCCGCAGCCCGAAGGCCCGACAAGGACGACGAACTCGCCCTCGGCGATGTCCAGATTGATGGCATGAACGACGCGCAGCGCGCCATAAGCCTTGACGACGTTGCGAAGATGGACCTGAGCCATGGCTTATCCTTTCACGCCGCCGAAGGTCAGGCCGGCGATCAGATGTTTCTGCACGAGGAAGGTCAGCAATAGCGCGGGGATGATCATCAGCACCGCCAGCGCGCACATGCCGCCCCAGTTCAGCGTGAACTGCGAGGTGAAATCCAGAAGACCCACGGGCATGGTCTTCGACGTGGTGGAGCGGGTCAGCTGGCTGGCCAGCGCATATTCGTTCCACGAGGTGAGGAAGGCAAAGATCCCGGCACTGGCGATGCCCGCGCGGGCCACCGGAAATTCCACCTTCCAGAACGCCTGCCAGCGGGTGCAGCCATCGATCTCGGCCGCCTCGGCCAGCTCTTTCGGCACCTGCCGGAAGAAACCGTCAATCAGCCAGATCGTGAAGGGCACGTTCATCGCCACATAGACAAGGATCAGCCCGAAATGCGTGTCGATCAGCCCGGTGCGTCCGAAGATGATGAAGAGGGGCAGCGACAGCGCCACGCCGGGCACCGCCCGGGTTGCCATCAGCCCCACGAACAGCGCGGCCTTGCCCTTGAACTTGTAGCGGGCAAAGGCATAGCCGCCGCCCATGCCGACCAAGAGCGCAATCAGCGTCGAGGTGACAGAGATGATCAGCGAGTTGCGGAAATAGGTCCAGACCGGGATGCCGCCTTCGCCCGCGCCGCCGAACATGGCGCGGTAATGGTCAAGGTTCAGGCTTTCGGGGATCCAGACCGGCGGTTTGGCCATGATTTCGACCGTGGGGCGAAAGCTGTTCAGCACGACCCACAGGCCGGGGATGCAGATCACGCACATGGCCAGAAACAGGCCGATGAAATGCGCGGTCTTCAGCAGGCGCTTTTTCACGCGGTGTTGTGCGGCGGATGCCATGGTCAGTCCCCCATGCCCAGTTCGCGCCGCGCATTCTGCAGCTTGACGAAGAAGTAGATGGTAAAGGCGATGGACAGGAAGATCGCGATATAGCCCATGGCATTGGCGTATCCCATGCGGGCATCGACATAGCCGGTGCGGCCGATCAGCGTCCACAGAAGCTCGGTCCGGCGGGCGGGGCCGCCGTTGGTCATCACCTGCACGATGTCATAGGCGCGGGCCACATCCAGCGACCGGATCGCCATGGCGATGTAGATGAAAGGCATCAGGAACGGCAGGGTGACATAGCGGAAGGTCTGCACCGGCGTGCAGCCGTCGACCTTGGCGGCCTCCAGCGGGTCCTGCGGCATGGCGAACAGCCCGGCAAGGATCAGGATCGCAAAGACCGAGGTGGAGGTCCAGATTTCCGCCACGATGATCGAGAACAGTGCCAGGTTCCCGTCCACCAGCCACGGAATGGCCACGTCGGACAGGCCCAGCGATTGCAGCGCGTTGTTCACCAGACCCACGTTGTCGTTGAAGATGAACTTGAACTGGAACCCCACAAGGATGGGCGAGAACATCATCGGAAACATCATGGCCGTGCGCAGCAGGCGCTGGCCGCGGGTCACCTTGGACACCATCAGCGCAAGGCCAAGGCCCAGAAGCATTTCCGCATTCAGCGCGATGGTCAGCAGCAGGACCGTGCGACCGAAGGCCTTCCAGAAGTTCAGGTCCGTCAGCGCCTTCTCATAGTTGAAGGGGAAGTTGATCTTCCACAGCGTTTCGGGCCGGGTCAGGTGAAAGGGGGTAAAGCTGGAATAGAGCGACAGGACCAGCGGGATCGCCACCACCGCAAGGATGATGACAAAGGCAGGCATCAGAAGAACCAGCCATGGCGGCAGCTTGGCGCGTGTCATGGAATGTCCGGGGATGAGGGGCGCCTTGCGGGCACGGGTGTCGGAAAAGGGCGGCCCCAGAGAGGCAGGGGCCGCCCGGAAGACGCGATCAGTAGACGCCGTTTTCCTGCATCAGCTCATCCACCGCGGCGGCGGCATCATTCAGCGCCTGCTCGGTGGTCTTGTCGCCCAGAATGGCGGCCTGCAGTTCCGGGTAGATCAGGTTCGTCGCCTCGATCCAGTAGGGCGTCGGCGGCACGGCAAAGGCCGTGGCAGCGGTTTCCTGGAAGGCGGCCAGAACTTCGGATTTGTAGGCATCGCCCGCGGCTTCGGCCACGATGTAATCCCAGACCGCCGTGCGCGA
Organism: Neotabrizicola sp. VNH66; assembly: GCF_049445895.1. Lineage (NCBI taxonomy): Bacteria > Pseudomonadati > Pseudomonadota > Alphaproteobacteria > Rhodobacterales > Paracoccaceae > Neotabrizicola > Neotabrizicola sp. VNH66. The sequence continues at coordinate 13,166 of NZ_JBMSDW010000019.1, forward strand.
GGGCAGGGGGCCTGCCGCGGATTCCAGCTTCTGGCTGTCCTCGTTGGTCAGGAAATCCACCAGCGAGGCCGCGGCCTCTTTGGTGGCGCAGTTTTCCGTGACCGAGAAGCCGTGGAAGCCCGACCAGCCGGTCCGCACGCCTGCCGAGCCCTTGGGTGCGGGCGCCACGCCCACATTGCCCGCAGCCTTCGACGCGGAGGGATCGTTGAAGAAGCCCGACCAGCCCGGCCAGTCCAGGTTCAGCGCGATGGTGCCCGAGGCAAAGCCGTTGCCAAGGTCATCCCACAGATAGTTGGTGGTGCCCGGCGGCACGGCACCCGCCTTGTAGAGGTCCACGAACCATTGCAGCGCCTTCTGCCCCTCGGCGGAATTGAACGCGGGCGAGAAGTCGTCGTTGAAGAACGTCCCGCCCTCAGCCACGACCATTTCGTAGAACCGGCCGACGATGGCCTCGTCCTTGCCCGCATATTGGGTGCCGTAGAAATTCGGCGGAGCGGCGAGGAATTCCGCCTGATCCTTCACCTGCGCCCAGGTTTCCGGCACGGCAAGATCATAGCCGTATTTCGCCTTGAACGCCTCGGCCTTGGCGGGGTCGGTGTAGTTCGACTTGAGGTAATATAGCGCCGAGACGTCGAATTGCGCGCGGGGCAGCATCACCAGTTTGCCGTCCAGCGTGGCCGCGGCAATGTTCGCCTGCACGAAGCCCGCGATCGATTCCGCCGGCACCAGCGGCGTCAGGTCGGTGAACAGGCTGGGATATTGCGAGGCGAAGGACGAATGGTTCGAGCCGACGCACCAGCTGGTGGTGCCGGCGGCGATATCGGCCTTGTATTCCTTGTCCAGCTCGAAGTGGTTCTTCTGGCTGATGATATTGACCTTGGCGCCGGTCTCGGCCTCCCAGTCCTTGATCCGGGCATAGAGCGCCTCGTATTGCTGGCCACCGATCAGCTTGGCCTCGATGGTGACGCCGGCGAATTCGCCCTGGGCCAGCGCGGCAGATGCCAGCCCCAGACCTGCGCCAAGACCCGCCACAAGTGCCAGTGCGCTGCTGGCTCCCCGTCCGTTCATGTCCTCTCCTCCCCGTTTGCGATGGTGATGTCCGCGGCGCCGCGCCGTTGCTTCGGCTTGGTTTCATATTCAGAACATCTTTTCATACATAAACGTGACACGCCCCTCGGAGTCAAGTAAGACTCGCGCAGCTTGCCGCGGTCAGGCGGCGGAAATCCGGGGGGAGCGCATGATCTTTGACACCCATCTGCATCTGGTGGACCGCGGGCGGCTGTCTTACCCGTGGCTCGCTTCGGCCCCCGCGCTGGACCGCGACTGGAGCTATGCGGATTACGCCGCCACCGCGCGCCGTCTGGGCATCACCGATGTGCTGCATATGGAGGTGGATGTTGACCCTGCCGACATCGACGCCGAGACCGCTTTTGTGGCCGGGCTGATGGACGAACCGGACAGCCTGATCCGCGGCGCGATCTCTGCCGCCCGGCCCGAGGCGGCGGGTTTTGCGGAATGGCTGGAGCGCGTGGACCGGCGCGTGGTCAAAGGTGTGCGCCGCGTGTTGCATGTGATGCCGGACGATCTGTCGGAAGGTTCGCTGTTCCGGGATAACATCGCCCGTCTGGGCCGCGCGGGCCTGCCGTTCGACCTCTGCGTTCTGGCGCGGCAACTGCCGCTGGCCGCCGCTTTGGCCGATGCCTGCCCGGAGACGGTCTTTGTGCTGGATCATTGCGGCGTGCCCGACATTGCGGGCGGCGCCTTTGATCCATGGGCCGCGCAGATCACCGATCTGGCCCGCCGCCCGCATGTGAATGTCAAACTCTCCGGCCTGCCCACCTATACCGGCGGCGGCTGGACGGTCGGGACCCTGCAGCCATGGGTCGATCACATCATCGCCGCCTTCGGGCCGGGGCGGATGGTCTGGGGATCGGACAGCCCGGTCTGCACGCTGCACAGCAGCCTGCCGGAATGGGTGGGCGCCACGCATGCGCTGCTTTCGGGGATGAGCACAGAGGAACGGGCAGCGATCCTGTCAGGCAACGCCCGCCGGATCTGGGGCCTCGGCTGATCCCTCACGCCCGGCGGCCATGGTGGCCGCCTTGATCGGGCCAAGCGCCGCCAGATGGCGGTGCATCAGATCGGCCGCCGCATCATTGCGGCCCGCCAGCAGCAGTTCCAGCATCTGCACATGTTCGGCGCAGCGCGCGCGGGCGCGGGTCCGGTCCACCGTCAGCCCGTATTCGATCAGCCGCCGCAGCCGGTCCACCCGGCGCAGGCTTTCGATGAAGAACGCATTGCCGCTGCATTCGCAGATCGCCTCATGCATGGCGGCATTGACGGTGAAGAGGTGCACGCCGGTGATGGTCAGCACCTCGCCCGCGACAAGGCGGCGCTGCTCCTCCAGATGGCGGGTCAGCAGCGGCACGTTCAGCCGGAACCCGGGGTCGCGCATGGCGGCGGGTTCGATGGCCTGCCGGAAGCGGTAGCTTTGCCGGTAGGCCTCCATCGAGGTCAGGACCGGCAGGAATTGCCAGCCATGGCCGGGCCGCCGCTCCGCCCAGCCTTCCTCGGCCATGCGGTGGAGCAGGGTCTGCAGCCGCGGGCGGCTCAGATCATAGCGGCGGAGGAGCTCGTTCTCGCTGATCCGGTCGGGGATCAGCCCGGCCAGCCGGTCGCGCGCGATGGCCAGATAGGCAGCCTCGCCTGCCTCTTCGGGCGGCGCGGTCTCGGCCAGCAGTTCCGCCCGCCCGGGATCGGCAACCACCAGCCCGCCGCGCGGCCCGTCGCCCAGAACCCCCGCGCGCCGCAATTCTTGCAGCGCGGCCCGCACCGGCGTGCGCGAGACGAGGAAGCGGTCGGCCAGCGCGCGCTCGGTCAGCGCGGTGCCGGGGGGCAGCGCCTCTTCCCGGATCATCCGGGCGATCTGATGGGCCAGCGAGGCGGCGATCTCTGTCATATCTCCTTGATGCCATGCCGGGGCTGCCGTGCCAAGCCTGTTGGTATTTTGTCATTGCATGATGCCATGGAATCGCTTATTGGTCTTTCGTGAAGACAAAATGCCAAAAGGGTTGCCATGCGCCTGCTCGTCCTGCCCGGAGACGGAATCGGCCCTGAAATCACCGCCGCCACGCTGCGGGTTCTGGATGTGGCCGACCGCCGCTTTGGGCTGGGGCTGCAGATCGAACAGATGGACATCGGGCTGAAGGCGCTGGCCGAACAGGGCACGACTCTGCCCAAGGCGGTGCTGGACCGGGTGCCGCAGGTCGATGGGGTGATCCTTGGCCCGGTGTCGCATTACGATTACCCCTCGCGCGACAAGGGCGGCATCAATCCTTCGGGTGAGCTGAGGACGGTCTTCGACCTTTCCGCCAACATCCGCCCCTGCCGCGCGCGCGACGGGCTGTCGATCCTGCGCAAGCCGATGGATCTGGTCATCGTGCGCGAGAATACCGAAGGCTTCTACTCCGACCGCAACATGTTTGCAGGCACCGGGGAATTCATGCCCGACCCCGACATGGCCCTTTCGGTGCGCAAGATCACCGCACGGGCCAGCGAACGGGTGGCGCGCGCGGCCTTCCGTCTGGCCATGGGGCGGCGGAAACGGGTGACGGCGGTGCATAAGGCCAATGTGCTGAAACTGTCGGACGGGCTGTTCCTGCGCGAGGTGCGCAAGGTGGCCGCCGAGTTCCCCGAGGTGGTGCTGGAAGAGCTGATCGTCGATGCCGCCGCGGCGCATCTGATCCGCCGGCCCGACACATTCGACGTGATCGTGACGACCAACATGTTCGGCGACATCCTGTCGGACGAGGCATCCGAGCTTTCGGGCAGTCTGGGTCTAGGCGGGTCGCTCAATCAGGGGGACACCGTCTGCGTGGCGCAGGCGCAGCACGGGTCGGCGCCGGATATTGCGGGGCAGGGCAAGGCCAACCCGACCTCGCTGATCCTGTCGGCGGCAATGCTGCTGGATTGGCTGGCCGACCGTCACGCCCGGCCTGCGCTGCGTGACGCGGCCCGCGCGGTCGAGGCGGAGGTGGAGGCAGCGATCGCCACGCCTGCCACCCGCACCGCCGATCTGGGCGGCCCGCTGGGCACCGCGGGCTTTGCCGATTGCCTCGTGTCCGCACTGGACCGCTGAATGATTGATCGGGCCGAGAATGTCGCATATCACGATATGAGACAGTTTTCGAGGCCCGCCATGAATGACCTTCACCGTAGCCTGGCCGAGAGGATCATGCGCCACATCCGGACCGAGAACCTGCAACCCGGCCAGCACCTGACCGAGGCCAGCCTTCAGGGCCTGCTGGGCACCTCGCGCCCGCCGGTGCGGGCGGCGCTGTCCCTGCTGGCCGATCAGGGCGTGGTGGAACAGGTGCCGAACCGCGGCTTTTTCGTCCGGGACCCCGACCGCATCGCCCCCGAGGACACCGGGGCCGAGGGGGGCGAGACCGCGGTTTACCTGCGCATGGCCGAGGACCGGCTGTCGCGCCGCCTGCCGGACCGCGTCAGCGAGACGGATCTGATGCGGCGCTATGGCATTTCCCGCCCCGCGTTGCGGCGGATCCTGACCCGCATCTCCGCCGAAGGCTGGATCGAGAGGAACGAGGGCCGCGGCTGGACCTTTGCCGCGCTGATCGACTCGGTCGAGGCCTATCGCGAATGCTATGACCTGCGTCGCGCCATTGAAATTCACGGGCTGCAAAGCGCGGATTTCCGCGCCGATCCTGCGGTTCTGGCCGAGTTGCGGCGGCGGCAGGAGATCGTGGCCGATGGCGGCTGGCAAAGGCTGAGCCAGATGGAACTGTTCGAGGCCAATTCCGAATTCCACGAAGGGCTGGCCAGCCTGTCGGGCAACCGTTTCCTGCTGTCCACCGTGCAGAAGCTGAACCAGCTGCGGCGGCTGATCGAATACCGCCAGACGCTGAACCTTGAACAGGTGCGCGACCAGAATGCCGAACATCTGGCCATTTTGGATGCGCTGGACGGCGGCGCGCGCGACCGGGCTGCCGACCTTCTGGCCGAACATCTGGGCCGTGCCAAGGCGCGGAAGGCCCGCCCCGAAATGTTTCACACCGCCCCCGCGGGGGCATGGGAGAGGAGTGCCGAAGAATGACCCGTGTGCTTGTGCCCACCGGCGCGCTTGGCCTTGGCTATGACCGCAAGGCGCTGGAACGGGGGGTGGAAAACCGCCCCGACATCATTGCCGTCGATGGCGGATCGACGGACAGCGGCCCGTCCTATCTGGGCCGGGGCGTCTCGAAATACTCGCGTGCCTCGACCAAGGTGGAATGGCGCGAACTGATGCAGGCCCGCGCCAAGGCCGGGGTTCCCTTGGTCATCGGCACCGCGGGCACCTGCGGCGCCGATGATGCGGTGGACTGGCTTCTGGACATCACGCGAGAGATCGCTGCAGAGGAGGGGATGGCGGTCAAGGTCGCCACGCTGAAATCCGGCCAGCCCAAGGCGCGCGTCAAGGCGGCGCTGGAACAGGGCACGTTGCGCGCCTTGCCCGCGGCGCCTTCGGTCGATGCAGGCGTGATCGACACCTGCACCAATATCGTCGCGCTGGCGGGGGTGGAGCAGGTGCAGGCCGCGCTGGCCACCGGCGCCGATATCGTGATCGCCGGGCGCACCACCGATACCGCGATCATCGCGGCGCTGCCGATCCAGCGCGGCGACCATGCCGGTGCGGCATGGCACGGGGCGAAGGTCGGCGAATGCGGCGCGCTGGCCACGACGCAGCCGAATTCCGGCACGATCCAGATCGACTTTGACGCCGCGGGCTTCACCATCGAACCGATGGCGACCGAGGCGGCGGCCACGCCCTACACCGTCTCCGCCCATATGCTTTATGAGAATTCCGACCCGTTCATCCTGCACGAGCCGGGCGGACATCTGGATGTGACGGCCTCGGACTACACCGCCGTCGATGCGCGGCGGGTGCGGGTCGAAGGGTCGAAATGGGTGCCCGGCCGCTATACGGTCAAGCTGGAGGGCGCGCGGATCGTGGGCTACCAGACCGTCGGCATCGCTGTGGTGCGCGAGCGGCGCTATGTGCAGCACGTGCGTGAATGGGCCGCCGACATCGAGGCCAAGGTCTCCGCCAAGATCGAGGCGCGGATGGGCCTGCGCCCTGACGAGTTCAGCGTGGAGCTGCGGCTGATCGGGATGGATGCCACTCTGGGCCATCTGGAAAACCGCCGCGACATTCCGGTCGAGGTGGGGGTGATGGGCATCCTGACCTGCCCGACGCCCGAGCAGGCGGCCGAGGCCGGCAAGATCCTGAACCCCTATCTGCTGCACCATCCCCTGACCGAGGATGAGCCGATGCCGACCTTCGCCTTCCCCTTCTCGCCCGCCGAGATGCAGCGCGGGGCGCTGTATGAATTCTGCCTGAACCATGTGATGGAGCTTGACGATCCGATGGCCGCCTTTGTCCTTGAAACCCACGAGGTGGGCCATGCCTGAGCTGGGAACGCTGGTCAGCAAGGTCCGGTCCAAGAATGCGGGGCCGTTCTGGCTGACCGTGGACGTGTTCTGCGACGATTCCGCCACCTTTGACCGGGTGCGCGCGGGGCTGGATGACGCGGTGGTGGCGCGGCTCTTCGGGGTGGACCGCCAGCTTTTGAAGCGGTTCGACATCCCCAGCCTGAACGTGGTGAAATTCTCGGTCCCGCGGCCGGTGGTGCAGGGCACGCGGGCCGACCGCGACATGCACGGCGCCGGCTGGGCCTGTCTGCTGGAAGAGCTGGACATCGCCTGACCGCGACGAATCGTCACCCCTGACCCGGACAATTGTCGCTGCGCCGAACAGGTCGCCAATCCGGCGGCAGGGGTGGCGGGAAATGATCAAGAGACTGAAAGGAAAGGAAGAAACAGAAGAAAGAAATGTCCGCCGATCACGGATGAAATCTTGCCTGATCGGATGGATTGTCGTAAGTTCAATCTTGAGACAACCGCGAGGAGGCGGTGTCCAGGACATCGCAGGCCCGGAACGGGCGCGAGCAATGATCAGACAAGACTGCAAACAAGACTGGGAGGATACCAATGATCAGAACGATTTTCGCGGCTTCGGTGGCCGTTTCGCTGTCGGGGCTGGCCGCGCTGGCCGATCCGGCCGTGGTGATGGCGCCGGGCGGCGCAGGTGGCGGCTATGACGCGATGGCCCGCCTGCCGTTCGAGGCGATGGCCGCCGAGGGCATCTTCACCGACGGCGCCAATTTCACCAACAAGGGCGGCGCAGGCGGCACTATCGGCCTGACCGAATTCGTCAACGGCAACCGCGGCAATGACAATGCGGTCATGTCGATGGGCGTGATCATGGTGGGCGGCATCCTGCTGAACAACTCGCCCATCACGCTGGACGATGTGACGCCCCTCGTGCGGCTGTCGAACGACACCGGCGTCATCGCCGTGGCGACCGACTCGCCCATCCAGACGGTTGACGACCTTGTTGCCGCGATGAAGGCCGATATCGGGGCCGTGTCGATCGGCGGCGGCTCGGCCGGCGGGATCGACCATATCGTCATGGCGCTGGTGGCCAAGGCCTCTGACCTTGACCCGGCCAAGCTGAACTACATCCCCTATGACTCGGGCGCCGAAGCCGTGACCGCCCTGGGCGGCGGCGCGATCACCGTGGCCGTCTCCGGCGTGTCGGAATTCAAGCCGATGGCCGATGCGGGCCGCATCCGCATCATCGCCGTCACCTCCGAAGGCCGTTTCGAAGGCATCGACGCGCCCAGCCTGACCGAAGCCGGCGTGCCGGTGGTGGCGGGCAACTGGCGCGGCATCGTCGGCGCCCCCGACATGACCGCCGAGGGCAAGGCCATGTGGCTGGACCGCTTCGCCAAGATGCACGAGTCGCAAGCCTGGAAGGACATTCTGGCCAAGCAGGGCTGGGAAGACGCCTATCTGGCCGGCGACGAATTCGCGGCCTTCCTTGAGACCGAAAAGACCCGGATCGGCGAGATCCTGAAGGAAGCCGGGCTGGTTCAGTAACCAGCCCCCCATCCGAAAGGACATGACATGACCGAACGTCCCTGGTGGATCGCGGCGGGCACGATGGGCTGGGGAGCCATCGTGATCTGGAAGGCCGCAGAGCTTCCCCAGTTCGACCAGTATGCCGGAGTGGGCCCGGGCTTCATGCCCTCGGCCGTCGGTGTCGGGCTGGTGATGCTGGGCCTGATGCTGGCCTGGCAGATCCACCGGGGCGTGAAGTTCGAGGAGCAGGGCGCAGAGGACGTCAACGAGGACCACAGCGTCAACTATGGCGCGCTGGCCCTTGCGGCGGCGGCCTGTGCCCTGCCCATGCTGACGATGAAGCATCTGGGCTTTGTCATCACCTGCACCGGCTGTTTCATGCTGATCGCGGCCGCGTTCAAATCGCGCAGCCACGTCCTGAATGCCGCCATCGGCCTTGGCTTCTCGCTGTTGTGCTGGTGGCTTTTCCGCAAGCTGGGCGTCCAGCTGGGCGGTCTTCTTCCGATCGCGGGGTGGTAAGATGGATTCCTTCAACGGCCTTATGCATGGCTTTTCCATCGCCCTTCAGCCGCAGAACCTGCTCTGGGCCTTTCTTGGCACCTTCATGGGCACCGCCATCGGCGTGCTGCCCGGCATCGGCCCGGCGCTGACCATTGCGCTTTTGCTGCCGGTGACGGTCTATATCGACCCGACGGCCGCCTTCATCATGTTCGCGGGCATCTTCTACGGGGCGATGTATGGCGGATCGACCACGTCGATCCTGCTGAACACACCGGGCGAATCCGGCTCGATGATGACCGCGCTGGAGGGCAACAAGATGGCCCGCAAGGGGCGGGGCGCTGCGGCGCTCTGCACCGCGGCCATCGGCTCCTTCGTGGCGGGCACCATCGGCACCTTGGGCATCACCTTCCTTGCCCCGCCGATTGCGGAACTGGCCTTCGTCTTCAAGCCGCAGGATTACTTCGCCCTGATGCTTCTGGCGTTCCTGTCGGTCTCGGTCGTGATGGGCACGTCGAAGGTGCGCGGGTTCATCGCGCTGTTCATCGGCCTTTCCATGGGCGTCATCGGCATCGACAAGGCTTCGGGCCTGCAGCGGGTGACATTCAACGTCCCCGATCTTATGGACGGGGTCGAGATGACGGTGGTGCTCGTCTCGCTCTTCGCCATCGGCGAGACACTGTATGTGGCCAGCCGCTTCGGCCTGCACAAGCCGAACCTGAACCCTCTGGCGGGCGGCATCTGGATGACCCGTCAGGACTGGAAACGGTCGTGGATGCCCTGGCTGCGCGGCACGTTCTTCGGCTTCCCCATCGGGGCGCTGCCTGCGGGCGGGGCCGAGATCCCGACCTTCCTGTCCTATACGGTCGAACGCAAGCTGACCAAACACCCCGAGGAATTCGGCCATGGCGCCATCGAAGGCGTCGCCGGGCCGGAGGCTGCGAACAATGCCGCCGCCGCCGGGGTTCTGGTGCCGCTGCTGACGCTGGGCCTGCCGACCTCGGCCACCGCGGCGATCCTGCTGGCGGCGTTCCAGAACTACGGGCTGCAACCGGGGCCGATGCTCTTCATCAACTCGGGTGACCTTGTCTGGGGCCTGATCGCCTCGCTCTATATCGGCAACCTGATGCTGTTGATCCTGAACCTGCCGCTGGCGGGGCTCTGGGTGCGGCTGCTGTTCATCCCGCGGCCCTATCTTTACGCAGGCATCCTGACCTTCTCGCTGGTGGGGATCTGGGGGGTCTCGAACTCTTGGGTTGATCTGGCGATGATGTTCGGCGTGGGCCTTCTGGGCTATATGATGCGGGTCTATGACTTCCCCATCGCGCCGGTGCTGATCGGTCTGATCCTCGGACCGATGGCCGAGGTGCAGTTCCGCCGCGCATTGCAGATCAGCCAGGGCGATCCCACGGTCTTTGTCTCGACCCCGATGTCGGCCGTGCTGATGGTCATCGCTGTGCTGATCGTGGTGGTGCCTGCCGCGCTGCACTGGCGCCGCAGCCGCAAGATCGAGCCGCTGCCGGATCAGACCCCGGGCGTGTAATTCCTGCGGCCGGGCGTCACAGCCCGGCCGGAAAACCGAACGACTGCCCCCCGACGCGGCCCGTGCTGCCGCGCGCAAAGGGCGCCTGCAACGCGCATGACATGCGACGAGGAGCCGGTCCGTCCGGCGCCCCCCGGTTGCCCCTGCGGGTGGCCGGACCGGAGACCTGCATCCCAGAAAGGAGGCCGCCCTTGGCCGAGACCCTGCTCTATACGCCCGAAGAGCTGACCGCCTTCGCGGCCGCGATGTTCCGCTCCGCCGGTATGACCGACGCCGATGCCGCCCTGATCGCGGGCGATCTGGTCAAGGCCAACCTGCGCGGCGTGGACAGCCACGGTGTCAGCCGCATCCCGATGTATCTGGAGCGGTTGCGCCACGGCCTTGTGAACCCCCGCCCGCAGGTCAAGGTGACCCGTGTTGCCGGCGCCGTCGCCCACGTGGACGGCGACAACGGCATGGGCTTCATCCCGTCCTCCGTTGCCATGGACACCGCCTGCGATATCGCCGGGGAAATGGGCATCGGGCTGGCGGGCGTCCACCGCTCCACCCATTTCGGGATGGGGGCCTGCTATGCGCTCCGCGCGATCGAGCGAGGGTTCATCTCGCTCATCTTCACCAATTCCTCGCCCGCCATCGCCATGTGGGGCGGGCGGACCTCGTTTCTTGGGGCCAGCCCGATTGCGGCAGGCATTCCGGGCGGCCAGCACCCACCCTTTGTGATGGATATGGCGATGACCGTCATCGCCCGCGGCAAGATCCGGCTGGCCGCGATGAAGGGCGACCCGATCCCCGAAGGCCTTGCGCTGGATCAGGACGGCAATCCCACCACCGATGCGGCCAAAGCCTTTGAAGGCGTCTGCCTGCCCTTCGGCGGCATCAAGGGTTCGGTTCTGGGCACGCTGATGGACCTGATGTCGGGCGTGCTGACCGGGGCGAATTTCGGCGGCGATGTGAAGTCGCTCTATTTCGACCATTCCGAGCCGCAGAACGTGGGTCATCTGTTCTTTGCCATCAAGCCGGACCTCTTCATGTCGCTGACCGATTTCGGCGCGCGGATGGATGAATTCTACACCCGGATCAAGGATCTGCCCCGCGCCTCCGGGGTCGACGAAATCCTGCTGCCCGGCGAGCCCGAGGAACGGCGCGAGGCGCAAAGGCGCCGCGACGGCATTCCGGTGACGGCCAATGTCGTGGCGGATCTGACGGCTGAAGGCGCGGCGGTGGGCGTGGCTTTCCCCAAGGCGCGCGCATGAACCGGCTTTCGGCCCATATAGGCTATCTCTACACCGATCTGCCTCTGGCGGCGCGTCCCGCCGCCGCCGCCCGCGACGGCTTTACCGCCGTGGAACATCCCGAACCGTGGGACCTGCCGCTTTCGGCATGGCAGGTGGCGCTGGCGGGGCTGGACCTGCCTTTCGCGCAAACCTCCTCCGGCATGGGGGGCGCCAAGGGGCTGGCCGCGCTGCCGGGGCGCGAGGAGGATTTCCGCACCGGCTTCCTGCGCGCGCTGGACTATGCCACGGGCCTGAACGCGCCGTTCCTGCATCCGATGGCCGGGGCGGGGGGGCAGGAGGCGGTCTATCGTGCCAATCTCGACTGGGCCCTGGCGCAGCTTCGCGGTACCGGCATCCGCCTGCTGGTGGAGCCGATCACCACCATTCCCGGCTATCACATGAACAGCTTTGCCGCCGCGATGGAATTGCAGGACCGGATGGGCGACGGGGTCGCGCTGCTGTTCGACAGTTTCCACGCCGCCAATGCCGGGATCGACCCCGCCCGATGGGTGCAGGAGAACAGCGCCCGAATCGGCCATGTGCATATCGCCGACCACCCCGGACGGCATGAGCCGGGCACCGGCACGCTGGATTTCGCGGCCCTTCTGGACGCGCTTCAGGACGCGGGCTTTGCCGGGGCCATCGGCTTTGAATACCTCCCTTCCATCGCCACCACCGCCAGCGCCGCCTTTCTGCCGGGCTGGGCGGAGCGGCTTTCCCGAAAGGTTCCGACATGAGCCAGATCACCTCGATCAACCCCGCCACCGGCCAGCCGATCCGCAGCTTTGACCTGCAGGATGATGCCGCGGTCGATGCCGCGCTGACGGCCGCCGCCGCGGCGCAGAAAGACTGGGCGCAGGTCCCGGTGGCGGAGCGTGCCGCGGTCCTGCCGCGGATCGCCGCCGTCCTGCGCGCGGGCAAGGCGCGCTATGCCGAAATGATCACCCGCGAGATGGGCAAGCCCATCGCCGAATCTGAGGCGGAGATCGAAAAATGCGCCTGGAACTGCGATTTCTATGCGCAGAAGGGGCCGGAATGGCTGGCGGATGAGGCGCTGCAATCCTCGGCCCGCGAAACCGCGGTGGTGTTCGATCCTCTGGGCGTGGTGCTGGCCATCATGCCGTGGAACTATCCGTTCTGGCAGTATTTCCGCTTTGCCGCGCCCGCGCTGGTGGCGGGAAATGGGGCGATCCTGAAACACGCGAACAACGTCCCCGAAAGCGCGCTGGCCGTGCAGGAGGTGATGGAACAGGCAGGCGTGCCCAAGGGGCTGACCGCCACCCTGCTGATCGACAATGCCAAGGTGGCCGGCATCATCGCCGATCCGCGGATTGCCGCGGTGACGCTGACCGGCTCGACCGAGGTGGGCAGCATCGTGGCCGGGCAGGCGGGCCGCGCGCTGAAAAAGCAGGTGCTGGAACTGGGCGGGTCGGACCCGTTCATCGTGCTGGCCGATGCGGATATCGAGGCGGCGGCGGAGACGGCCGTGAAGGCGCGCTATATCAACGTGGGCCAGTCCTGCGTGAACGCCAAGCGTTTCATCGTCGAAGAGGCGGTGGCCGACCGGTTTGCTGACCTGTTCGTGGCCAAGGCCGCCGCGCTGAAGATCGGCGACCCGATGGAACGGGATGTGAAGATCGGCCCGATGGCCCGGGCCAATCTGCGCGCAACGCTGCACGATCAGGTGGAACGCTCCGTCGCCGAAGGGGCGGTGCTGCGGTTGGGCGGGCAGCCCGTCGAAGGGCCGGGCGCATGGTATCCGCCCACCGTGCTGGACCATGTGAAACCCGGCATGGTGGCCTTTGTCGAGGAAACCTTCGGGCCGGTGGCCGCGATCATCCGCGCGCGCGATGCGGCCCATGCCATCGAACTGGCCAATGACAGCGAATACGGCCTTGGCGCCGCGCTCTGGACCGCGGACCTGGCCCGCGCGCGCGATCTGGCCCACCGGATCGAGGCGGGGGCCGTCTTCATCAACGGCATGACCGCATCCGACCCGCGCTATCCGTTCGGCGGGATCAAACGCTCGGGCTATGGGCGTGAGCTGGGCAGCTATGGCATCCGCGAATTCGTCAACATCAAGACCCTCTGGATCGGACCCGCAACATGACCCGTGAACCCGCCATCCTCCGCCCGTCTGAGCTGAAGACCAACGACCGTGGCGGCGGCGCCCGCACCACGCCCCTGGTCACCCGTCGCGTGGGGTCGGAAAGCCTGATCAACGGCATCACCCATTTCGAACCGGGCGCGGCCATCGGCGTGCATTTCCACAATTGCGAGGAAAGCGTTATGGTCATCGAAGGTGAGGCCGTGGTGGAGATCGACGGCATTCGCCACCACCTGAACACCTTCGACACCACATGGCTGCCGCCGAACGTGCCGCACCGCTTTCTGAACGAAAGCGACAAGCCCATGAAAATCCTGTGGATCTATGCGGACATCAACGCCAACCGCACCATGGTGGCCACGGGCGAGACGCGCAGCATTGATGCGGAGCACGGCCATGCCCCCCGCTGACCACATCATCGAAGTGGCTGAGATCCGCGTGACCGATCCCGCCGGGTTCGAGGCGGCGGTGGCGCAGGCCCGCCCGCATTTTCTGGCCGCCGAGGGCTGTCTTGGTCTTGCCCTGCACCGCGTGGTCGAGACGCCGGACACCTACCGCCTTCTGGTGCGCTGGCGGAGGGTTGAGGATCATATGGTGACCTTCCGCGCCTCGGACGGGTTTCAGGCGTGGCGCGCGTTGGCCTCGCCCTTCTTTGCGGCGCCGCCCGCGGTGACGCATTCCGCGGCGGTCGATCTGGGCTGAGGAGGGCCAGCCATGCTGATGCGGCGGCTGATGACCGTGGCAATCGCGGCGGCGGGGGTCGTGGTGTTCACCCTGCTGAACCTGCCGCTGCCGTTCCTTTTCGGGCCGATGGCGGCCTCGCTGGTGGCGGCGCTTCTGGGCGCGCGGCTGGCGGGGCTGGGCCAGATCGCCGTGGCGGCACGGTCGGTTCTGGGTGTGGCGATTGGCGCCTCGGTCACGCCGGCGCTTGTCGCGCAGGTGCCGTCCATGCTGGTGTCGGTCGCGCTGATCCCGGTCTATATCCTGCTGATCGGCCTTGTGGGTGTGCCCTTCTTCCGCCGGGTCTGCGGCTTTGACCGGGTGACGGCGTTTTATGCCGCCATGCCTGGCGGGGCGGCGGACATGACCGTCTTCGGGCAGGAGGCGGGGGCCAATGTGCGGCAGCTGTCGCTGGTCCATGTCACACGGATGCTGGTCATCATGGTGGTGGCGCCGCTGATCCTTGTGAAGATCTATGGCGTGGCGCTGACCCATCCGGTGGGCCAGCCTGCCAGCGAAATTCCCCTGACCGAACTGGCCATCATGGTTGCGGCCGCGCTGATCGGCTGGAAGGGCGGAGAGCGGATCGGCCTTTTCGGCGCAGCGATCCTTGGCCCGCTGATCGTCTCGGCCGCGCTGTCGCTTCTGGGCATCCTGCACCTGCGCCCCCCGCGCGAGGCGCTTCTGGCCGCGCAGTTCCTGATCGGGATGGGGATCGGCGTCAGCTATGTCGGCGTGACGCTGCGCGAGCTGCGGGGGATCGTCGCGGGTGGGGCGGCTTTCGTGGGCATCCTTGCCGTTCTGGCCGGGGCGATGACGGAACTGGTCACGCTGACCGGCCTTGCCCCGCCGGTCGAGGGGTTCCTGTCCTTCATGCCCGGCGGTCAGGCGGAAATGTCCATGCTGGCCCTGATCGCGGGGGCCGACCTCAGCTTTGTCATCGTGCACCACCTGACACGGATTTTAGTGGTGATCTTGGGCGCGCCAGTGCTGTTCCGGCTGATGCGCGACCGTCAGCCGCCAGGCTGACCCCGCAGCCGCGCCACCGTCTGCGCGATCAGGGTGGTGGCGCGGATGATTTCGGCGGCAGAGATGTCCAGATGGGTGACCGCGCGCAAGAGGAACGCGCCTTCGGCCTTGATCCGCAGGCCTTCCCTCGCCAGTTCCGCCATCAGCGCGGCTGCGGGAATGCCGCTGGCAGAGGTGTCGATGAAGACAAGGTTCGTCACCGCGGGCCAGACCGTCAGGCCGGGCACTTGCGACAGGCCCGCCGCCAGTTCCGCGGCATTCGCATGATCCTCGGCCAGCCGGTCGATGTGGTGATCCAGCGCGTAAAGCCCGGCGGCGGACAGGATGCCCGATTGCCGCATCGCCCCGCCCAGCCGGTGTTTCCAGACCCATGCCTCTTCGATGAACGCCGCAGAGCCCGCCAGAACGGCGCCGACCGGGCAGCCAAGGCCCTTGGACAGGTCCAGCCAGACCGAATGGCAGGGCGCCCCGAAATCCGCCGCCGGAACGCCTGCCGCGACGGCGGCATTCATCACCCGCGCGCCGTCCATATGCAGCGCAAGGCCGTGCCGGTCGGCCAAGGCGCGCATCTCGCGCAGCGCATGTTCCGCCCAGATCAGCCCGCCGCCGCGGTTCGTCGTCTGCTCCACCGCGATCACCCGGCTGCGCGGGGACCGCGCGCGCGGCGTGCGCAGCGCGGCCTCGGCCGTGGCGGCGGTGAAGATGCCGCTGCCGGTCTCGATCGGGCGCAGCTGTGCGCCCGCCAGAACTGCGGCGCCCGCGCCTTCCGATCCGTAGACATGGGCGTTTGCCGCGCACAGGATTTCGTCGCCGGGGCGGCAATGGACCAGAAAGGCGATCTGGTTCGCCATCGTGCCCGAGGGCAGGAACAGCGCCTTTTCTTGCCCCAGAAGAGCAGCCACCCGCTCCTCCAGCGCGGCGGTCGTCGGGTCTTCGCCCCGCTGTTCATCGCCCACGGGGGCTGCGGCCATGGCGGCGCGCATGGGCGGTGTGGGCTGGGTGGCGGCGTCGGAGGCAAGGTCGATCAGGGGCATGGCTCTGGCGTAACGGCGGGGCGGGCCGGGGTCAAGAAAGCCGCACCACCCGGCGGCGTTTCACCCCCGGTTGCAGCGGTGGCGCCGCGGTCAGCACTGGCGGCGCGGCGCCCAGTCCCGCCGCCAGAGCCGCCAGTGCGGGGCCAAGATCGGGCATCGGCACCCCCGGCGGCAGCGCCAGCGCAAAGGCACCGGGGCGGGTCTGCTGCAACTGGAACTCCGCCAGATCGGGGGCGGCGGCCAGAACGGCACGGGTCAAGAGGTCGGGAAACACCGGCACCGGGCCGGAGGGCGCCAGCAGGTGGCAGATGTCATCGCACCGCCCCTCGATCCGGGCGACCACATGGCTGGCCGCGCCGCAGGGGCAGGGGGCGGGGTCCAGCGTCACGATATCGTCCAGCCGGTAGCGGATGACCGGCTGCGTCAGCCGGTTCAGATCGGTGACCACCGGCGCGAACCGGCCCGAGGCGCGGTCGATCCAGTCGCGTTCGATCTTCAGATAGGCCTCATTCAGATGCAGCCGCCCCAGACGGCAGGGCAGCGCAAGGGTGCCCTCGGTCGCCTGATAGACCTGCTCCGGCGCCACGCCAAAGGCCGCGGTGATCCGCGCGGCCTCATCCTCATGCAGCGTCTCGGCCACCGACACCACCTGCGCGGGCCGCAGCCCGCCGTCGCGTGCCAGAAGGTCCAGCACGCTGGCGGGGGCGATCAGCACCTCGGGCGCGAAGGCGCGCAAGGATGCGGTCAGATCGGACCAGGGTTGCAGCAGGTCGAAATAGCGGAACCGGACCGGGCCAAAGCCCGCGGTGCCGTAAAGGTTTGAATTCGCCCGCAGAAGAAAGGCCACCCGGCGGGGCCGCAGCGGGTTGCCGCGCAGAAGGGCCGCCAGCATGACGCCCGCCCAAAGCCGCCGCTCCGCATCCGAGACGAGGAAGACGCCGCGCCGCCCGCTGGTGCCGGTGGACAGGCCCACGGTCACGCCGCGCAGACGGGGGCGGAAATCCCGCTCCCGCTCGGCCCGTTCGGCATGGGCCAGCGCGGCGGCATGGGTCAGGCCCACGGTGTTGATCCGGTCGAAATCCGCCATCCATTCCGCCTTGCCGATCACCGGCCAGTCGTCAAATGGCCGGTCGCGCAGGGGCGCGTAGAAGGGCGATGCCGCCAGCCCCCGCCGCATGTGCAGCAGCCCGCGGGCCTGTCGCGCCTCGATCGCCGCCCGGGTCGGCAGGGCCAGCGCGCGCCGCGCGTCCAGCCAGCTGCGCAGGATGGGCAGGATGTCCGCCGCGCTCATGGATGCCCGCACGCCTCGCCTTGGGCGGAGGCGGCGCAGTGGCAGGCGATCAGCCGCGTCCCGGGGTTCTGCGCCATCAGCGCGCGCAGGCGCCCCCATGTCTCTCGGAATTCTGCCGCCGATCCGATCAGCCGCAGCGTCAGGCCGGGCGGCGGGGCATCGTCGCGCAGGGCAGGCACCGACCAGCTGGCATCGGCGATCAGCAGCCGCGGAATGCCGTCCGCCCCGGTCAGCGCTGCGCCCATCTGCCCCACGGAATGGCCGGGCAGCGGCATCAGCAGGACCGACCCGTCGCCATGCAGATCGCGCCCGTCGCGCATCGGGGCAAAGCCGGGCGGCAGGGGGCGGGCGGGCAGGTCATCGGCAAAGGTCAGCCGGTCCTCCACCCAATCCGGGATCAGCGATTTCAGATAGCCCGCACGAACGGCGGAAAACCCGCTCAGCGCCCGGAAATGCTGCCACGCGCCACGGGCACAGACGATGCGCGCCTGCGGGAAATCGGCCAGCCCCGCCACATGATCGGCGTGGAAATGCGAGATCACCACCGTCGTGACCGCCGCCCGCCGGTCCCCCAGCTGCGCGGCAAGGGCCGAGGATGCGGGCGCGTCGGTCGGCGTCATCCAGCGATACAGGCGTTCGGGGAACGGACTGGTCGCAGTCATGAACCGCGGGGCATAGCCCGGATCGAACACGGTCAGATCGCCGCCGCGGTCGATCACCGCGGCATGCATCGGAAAGCTGCAGGGCCGCAGGCTGCGGTCGCGCCGTGTGGACCATTCGGGGTGGCGGCACTGGCCGGTGTGATGCAGCGAAAGCCGGGTCATAATGTCAGGCACACCCCGCCCAAAGACACGCCCGCCCCGGTGCCGATCAGCAGAACCCGCGATCCCGGCGGGGTGCGCCCGGCCTCCATCGCGCGGATCAGCGTCGTGGGCAGCGATGTGGCCACCAGATTGCCACCATCGTGGAGGGTGCGCATGACGCGCGCCGGGTCCAGCCGCAACCGGCGCACCATCAGATCCAGCGCACGCCCGCTGGCCTGATGCGGGACGATCAGGTCGATCTTGTCGCGCTGCCAGCCTGCGCGGGCAAGAAGATCCTCGAAGAACGGCCCGATATGGTCTGAGGCCACGCGGAACGCCGCGCGCCCGTCCATCCGGAAGGTCGCCTCGGCCAGCAGGGCGGGCAGGTCGCGCGCGGGCAGGCGCGATCCGCCCGCGCCCAGCCATGCCGCCTCGGCGCCGGTGGAATAGGTGCGCAGCGAAAACGCCTCCACCCCGCCCGGACCGGGGCCAAGGACCACCGCCGCGCCGCCATCGCCGAACAGCGGCCCGGTCTCTGGATCGTCCGGGTCCAGCGCGGCGGAGGCGATATCGGCGGACACGATCAGCACATGCTGCCATTCCCCTGCAGCGATCATCAGCGCGGCATGGTGCAGCGCCAGCAGGAAGGACAGGCAGGTGGCATTCATGTCGAAGGCCGGAATGCCGCTGTTGCCCAGCCCCAGCTTGCGGTGGACCAGCACGGCAAAGGCGGGGATCGGCTGTTCGCCCACCCCGCTGGCGCCGATCACGGCGGACAGGTCTTCGGCGCGCAGCCCGGCGCGGGCCAGTGCCTCTGCCCCGGCGCGGGTGCCAAGGTCAGATGCCGTTTCTCCGTCCACAAAGCGGCGGACGGCCACGCCGGTCGTGGCCTCGGCCCAGCCCGCCGGGCGGTTCAGCCGCCGGTCGAACCAGTCCGATGTCACGCTGCGGGCGGCCTGCGCCTCGGCTCCGGCAAGGATGGTCAGGGACATGGGGAACACTCGGGACGGGACAGAAGGGCGTCGAGGCGGGCGAAGAACAGCGCCTCCGGGTCATAGCGGGCGGCGGCGGCCTGCATCCGTGCCACGCCGGGGGGCGCTGTGCGCAGGATAGCCGCCAGCCGCTCCGCCGTCGAGGCGCTGTCCAGCCGCCGGATCCGGTGGCCCAGCCCGTGATGCGCCGCCCGCGCGGCGCAATCGGGCTGGTCATAATCGCGCGGGCAGACCAGCTGCGGCAGGCCCGCGGCGAGGCAGGCCGTGGCGATTCCGGCGCCGCCGTGGTGGATGACCGCGTCGAACCGCGGCAACTCGGCCGTGTAGGGGATGAAGCCGCGCAGGGTGACATTCGGGGCCAAAGCCTCGGGCAGATCGCCCGCGCGGGTGCTTTCCCCGCGGGAAATCTCGAACTGCACCCCAGGCAGGCGAGTGGCAAGGCGGCGGGTCTGGGCGATCATCCGCGCCTTGGCCCAGGGCACATGGGTGCCGAAGGTGACCAGCACGCGGGGGCGGGGGTCGTCGCCGGGCGTCGTGGGCAGGGTTTCCGGGGTGAAGGGCACCGGGCCAAGGAAGCTGACCTCCAGGGGCCAGCGGGTGGCGAATTCGAACTCCCGCAGGCCTGGGCAGAGGATGGCATCGGGCGAATAGACCGCTTCGGTCCCGTCGGGGCGCAGGCGGGACAGGCCAAGGCGGCGGAAGGCCGCGCCGTGCAGGGCGAAGAGCGCGGATTTCGCGGCTGACATCAGCGCCCATCCCGCCCGGTCGCGCCAGCGCCCCAGAGTGCCGCGCCCCGGTTGCAAGCCGCCCATATAGCTGGGCGGGCCGGAGCGGGTTTCCAGCACGAAGGCCGGGGCGGCCATGGTGACCCAAGGGATGCCAAGGCTTTGCGCGGCCAGACCGGCGGGCAAAGCGATGAAATCGGCCACCACCACATCAGGGCGGTCGGCGGTCCATCGCGCGGCCAGATGGTCGCGCAGCGGCGCCAAGAGCCCCACGCTCTGCCGCATCTGAGAGAGCAGGCGGAACGGGTTGCGGAAGGTGGCGCCGGGCGTTTCGGGGATCGCCTCCAGCAGGCCATTCTCCAGAAGGGGCGGGCAATGGGCGGGCAGGTCCAGCGCCCGCACCTGCGCGATCTTGCCGGGGCCGGTGATGACCTCCACCCCATGGCCGCGGGCCTGCGCGGCGCGGGCAAAGAACAACAGCGTGTTCAGATGCCCGGCATAGGGGGGCGCGACGAAGGCGATTTTCATGCCGCGTTCCGCAGGATCGCGGCCACTGCCCTGCGGGCCTCGGCGCTGGTCCAATAGCTGTAGTGGTCGCCGGGGATCAGCCTGTCCGCCGCAGGACCAAGGAGCCGCGCCCAGTGGTCGCCGCGGGCGCGGATGACGTGGAACCGGCAGGGCAGGCGGGGCGCGCGGCCTGCGGGGCCAAGGGCGATGACGGTCAGAGATGTTGCGGGCAGCACCGGCTCTGCCGCGTTCAGGATGGCAAGTCCGGCGCTGCCGGTGATCAGCGCCAGCCGGTCGCTGGCCCGCATCAGCCGGGCGATCGCCGCCCCCGCCGCCCGGGCATAGCGCCGCGACAGCCGCGCCCAGAGATACTGGCGGATGCTGGCTGCGGCGGCCTGCGCAAAGGGCGCGGGCGGGGCCGGGGGCGTGCCCTCCCACGGAAAGCCGCCCGCCACCGCCTGCCAGCCGGGCGGCGTGACCGCGGCCAGAAACGCGGCTTGCGCGGGGGGCAGCGGGCTTTGGTCCAGGCGGGCCTGTCCGGTCAGGATCGCCACGCGGGCGGGGGCGTGGGGCAGCGCGGGCGCGGCGTGCAGCCGGGCGCAATGGGCGTCAATCATAGCGGATCGTCTCGCCTTGCATCCGCATCTTGCGCCGCCGCCAGCGGAAACGACTCGGCATCACCAGCGCCGACAGCGCGTGCAGCGGCACGAGGAGATCGGCGATAACCTCCAGCGCGACCTGCGACCATGGCCCGCACTGGCCCATCAACCGCGCGCGCATCCCCCGCAGGATCAGCGCCTTGGCCAAGGGCAGCGCCAGCGCCAGCGCCACGGTCAAGGGGGACAGCGCCAGTGACCACAGCAGCAGGATCAGCGGCGCCAGCGTGGTGCCGCCGATCAGGCCAAGGGTGAAGGCCGAGGGATTCTCGCGCAGGTAGCGGTGCGCAAAGATCATCCAGCGCCGCAGGATCGACAGCCAGTGCCCCGGCCCGGTCACGGTCGTGCGCACCGGATGCACCACGGGCGCCTGCACCAGCCGCCGCCCCGCGTCCAGATAGAGCCGCGCCATGGCGTAATCGTCGGTCAGCTGGCCGCGGATCGCGTCAAACCCGCCAAGGGCGCGCAGGTCCCGGGTGCGGCCCAGATAGAACATCCCGTTCAGCGTGCGCTGTTCGCCCAAGGCCGCGCCCACCGGATAGGTCGGCAGGACCGAGGCATTGACGAAAGCCGCCACCGCGCGGGTCCAGAGGTTCCCCTCCGCCACATAGGCGGGCAGGCCGGTGACCAGATCGCCGGTCGTCAGCCAGCCCGCGGCACGGTCCAGCGCGCCCGCGGGCAGCACGGTGTCATCGTCCAGCACGGCGAAGATCGGGGTTTCCACCCGCGGCAGAGCGCGGGCGAGCTTCGCCACCTTGGGGTTTTCTCCGGCCATGGGTGGGGGGTAGGAGACCGCCACCGCATTCGGCGCGCTCAGCCTCGCGGCAATCGACTGCGCCTCGGGGTCGTCGTCGTCGATCAGCAGCAGAAACCGCACGTCCGGCGCGTTCGTCAGGTTCTGCCGCAGGCAGCCTTCCAGCCTCGGGTCGCCGGAGAGAATGGGGATCAGCACCGTCACCTCGGCCGCCACGGGGGCAGGGGCGGGGCGGCGGAACCAGCGCGCCGCCACGACAAGGCGCAGGGCCAGCCCCGCCGCGGTCAGCGCCCAGAGGATCAGAAATCCGGTCATGCCTGCCGCCTTTGCCAGTCGATGAACCGCGCGATCCCGTCCTCCATGCGGACTTCGGGCGGGCCAAGGGCCGCTTTCGCGCGGGTGATGTCAAAGGTCTTTGACAGCGCAAGGCTGGCCACGCCGAAGCGGGTGACCGGCGGCTCGCGCCAGCGGCGGAAGAGGCCGGAGTGCCATTCGAACCCCCGCGCCGCCAGCATGGCGGTGCCAAGCCCCACCTCGCGCTGCGGGCGGGGGATCGACAGGGCATCGAAGACCTGATCCAGCAGGTCATAGGTCACGACCGGCGCGTCATTGGTCAGCACGAAAGTGCCGGAGACCTCGGCCGCAATCGCGCGGGCCACCCATGCGGCAAGGTTGCCGACGTAAAGCAGATCGCTGACCGCCAGCCCGCCATCGGGGCGGCGGATGCGGGGGAGCAGGCCCGCGCGCGCCGCATGCAGGATGCGGGGAAAGACCACGGTATCGCCGGGGCCGAACAAAGCGCGGGGCCGCAGCACGGCGACCGGCAGGTCCAGCCCGGCCACCAGCGCCTCGGCCTGTTGTTTGGCCGCGGCGTAATGGTTCACCGCCGGTCGGGGCAGGGGGCTTTCCTCGGTCAGCCCGGTCTGGTCGGCCAGCCGGTAATGCACTGCGGTGGAGGAGATGAGGACCAGCCGCCTGAC
This sequence comes from Neotabrizicola sp. VNH66, assembly GCF_049445895.1. Classification (NCBI taxonomy): domain Bacteria; kingdom Pseudomonadati; phylum Pseudomonadota; class Alphaproteobacteria; order Rhodobacterales; family Paracoccaceae; genus Neotabrizicola; species Neotabrizicola sp. VNH66. The sequence goes on from NZ_JBMSDW010000019.1 coordinate 36,059, forward strand.
GGGGCGCGCGCGCAGGAAATCCGCCAGATGGCGGACCGGCAGCACGGTGTTGCGGATATAGTCCGCAGGCGCGGCCCAGGGTGAGGACAGCGCCGCGCAATGGACGATGTAATCGGGCTGCGGCAGGTCATCGGGCAGAGGATGCGCCATGTCATGCGCCAGTGCCACATCGCAGGCGCCGGGCCGCGGCGCCCCGCGTGACAGGCCGATGACCCGGTGCCCTCGCGCCCGCAGTTCCGCCCCGATGGCGGCGCCTGCGAATCCGCTGGTGCCGGTGACCAGCGTCAGCGGGGGCCTTTGCGAAACCATGGTGCCCTCCTTCCGGACTTATGCGGAGCGTGACCCTAGCCCGCCCGTTCCGCGCCGCCAAGTCAGGCGGAACGGCCTTCGCGCCCGCCCGTTCGCGGCGGAAGATTGCCCCATGCCGGACCTTCGCGGGCGGATGCTGTCCCGGAGGCAGCGGAACCCGCCCGCCGCGGCTTGAGTTTGCGGCCCGGCTTGCCTAAACCAGTGCAAAAGGAAGGGGTTTGTCCATGCAGTTCCACAGCGATCTGGCCGCCGCCATCGGCAATACGCCGCTGATCAAGCTGCGCCGCGCCAGCGAGATGACCGGCTGCACGATCCTTGGCAAATGTGAGTTCATGAACCCCGGCCAGTCGGTCAAGGATCGGGCTGCGCTGTATATCATCCGCGATGCGGTGAAGCGCGGGCTGCTGGCGCCGGGCGGCACGATTGTCGAGGGCACGGCAGGCAATACCGGCATCGGGCTGGCGCTGGTGGGCTCCAGCATGGGGTTCAAGACGGTGATCGTCATCCCAGAGACGCAGAGCCAGGAAAAGAAGGACATGATCCGGCTGGCCGGGGCGCAGCTGGTGCAGGTGCCCGCCGCGCCCTACCGGATGCCCAACAACTACATTCGCTATTCGGGGCGTCTGGCCGAGGCTTTGGCCAAGACCGAGGCGAACGGGGCGATCTGGGCCAACCAGTTCGACAATACCGCCAACCGGCAGGCCCATATCGAGACGACCGGCCCAGAGATCTGGGAACAGACCGGCGGCAAGGTCGACGGGTTCGTGGCCGCCGTCGGCTCGGGCGGGACTTTGGCGGGCGTCGGCCTTGCGCTGCAGCCCAAGGGGGTGAAGATCGGTCTGGCCGACCCCGAGGGCGCCTCGCTCTTCAGCTATTACACCAATGGCACGTTCGAAGCGCCGGGCAATTCGATCACCGAAGGCATCGGCCAGGGGCGCATCACCGCGAACCTTGAAGGCTTCACCCCCGACATGGCCTGGCGTATCCCCGATGCCGAGGCACTGCCGCTGATCTTCGACCTGCTGGAGGACGAAGGCCTGTGCATGGGCGGATCGACCGCCATCAACATTGCGGGCGCCATCCGCATGGCGCGCGAGATGGGGCCGGGCCACACCATCGTGACCGTCCTTTGCGATTACGGCAGCCGCTATCAGTCCAAGATCTACAATCCCGTCTTCCTGCGGGAAAAGGGCCTGCCGGTGCCCGAATGGCTGGCCCGTCCGGCGGCGGCGCTGCCCGAAGTTTATGCCGAGGGCTGACCGGGTGCCGGGTGGCGCAGGGGGCTGGCGCAGGCTGACGCTTGCGCTGGTGCTGATGGCCGGGCTGGTCGCGGGGCCTCTGGTCCCCGGACCGGCTCTGGCGCAGGACCAGCCCGAAACCACCGCCGTCAATTATGACGACTGGGAGGGCACGGCCAGCCGCGCCGAGGAAGAACTCTCCAAAAGCTCGATCACCGATGACCGGCTGGATGAGCTGCGCGGCCAGCTGGCGCAATGGCGGGCGGCGCTTCTGACGGCGCAGACCGCGAATTCCGCGCGGATCGCCACGGTCAAGGAGCAGATCGCAGCCCTTGGCGCCGCCCCGGCCGAAGGCCAGACCGAGGCGCCCGAGATCGCGGCCAAACGCAGCGAGCTGGCCGATCTTCTGGTGAAGCTGCAGGCCCCGGGCATTGCCGCGGATGAGGCCTATCGCCGGGCAGACGGCCTGATCCGCGAGATCGACCGCGAAATCCGCGAACGGCAGGCGGACCAGCTGCTTCAGCTTTTGCCCTCGCCGGTCAATCCGGCCAACTGGCCCGAGGCCTCGGTGGGCATCACCGATACTGTCTGGCGGGTCTGGGACGAGGCGCAGAGCGGCTGGAGCGACCGCCGCGCCCGTAACGAATTCTTCGACAACCTGCCGCTGATCCTGCTTTTGCTGCTGGTGGCGCTGGCGACGACGGTCTTTGCCCGCCGCTGGATCGAGGTGTTTTCCGACAGGCTGCATGCCCGCGGGTCCGAGGCGCGGCAAAGGGTGATCGCGCTCCTCGCCTCGCTGGGGCAGGTGGTGGTGCCGACGGTGGGCATGGTCGCCCTGTCGGCCGCGCTGGTGCTGACGGGCTTTCTGGGCGAGGTGACGGGGGCGGTGGCCCGCGCGCTGCCGGTCGTCGGGGTGCTTCTGTTCCTGTCGATCTGGCTGGGTGGACGCGCCTTCCCGCGGCAGGAATCCGAAGACGACCTGCCGCTTCCGGCGGAACGCCGCGCCGAGGGGCGGTTCCTGTCGGCCATGATGGGCCTTGTGACCGTGGCCGAGGTGCTGCGCGAGCTGACGATGGGGCCGATGGCCTATTCCGATGCGGTGACGGCGGTGGCCAGCTTTCCGATCCTTGCCGCAGGCGGGCTTCTTCTGTGGCGGATGGGCCGGATCCTGCGGCTTTACCGCGACACCGGCCAGACGCAGAATTATGGCCTGACCATCCTGTCGCTGATCGCGCGGGCCTGCGGCGTCATCGGGGTTCTGGGGCCGGTCCTTGCCGCCTTCGGCTATGTCGCGGCGGCCAAGGCGCTGATCTTCCCGGCGATCCTGTCGCTGGGGCTGATGATGGTTCTGATCATCGTTCAGGGCCTTCTGTCGGACCTCTGGGCCATGCTGACCCGCACGAGCCCGGAGGAGGCCCGCGAAGGTCTGGTGCCGGTCCTTCTGGGCTTTGGCCTTGCGCTGGTCGCGCTGCCGGTGCTGGCGCTGGTCTGGGGCGCGCGGTTTTCCGAACTGACAGAACTGTGGACGCGGTTCCGCGAAGGGTTCCAGATGGGCGAGACGCGGATCTCGCCCACCGACTTCCTGATCTTCGCGGTGATCTTTGCCATCGGCTACATGGTCACCCGGCTGTTTCAGGGCGCCCTGCGCAACACCATCCTGCCGCGCACCAAGATGGAGAAGGGCGGGCAGAATGCGCTGGTCTCCGGCATGGGCTATGTCGGGATCTTCCTTGCCGCGCTTCTGGGGATCAATGCCACCGGGATCGACTTGTCCGGTCTGGCCATCGTCGCCTCGGCCCTGTCGGTCGGCATCGGTTTCGGCCTGCAGAACATCGTGCAGAACTTCGTCTCGGGTATCATCCTGATGATCGAACGCCCCGTCAGCGAGGGCGACTGGATCCAGGTCGGCCAGACGCAGGGAATCGTGAAGTCGATCTCGGTCCGGTCCACCCGCATCCAGACCTTCGACCGCAACGTCGTTGTGGTCCCGAATGCCGATCTGGTCAGCCAGAGCGTCACCAACTGGACCCGGTTCAGCCTGACCGGGCGGCTGATTGTGCCGGTGGGCGTGGCCTTCGGCACTGACACCCGCAAGGTGGAGGCGATCCTGCGCGAGATTGCCGAAGCGCAACCCCTGGCCATCCTGAATCCGCCGCCGATGGTGCTGCTTCAGGGCTTTGGCGCCGATGCGATGAATTTTGAAATCCGTCTGGTGCTGCGCGACGTGAACTTCTCGGGCACGGTGAAAAGCGAGATCAACCACCAGATCGTGAAGCGTTTCGCCGAAGAGGGGATCGAGATTCCCTTCGCGCAATCGGAAATCACCCTGCGCAATGCCGACCAGATCGGTGCCGCGCTGGCGCAGCTTCTGCAGATGCGTCCGGATCTGCTGTCCGCCCCGCCGCCGCCCGAACCGTCAGAGCCGCGCGCGCATCCGCCCGACCGCGGCCCGCTGGAGCTGCCATGACCGAGCTTCTTTTCCGCGACGACCCCTATCAGCAGGAGGCCCCGGCCCGCGTGCTGCGGCATACGGACGAAGGCGGCGTGGTGCTGGACCGGACGATCTTCTATCCCACCGGCGGCGGCCAGCCCGGCGATTCCGGCTGGTTGTCGTGGGAGGGGCGGCGCCTGCCGGTGGCCACCACGCTCCGCACATCTGACGGCGCCGTGGCGCTGGTCCCGGCCGAGCCGCTGGCCCTGCCGCCCCCGGGGGCCGAGGTGCGGCAGCTGCTGGACTGGACCCGGCGCCATCTGCACATGCGGGTGCATACCGCGCTGCACCTTCTGTCTGTGGTGATCCCGCTGCCGGTGACGGGCGGCCAGATCGGCGCCGGGCGCGGGCGGCTGGATTTCGACATGCCCGACCCGCCCGGCGATCTGGCCGAGATCGAGGCGCGGCTGAACACGCTGATCGACCTTGACCTGCCGGTCACCGATCAGTGGATCAGTGATGAGGAACTCGCCGCCAACCCCGGTCTGGTGAAAACGCTGAGCGTGAAGCCTCCCGTGGGGCAGGGCCGGGTGCGGCTGGTGCGGATCGGCACGCCCACGCGGCAGGTGGACCTGCAGCCCTGCGGCGGCACCCATGTCGCGCGCACCGCCGAAATCGGCACCGTCGCGCTGGAGAAGGTCGAGAAAAAGGGCCGCCAGAACCGCCGGGTGACGCTGGTGCTGGCCCCCTGAGCGTCGCGCTCTTTGCGCGCCTGTCAGTGGCCGCTGCCCGATCGGACCCGCTGAATGCGTCCCGGCCCGGCCCCGCCGCCATCGGGCAGGGAGACATTCCCTTGCCGGGCGTTTTGCGCTAGTACCGCGCGCAACACCGCCACCGGACCCGCTGAGATGCCCGACCCCCGCCAAAACCACCGCCTCTCGGTGGCGCCAATGATGGACTGGACTGACCGTCACTGCCGGTATTTTCACCGGATGATGACGCGCCGGGCGATGCTTTATACCGAAATGGTCACTGCGCCCGCCATCGTGCACGGGCCGAAGCCGCGGCTTCTGGATTATTCGGTGGCAGAGCATCCGGTGGCGCTGCAGCTGGGCGGGTCGGACCCGGCAGAGCTGGCGGCGGCCACCCGGATCGCGGCGCCCTGGGGCTATGACGAGGTGAACCTGAACTGCGGCTGCCCCTCGGACCGGGTGCAGTCCGGATGTTTTGGCGCGGTGCTGATGAAGACGCCCGACCTTGTGGCCGATTGCCTGCGGGCGATGCAGGGTGAGACGGACGCCCCCGTGACGGTGAAATGCCGCATCGGCGTGGATGACGACGACCCCGAGGAGGTGCTGCCCCGCTTCATCGAAACCGTGGCGCGGGCCGGTGTCAGCCATATCATCATCCATGCCCGCAAGGCCTGGCTTCAGGGCTTGTCGCCCAAGGAAAACCGCGAGATTCCGCCTTTGGACCATGCGCTGGTCCTGCGGATGAAACAACGTTTTCCAGAACTTACCATCTGCCTGAACGGCGGGGTGACCACTCTTGCGCAGGCGCGGGCGCTGTTGGCGCAGGGGCTGGACGGGGTGATGATCGGCCGCGCGGCCTATCACGACCCGGCGGCCACGCTGATCGGGGCCGATGCGCTCTGGGATGAGGATCACGCGCCGGACCCCGTGCAGGTGGTGCTGGACATGCTGCCCTATGTCGAGGCGCATCTGGCGCAGGGCGGGCGGCTGCATCAGATCAGCCGCCACATGCTGGGCCTGTTCCACGGCCGCCCCGGCGCGCGCGGCTGGCGGCAGGTGCTGTCATCTGATGCCTCGCGCGAGGGGGCGGGGAAGGATACGCTGCTGCACGCGCTGGCCCGGGTGACCGAGGCCGCGGCCTGAAACGGCGGGACCTGGCGATTGCCAAACCGCCGGCAGGGCGCAGAGAGCGGATGTCGCGTTTCGCAAGGGTTTCGCCCCCGCAGAACAGGGCGGCGCGCGAACCAGTCCCGACCGGCGCGGGAACGGTCAGGCGCGGCACGGTGGCTCCGGACCGGGCGCCTGCAGGCGCATTGCCGCTGGCCCTTCGCCGCGGCTTGGGCTTTAACCGGACTGAACCTGACCGGAGGCCGCCATGGACCAGATCCTTTCCCACTTGCCGCTGCTGGCGGCGATGATCATCGTCGGCGGTGTCGCCGGTGTGGTGGGCGGTCTTCTGGGCGTGGGCGGCGGCATCGTGCTGGTGCCTGCCTTCTTCTATACGTTCAATGCGCTCGGCTATTCCGAGGGGCAGATCATGCAGGTGTGCGTGGCGACCTCGCTGGCCACGATCGTGGTCACCTCCATCCGGTCGGTCTCCTCGCACAACCGCAAGGGCTCGGTCGACTGGGCGGTGCTGAAAAGCTGGGGGCCGTGGCTGGTGATCTCGGCGGCTGTCGGGGTCTTCGTGGCGGCACGGGTGCCTTCGGCCGCGCTGCAGGCGGTGTTTGGTGTGCTGGCGGGGCTCGCCGCGCTGTGGATGGCTTTCGGCCGCGACGGCGCGAGGCTGGGCGAGGCGATGCCGGGGCAGCCCGTGCGCGCGCTGCTCGCCTCGGCCACCGGGTTCTTTTCCGCAATGATGGGAATTGGCGGCGGCACCTTCGGTGTGCCGCTGATGACGCTGTATAACATGCCGATCCACCGCGCTGTGGGGACAGCCTCGGGCTTTGGTGTGCTGATCGCCGTGCCTGCGGTGATCGGCTTCCTGTTCGTCAAAGCCGAAGGTGCGCCGCCCTATACGATCGGCGCGGTGAACCTGCCGATCTTCTTCCTCGTGATCGGCACCACGCTGCTGACCACGCCCTGGGGGGTGCGGCTTGCGCATGCGATGGACCCCAAGCCCCTGAAACGCGCCTTTGCGATCTTCCTGGCGCTGGTGGCGCTGAACATGCTGCGGAAGGTGATCTTCGGATAGCGCAGGGGGCGCTGCCCCCTGACCCCCGGGATATTTGCGCCAGTATGAATGGGCATGGATTTCATACTGGCTTAAATATCCCCGCCGGAGGCAGGCTGCCGGCGGTTGGCGCTTGCGCCAGAGCCGGCGAAAAAAGCTTGCCTCTGCGCCCTTCGCGCAGAGGCACATTATTGCAGCGGGTCAGCCCGCGCTGCTGGCGGGGCCAAGGCGGGCGGCGCGGCCGCCGCGGCGGGATTTCAGCGCCGCGCCGCGGCCTTTCAGCGTCAGCATAACGGCACGTCGCGCCTCGGGTGTCATGGCGGACCATTGGGCGATTTCGTCAAGGCTGCGCCAGCAGCCGACGCAAAGCCGCACCTCCGGGTGGATGACGCAGATCTTGACGCAGGGGCTTTCGATCTCGTCGCGTTTCCAGATCTCGTCGGTCACGGGCGTTCCATCCGCGCCAGACGGTCCAGCGCGCCTTGCAGGATATAACCCGCGGCCACCGCGTCGATCACCTCGGAGCGACGTTTCCGTGACGCATCCGCCTCCAGCAGCGCGCGTTCGGCGGCGACGGTGGACAGCCGCTCGTCCCAGAAGGTGATGGGCAGCCGCGTCAGCTTTTCCAGATTGCGGGCGAAGGCGCGGGTGGATTGCACGCGCGGGCCTTCGCTGCCGTCCATGTTCAGCGGCAGGCCGAGGACGATGCCCTTCACCTCACGCGCGGTCAGCAGCTCCAGCAGGGCGGCGGCGTCGAGGGTGAATTTCTCGCGCCGGATCACCTTGGTGGGCGTGGCCACGCTGCGGCGCAGGTCCGACAGGGCGACACCGATGGTCTTGGTGCCCAGATCCAGCCCGGCCAGCGCGCCGAACGGGGGGAGGAGAGGGGCGAGGCCGGTCAGATCTTCGCAGATCATTCGGCGATCCCCGCATCGGTGGCGGCGGCGGAAAGCGCGGCCAGATCGGCCTCCTGCCCGGCAAAGCGGGTCTGCGCCTCGGTCAGGATGGCGCGGGCCTCTTCGGTGCGGCCCAGAACGCCAAGCGCGCGGATCAGTCGGGCCCAGTCTTCGGCGGGGCCGCCTTCGGTGGCCAGCCGGTCGCCCAGCTGGGCCACCATGCCCTCGATCATCGCCTGCCGGTCCGCGGGGGCCATGTCTTCCGCGGCGGCCACATCTTCGGCTGTGGGGCCGGAGGCTGCCGCTGCCGCGGGCGGCGTATAGTTCACCCCGGCCCGGAAGGCGATCTCGGCTATATCCTCGCGCAGGGCCGGGACCCAGGGCGCATCCTGCGGCCCGTCTTCCAGAAGCGGCCGCCAGAGGGCGAAGGCCCGGTCGAAGCGGCCGTTCTGGGCGAACATCAGCCCGGCATAATAGGTGGCCAGCCCGTGGCGCGGGTCCAGTTGCAGCGCCGCCACGATGGCCGCTTCGGCCTCGGGCGAGACATAGCCGCCTGCCGCCGCCACCAGCATATCCGCCAGCATCGCATGATCGTCGGCCGTTGCTGCGCCCCCTTTCACCGCAATCAGCCGCTGTTGCGCGGCAATCGCGGCGGGGAAATTGCCAAGGGCGAATTCGTTGCGCGCCAGCAGATCCAGTCCGCGCTGGTCGGTCGCGGTGGCAGGATCGACGGCTGCACGCAGCTTGTCCATCAGCGCCGTGAATTCGGCATCGGGCGGGGGCACGGAAAGCGCCGGGGCGGTGGCTTCGGCCTCGGCCTGACCGGGGCGGTCTGCCATGCGCCGGTCGGCCTCGGCCAGACGTGCGGCCAGCGGCACATCGGGATAGCCAGGGGTGCCAAGCCGGTCATAGAGCAGCAGCGCCGCGGCACAGGCCAGAAGCACGGCCGCCAGCCCGCCGATCAGCGTGGCAGGCCGCAGCGCGCCTTTCGGGACGGAGGCCTGCCGTTTGCGGTCAGCCTCCAGCAGGCGGCGGGCGATCTCGGTCCGGAGACGCGTGGCTTCGGCTTCGGGCAGGGTGCCGCGGGCCAGATCACGCTCCACCTCGGTCAACTGATCGCGGTAGATGCGCAGGTCCTCGGTCCCCGCAGGCAGGGCCGCGCTGTCGGTCGCGCGGCGCGCGGCGCGCAGCATGGCCGCCGCCAGCCCCGCCGCGGTCAGCGCGGCCATCAGCCCCGCCGCCAGCCAGAATGCCCCGTTCTCCATGCCCGGCCCCGTCTGTCCCTGATCCAGCCCGGATGTAGTCGCTTCCGCCCGCGGCGGGAAGGGCAAGATGCCGCCGCCCGGGTTGCGGCGCCCGGTCCATTCGCCGCACCCTGCCGTCCGTGGCCCCGGGGGCATGTCGCATTTTTCCCGATTGTGCCGCCAAAGGACGTGGGCCATCCTGCGCCCCGTTCCAGAAACGAAGCTGATCCGGGCCTGCCCAAGGCCCCCGCGGAGAACCTGTGATGAAGCGCTATTCGGTCTTTGCCATCGCCCGCGAGGCGGCCCGTTACCACACCGGATGGGAGCGCGCCTGGCGCAGCCCCGCGCCCAAGGCGCATTACGACGCGATCATCGTCGGCGCGGGCGGGCACGGGCTGGCCACCGCCTATTACCTGGGCAAGAACCACGGCATCCGCAATGTGGCGATCATCGAAAAGGGCTGGCTCGGCGGGGGCAACACCGGGCGGAATACCACGATCATCCGGTCGAACTATCTGCAGGATCCCTCGGCCGCGATCTATGACAAGGCGCTGAAGCTGTATGAAAACCTGTCGCAGGACCTGAACTATAACGTGATGTTCAGCCCGCGTGGCCTTCTGATGCTGGCGCAGACCCATCATGAGGTGCGCGGCTATCTGCGCACGGTGCATGCGAACCAGCTGCAAGGCGTGGCCACCCGCTGGATCACCCCGCAGGAGGTGAAGAAGCTGGTCCCGATCATGAACATCGCCGGGCCGCGCTATCCGGTTCTGGGCGCGCTTTATCAGGAACGCGGTGGCACCGCCCGGCATGATGCCGTGGCCTGGGGCTATGCGCGGGCCTGTTCCGACATGGGCATGGATATCATCCAGAACTGCGAAGTCACTGCCGTGCGGTCGGAAAACGGCCGGGTGACCGGGGTGGAGACGACGAAGGGCGCCATCGGCTGCACCAAGCTGGGCATCGTGGTTGCGGGTCACTCCGGGCAGGTCGCGGGCATGGCGGGCTTCCGCCTGCCGGTCGAAAGTCTTGCGCTTCAAGCGCTGGTATCCGAGCCGGTGAAGCCATGCATCGACGTCGTCGTGATGGCCAACACCGTGCACGGCTACATGTCGCAATCCGACAAGGGCGAGCTGGTGATCGGCGGCGGCACCGACGGGTTCAACAACTATACGCAGCGCGGCAGCTTCCACCATATCGAGGAAACCCTGCGCGCTCTGGTCGAGACCTTCCCCATCATCAGCCGCCTGAAGATGCTGCGGCAATGGGGCGGGATCGTGGACATGACCGGCGACCGCAGCCCGATCATCTCGAAAACGCCTTTGGGGAATTGCTTCATCAACTGCGGCTGGGGCACCGGCGGGTTCAAGGCGATCCCCGGCTCAGGCTGGGCGATGGCGGAGCTGATGGCCAAGGGCGAACCGGGGCCGCTGGCCGCCGCCTTCAACATGTGGCGCTTCAAGGAAGGTCAGTTCATCGACGAATCCGTCGCCGCCGGGGTGGCGCATTGATGACCCCCCGCGCGCATCAGTCCCGCGCGCAAAGGGCCGCAACCCGGATCTCCGGGGGGCGGTTCCGTGTCGCCGTCGTCCTGCGGCGGCAAGCTGCCGGGGGGCGGGGCGGGTTTGTGCGGAACGGCGCCGGGCGGGGTTTGACCGGTCCGGCGGGCCGGAACGAAGGGCCGGGGCGCGGTGTTTCTGTGGTGTTCGCAACCACGGAGATGAACAAATGGCCTATGAACATGACCGCATCACCGGCAATGCGCAGGATTACCGCCGGGTGCCGGAAACCCGCGGTTCGGGTGCCGGGCTTCTGGCTGCCGTTCTTCTGGCAGTCGTCGTCGGCGCCGGGATCTATGCCTTCTCGTCCGGGAACGACGGCGCCGTCGCACCGGCTGACAACACCACCATCATCAACGAGCCTGCGGCGCCCGCACCTGCGGCTGACCCGGCAATCCCGGTCACGCCCGATGCCACCCTGCCGCCGGCTGATGTCCCGGCCCCCGCGCCTGACGCGGTGGAGCCTGCGGTGCCCGCTCCGGCCCCGGCTGATCCTGCGCAACCTGCGCCGGCCAACTGACACCAACACCGCCCTTCGGGGCAGACCTGACCTGCGGGCCGGGGGGCATGTCGCCTCCCGGCCTTTGCTGCATTGCGAGACCCTGCCATGCTTCTACTGACCTGTCCCCATTGCGGCGTCGCCGCCGAGGAGACCGAGCTTTCCCCGGGTGGTGAGGCGCATCTGAAACGCTTCGGCCCCGGCGCCTCGGATGAGGAGTTCGAGGCCTATATGTTCGCCCGGGAAAACCCCAAAGGCGTGCATTTCGAACGCTGGCGCCATTCCTACGGCTGCGGCAAGTGGTTCCTTGCGGCGCGCTGCACCGCCACGCTGGAGGTGTTCGGGACATACCCGGCGCAGACCTCGGAACCGCCTGCGGAACTGATTGCAAAGATCAAGGCCAAGCGGCCGGACTGGAAGGGCTGGAAATGAGCGCGCGGCTGGCACGGGGCGGGCGTCTGATCAACCGGACGGCGCCGATGGAATTCACCTTCAACGGCAAGCGGATGAAGGGGTTTGCGGGCGACACGCTCGCCTCGGCGCTGCTGGCCAATGGCCAGACGCTGGTGGGCCGGTCGTTCAAATATCACCGCCCGCGCGGCATTTTGGCCTCTGGCCCCGAAGAGCCGAATGCGCTGGTGGGTCTGGGGCAGGGCGGGCGGTATGAGCCCAACCAGCGCGTCACCACGACCGAGCTGTTCGACGGGCTGACCTGCACCAGCCAGAACCACTGGCCCAGTCTTGAGTTCGACGTGGGCGCGGTGAACAACCGGCTGGCACGCTTCCTGCCCGCCGGGTTCTATTACAAGACCTTCATCCATCCGCGCCCCGCCTGGAAACATCTGTTCGAGCCGGTGATCCGCCGCAGCGCCGGTCTGGGCAAGCCGCCGGAACAACCGGATGAGGACCGCTATGAATATGTCTATGCCCATTGCGATCTGCTGATCGTGGGGGGCGGGATCGCGGGCCTGCAGGCCGCGCAGATCGCCGCGGCTTCGGGCGCGAAGGTCATTCTGGCGGAACAGGCCGCGCATTGGGGCGGCCGCGCCCCGGTGGATGGTGAGGTGATCGACGGCAAGCCCGCGGGCGACTGGGTCGATGCGACCCTCCGCACGCTGGACGGGGCCGAGAATGTCACCGCGAAGCTGCGCTTCATGATCTCCGGCGTTTATGACCACGGCTATGTGCTGGCCGAAGAGCGTCTGGCCGACCACACCCCCGGCGACGGGCGGCCGAAAAAGCGGCTGTGGCGCATCCGCACGCAGAAGGTGCTGACCGCGACCGGCGCGCTGGAACGCCCGCTCAGCTTTGCCGGGAATGACATTCCCGGCGTCATGCTGGCGGGGGCGGTGCGCGATTTCGTGGTGAACTGGGGGATTTCTCCGGGCGACCGCACGGTTGTGGTGACCAACAACGATGACGCCTACCGCACCGCCATTGCGCTGCGCGAGACGGGGCTGGAGGTTCCGGCCATCATCGACGCGCGACCCACGGCGAATGGCGCTCTGCCCGCAAAGGCCCGTGCCATGGGGCTGCGGGTGGAAACCGGCCGCGCCATCGTGAAGGTCAAGGGCGGCAAGACGGTGACCGGTGTGCAGATCGGCCTGCAGGCGGGCGAAGGCGCCGTTCTGGATGAGATCGCCTGCGATGCCGTTGCCATGTCGGGCGGCTGGTCGCCGGTGGTGCATCTGTGGAGCCATTGCGGCGGCAAGCTGACCTGGGACCGCAAGCAGGCGATGTTCCGCCCCGATCCGGCCCGCCCGCCGCTGACCCATGACGGCTCGGCCCTGGTGATCCCGGCGGGGGCGGCCAATGGCCATCTGACCACCGCGGATACCCTGTCCGACGCGGCCGAGGCCGGGATGGATGCGGTCAAGGCCTTGGGGCTGGCGCAGAAGACCAGTCTCATCGCCCGCGCCGAAGCCGCGGATGAGGCGGCGGTGGAGCCGGTCTGGATCATGCCGCAGGGCGCAGGTCCGGCGCTGAAATCCAAGATGTGGCTGGACTTTCAGAACGACGTGAAGGTCTCGGACGTGCAGCTGGCCGCGCGCGAGGGCTATGAATCGGTCGAACATACCAAGCGTTACACCACCTTGGGCATGGCGACGGATCAGGGGAAACTGTCCAACATCAACGGTCTGGCTATTCTGGCGGGCGCACTGAACGAGGATATTCCCGCCGTCGGCACTACCACCTTCCGCCCGCCCTACACCCCCGTCACCCTTGGTGCGCTGGCGGGTGAGGCGCGGGGCGAGATCTTCCAGCCGCTGCGCCGCACGCCGATGCACGACTGGCACACCGGGCAGGGCGCCTATATGGAACCCGTGGGCCTGTGGCAGCGCCCCTATACCTACCCCCGCGCCGGTGAGACGCATGAACAGGCCGTCCGGCGTGAGGTTCTGAACACCCGCAGCAATGTGGGGCTTCTGGATGCCTCGACCCTTGGCAAGATCCTTGTGAAGGGGCCGGATGCGGGCCGGTTCCTCGACATGCTCTACACCAACATGATGAGCACCTTGCCCGTGGGCAAATGCCGCTATGGCCTGATGTGCAGCGAGCAGGGCTTTCTGATGGATGACGGCGTGGTCGTGCGCCTGTCCGAGGACAGCTGGCTGTGCCACACCACCAGCGGAGGGGCGGACCGCATCCATGCGTGGATGGAAGACTGGCTGCAATGCGAATGGTGGGATTGGCAGGTCTACACCGCCAACCTGACCGAGGAATATGCGCAGGTGGCCGTGGTCGGCCCAAAGGCGCGGGTTCTGCTGGAACGGCTGGGCGGGATGGATGTCTCGAAAGAGGCGCTGCCCTTCATGACCTATGCCGAGGGCATGCTTGGCGGCTTCCCGGTGCGGGCCTTCCGCATCTCCTTCTCGGGCGAGCTTTCCTATGAAATCGCCGTGCCCGCGAGCCATGGCCGCGCCTTCTGGGACGCCTGCCTTGAGGCGGGCGAGGGGCTGGGCCTGATGCCCTACGGGACCGAGGGGCTGCACGTGTTGCGGGCCGAAAAGGGCTTCATCATGATCGGCGACGAAACCGACGGCACGGTGATCCCGCAGGACCTGAATCTGGACTGGGCGATTTCCAAGAAAAAGGCGGATTATCTGGGCAAACGCGGGCAGCAGCGCAGCCACCTGTCCAGCCCCGACCGCTGGAAGCTGGTGGGGTTCGAAGCGGTAGATGGCGCCGTCATCCCGGACGGCGCCTATGTCATCGCGGCCGGGTCGAACGACAACGGCCAGAGGAACACCCAAGGGCGCATCACCTCGACCTATTTCTCGCCCACTCTGGGGCGGGGCATTGCCATGGGCCTGCTGCTGAACGGCCCGGCGCGGATGGGCGAAGAGGTGGAGTTCACCCGGATTGAAGGCGGCACCCTGCGGGCGCGGGTGGTGAACCCGGTGTTCGTGGACCCGGAAGGAGCGAAACAGAATGTCTGATCCCGTCTCTGCGCTGGCGGGCGCCAGCTTTCCGGGCTTTGCCACCATCCGCGAGATCGGCCCTCTGGGCATGATCACGCTCCGCGCGAAACCCGGCACGCCGGGGCTGGAGGCCGCGGTCCGCGCGGTCACCGGCACCGGTCTGCCGCCGCAGCGCGGCATCGTCACCGCGGGCAACCATGCCTGCGGCTGGATGAGCCCGGACGAATACCTGCTGATCCTGCCCTATGCAGGCGTCACCGCGGCGCTGGCTGCGCTGGCGCAGGGCCTTGCCGGGCAGCACCATCTGGCGGCCGATGTCTCCGACGCGCGGGCGGTCTTCCGCATCGAGGGGCTGAAGGCCGATCAGGTGCTGCGCAAACTGACGCCTGCCGATCTGGACAGGATGGAGGCGGGGGAACTTCGCCGTTCGCGTCTGGCGCAGGTGGCCGCGGCCTTCTGGGCGGCGGACGGGGGCTATACCGTGGTCTGCTTCCGTTCGGTCGCGGGCTATGTCATGGGGCTTCTGTCCCACGCCGCCACGCCGGGCGCCGAACTGGGCTGACCCCGGCTGACCCGGCGGGCCGCAGGGCACCGGCGACAGGGACTGCGAAAAAGACGGCAGGCGCGGGGAACCGGCCTGCCGTCTTTTGCGTTTCCTCTCCCTGAAAGGGTGGCGTGCCGCCGGTTCGGTGTGCCGCTGCACAGGCCTTTGGGCTGCAAGCGCACTTGACCTTCCCGGCCGATCCGCCCTTACTCCGCCCAACTGCCATCCGAACAGGAGAGACCCATGGCCTTCACCCTTCCCGACCTGCCCTATGCCCATGACGCGCTGGCGCCGCTGGGCATGTCGAAAGAGACGCTGGAATACCACCACGACCTGCACCACAAGGCCTATGTCGACAACGGCAACAAGCTGATCGCCGGGACCGAGTGGGAAACGAAGTCTCTGGAAGACATCGTCAAAGGCACCTATCAGGCCGGCGCGGTTGCCCAGAACGGCATCTTCAACAATGCTTCGCAGCACTGGAACCACAATCTGTTCTGGGAAGTGATGGGCCCGGGCGAAGACAAGAAGATTCCCGGCGCGCTGGAAAAGGCGCTGACCGAAAGCTTCGGCTCGGTCGCCAAGTTCAAGGAAGATTTCGCCGCCGCCGGTGCGGGCCAGTTCGGCTCGGGCTGGGCCTGGCTGGTGAAGGACAAGGACGGCGCGCTGAAGGTGACGAAGACCGAGAACGGCGTGAACCCGCTGTGCTTCGGCCAGACTGCACTGCTGGGCTGCGACGTGTGGGAGCATTCCTACTACATCGACTTCCGCAACAAGCGCCCGGCCTATCTGACCAACTTCCTGGAAAAGCTGGTGAACTGGGAAGCGGTCGCGGCCAAGCTGTAAGGCGCGCCTTCCCGCGCGAAGGCAGCCGCCAGATATCAGAAATAAAGGGCGGGGCTCTGTCCCGCCCTTTTTATTCCCGGCAAGGCGAAACTGCCCTAGGATGCCGGTGCAAGTCTGCCGGGGCAAGGGCATGGTGCAGAGCTCTTATTTTGGACTGATCGAACCGCACGCCCCGCTATTGGTTCAGCCGGCCGACGATCAGGCGCTTTTCAAGATCATGGCGATTGATGATTTTGAACGGTCGCTGGCTGGCGCCTATCTCTTTTTCAAGCGGGTCGACACCTATCAGGATGACGAGAACGACGGCGCGCTATCACCGGTCGACCGGGATATGGCGCGTCAGGGCTATTTTGAGAAAGCGCCGCACCGCACTTTGGACGATTATTACTCAGATAGCCGCCGTCGGACCTATGCCTGCTGCTTCAGCAAAGAAAACAGCCGGTACATCTGGGAGAACTATGGCGGCTCAGGAGGCCCTGAGACAAAGGTTGCCGTCTGCACGACATTCGGAACTTTGCGGCGCCTTGTGAACGAATCCGTGGCGCGGCAACTTGCTTCAGAGGTGGAGTGGGTTTGCCATCTGTCCGTGAACTATGGCTGTGTCTGGTATACCGACTGGCAGACCGATCGTTTGACAGACGGGACCCATCCGAACCCGATCCTTGCCACGTTTCATAAGGATCGAGTCAGGTTCCAGCATGAGCAAGAACTTCGGATCGCGCTGTCGGCATTCGGCATGGGACAGCTGCAAGGCCGAGATGGAAGCCCGTTCACGCCCCCGGATCATCTGTGCTATCCGTTTGATCTGAAATCGGCATTGGAGCGTGGGGATTTCACACTGCTTCTGGATAGCCGCGAGGCCTTTCCCCGGTTGGCGTCCATCGCGGCCGCAGTCGGGCTGCGAATAGCCGCAGCGCCTGACCTGCCGTAGCGCGACGGGCTTGATCCTTTGTCACGCCAGCGCCGCCGCCAGTGCCCCGGTCAGCGTCTCGACATCCGGCACGGTGGCGTAAAGGCTGTTCAGCTCTGCCGGCGCAAAACCTTCGGCGATGATGTGGTTCATCAGGCCGACCAGCGGCTGCCAGTAGCCATCGACGTCCAGCAGGAAGATCGGTTTGCGGTGCAGGCCGATCTGCGCCCAGGTGACCACCTCGAAGAACTCGTCCAGGGAACCCGCGCCGCCGGGAAGCACGACGATCGCGTCCGAGTTCATGAACATGACCTTCTTCCGCTCGTGCATATCCTCGGTCACGACGAAGGTGGTCAGGTCGCGCTTGCCCTTTTCCAGCCCCAGAAGATGGACGGGAATCACGCCAAGCGCGGGGGCGCCGGCGGATTGGGCGGCACGGGCGACCTCTCCCATCAGGCCGACATCGCCCGCGCCATAGACCAGCCGCCAGCCCTGTGCGGCGATGGCGGTACCGAAGGCGCGCGCGGCGGTTGCATGGGCGGGATTGGTGCCGGGGCGCGAGCCGCAGAAGACGCAGATCGAAGGGCGGGTCATGGGTCGTCCTGAAATTTCCGTTGCCTTGGCCCGTGATATCGGGGTTCCTATGCCAAACCAAGCCGGGAGCGGTGAAAGCCGCAACCCGGTGGCGACAAGGGGATGGAAGATGCTGAACTGGGGGGCGATGAGCGGGGCGGCGCGCGGCGCGGTGGCGGCCGGGGGGGCGGTTGTTGTCGCCGTGGCCGGAGGGGTGCTGTGGTCGCTGCGCCCGGCGCCTCCGCCGGTGACGCCCGCTGCTCTGGTCGAGGTGCCTGCCGCGCCGGAGGGGGCTGCGCCGGTTGCGCCCGAAACGGCAGCGCCCGACGAGACTGCCGCGCCCGAGGCGGCGGCTGCCCCTGCGGCGCCTGCCGAAGTCGCGCCGCCTGAAATCCTGACATGGGCGGTGACTGCTGACGGCTCTGCCACCATCGCAGGAATCGCGGCGCCGGGGGCATTGGTGCGGATTCTGCTGGACGGGGTGCCGGTGGCGGAGACCCGCGCCACGCCGGGCGGGGAGTTTGCGGTGGTCACCCTGCTGCAACCGAACCCCGATCCCAGCCTGTTGACGCTGGTCATGGTGCCGGAGGACGGGGCCGAAGTGCCGTCCGCGCAAAGTGTGGCCCTTGGGCCGATTGCGGGGCCAGAGCCGGTGGCTGTGGCCGAAGTTGAGCCGGAGCCCGGACCGGCGCCGGGGGGCGAGGCGGAGACGGGGCCGGAAGACACGGACGTTGCGGCGGCGGAGCCCGTGCCCGCACCGCCCGCCGCGGTGATGGTGACCGATGAGGGCGCCGTTGTCTTGCAGGAGGCGGAGCCGGAAATTGCGGCCGCGACGGCCGAGATTGCGCCGGTGACGGTGGAGACCATCACCTACACGCCCGCAGGCGCGGTGCAGCTGGGCGGGCGCGGCCAGCCGGAGGCTGCGCTGCGGATCTATCTGGACAATGCCCCGGCGGGTGAGCTGACGGTGCCTGCAACCGGCCTGTGGCTGGTGACGCTGGGCGATACGGCGCCCGGGCTTTACACGCTGCGGGTGGATCAGCTGGATGCCGCGGGGAAAGTGACGGCGCGGTTTGAAACGCCGTTCCGCCGTGAGACGCCGGAGGCGCTGGCCGCCGCGGCGGCACCCGAGCCCGAGCCTGTGCCTGAGCCCAGGCCGGAGCCTGTTGCTGCGGCTCCGGCGGAACCTGCCCCGGCCCCGGACGTCGCGGCAAAGACGGTCAGCCCGGAACCCGTGTCCGCAGCGGAAAGCGCCGCGGCCCCCGATGCGCCGGTCGCCCCTGCAGAACCCGCCCCCGCAGCGCCAGCGGGGGGGCAGCCGGATCCGGCGAAGACAGCGGCGGCAGAGCCAACTGCGGTTCCGGTGACGCCGGAAGTTGCGCCGACCGCAGCCATGCCCGAACCCGCCCCCGCAACTGCCCCCGAACCGGCGGCGCTGGCCGAACCGTCGCCTCCGGTGGCCGTCCCCGCAGTTCCGGCGGCCGAAACCGCGCCCCAACCGGCGCAAGTTGTCGCCGTGCCAGAGCCGCCCGCACCGCCGAGGCCGGTGACGATCACCGTGCAGCCGGGCCATACGCTCTGGGCGATTGCAAAGGGTGAGCTGGGCGAAGGTGTGCTTTATGTGCAGGTTTTTGAGGCGAACCGCGACAAGATTCGCGATCCGAACCTGATCTATCCGGGGCAGGTCTTCACCATCCCGGGTGGCGGCTGATCAGCTGCGCCTAAGGTCGCTGCACGGCCGGGGGCGGGGCTATTCCGCCGCCGGACGGTTGCGGGTGCAGCAGGCGATCACTTCGGGGTTTTCCTGACAGCAATCGTTCAGGAGATAAGAGATCGTGCCGCCCAGCCCCCGCGGATCCACCGCATAGAACACATTGCGTGCCACCCGGCGCGAGCCGATGAGGCCCGCTCCCTCCATCTGCGACAGGTGAAAGGACAGGCGTGACGCCGAAAGGCCAAGGCTGCGCGCAATCTCTCCCGCCGCCATGCCTTCGGGGCCGGCGGGATACAGAAGACGCAGCAGATCCAGCCGGTCGGCATGGGCCAGTGCGGAAAGGGCGGCGAGGGCTTGCGTCCGGTCCATCGTTCAACTATTCATGAACTCTTGAAATGAATAGCCGCGTGCGCCCGGATGTCAACCCGAAGGTTGCAGGGCCCGCCGCCACAGCCGGACCCTTCCCATGCGCCGATCCGCCCAGACAAAGCCCGCCAGCCCCGAGCATAATTCGACCGGATGGCAGACGATTTCCCGCGTGCTGCCCTATCTCTGGCCGCCGGGCCAGCCTTGGGTCAAGCGGCGGGTGGTGATGGCGATGGCGCTGCTGGTGCTGGCCAAGATCGTCTCGATCGCCACGCCCTATCTCTACAAGCTGGCGGTGGACACGCTGTCGGGCGAGGCGGGTTCCGACCCGGCCTATACGCTGATGCTGGGGGCGGTCGGGCTGACAGTGGCCTATGGCATGGCGCGGCTTGGCGCGGTTGCCTTCGGCGAATTGCGCGATGCGGTCTTTGTCCGGGTGGGCCAGCGCGCCCTGCGGCGGCTGGCGCTGGAGACCTTCGGGCATATCCACCGCCTCTCGCTGCGCTATCATATCACCCGCAAGACCGGCGGGCTGAGCCGGATCATCGAGCGCGGGGTCAAGGGCGTCGATTTCCTGCTGCGCTTCATGCTGTTCTCCATCGGGCCGCTGATCATCGAGCTGACGCTGGTCACGGTGATCTTTGCCGTGGTCTTCGGCTGGCTTTACGCCGTGGTCGTGGCAGGGACGATTGCCGTCTATGTCTGGTTCACCTTCAAGGTGACCGAATGGCGCGTGCAGATCCGGCGCGAGATGAACGATCAGGACACCGATGCCAACCAGAAGGCGATCGACAGCCTGCTGAACTATGAAACGGTCAAGTATTTCAACGCCGAGGCCCGCGAAGAGGCGCGTTATGACCGGGCAATGGAACGCTATGAGGCGGCGGCGGTGAAGACCGGCCTGTCGCTCAGCTTTCTGAACATCGGCCAGACCTTCCTGATCACCGCCGGTCTGGTGGGGGTCATGGTGCTGGCCGCGCGCGGCGTGCAGGCCGGGCAGCTGACGGTGGGCGATTTCGTCATGGTCAACGCCTATATGATGCAGATCACCATGCCGCTGGGATTCCTTGGCACGGTCTATCGCGAAATCCGGCAGGCTTTGGTGGATATGGGCCAGATGTTCGGCCTGTTGTCGCAACCGGCCGAAATCCGCGATGCCGAAGGCGCGCCCGCGCTGGCGGTAAAAGGCGGCGAGATCGTCTTTGATGATGTGCGTTTCGCTTATGACCCCGAGCGCGAGATCCTGAAGGGCGTCAGCTTCCGCGTGGGGCCGGGCCAGCGTCTGGCGCTGGTCGGCCATTCCGGATCGGGGAAATCCACCATCGGGCGGCTCTTGTTCCGGTTCTACGATGTGACGGGCGGCGCCATCCGCATCGACGGGCAGGACATCCGGCAGGTGACGCAGGGCAGCCTGCATGCCGCCATCGGCGTGGTGCCGCAGGACACCGTTCTGTTCAACGACACGATCCGCTACAACATCGCCTATGGCCACGACCATGCGACCGAGGCCGAGGTGGTCGCGGCTGCGAAAGCGGCGAAGATCCATGATTTCATCATCAGCCTGCCCGAAGGCTATGACACGATGGTGGGCGAACGCGGGCTGAAGCTGTCCGGCGGCGAGAAGCAGCGGGTCGGCATCGCGCGCACCCTGCTGAAGAACCCGCCGATCCTGATTCTGGATGAGGCGACCTCAGCCTTGGACACCCAGACCGAACGGTCGATCCAGGAGTCCTTGCGCGAGATGGGCGAGGGCCGCAGCGTCATCACCATAGCGCACCGCCTGTCCACCATTTCGGATGCCGACCATATTCTGGTGATGGAGGCGGGCCGGGTGATCGAGGCGGGCTCGCATGAGGATCTCTTGGCACAGCGCGGGCGCTATGCCGCGATGTGGGCGCAGCAGGTGGCCGAGGAAGAGCAGGAGGCCGCCTGATCCCGGTATGCCCCGCCGGAACCGCCGGGGGCTTCGCGCCCCCGGACCCCCGCGGGATATTTGCACAAAGTGGAATGGGGGGCCGGTCCGAAAGCGCGGTTGCGCGCGCGGCGGCGGGCCTGTGGCCGTTCTGTCCCGCGGCGGGGTATGTCTCCGGCGGGGATATTTCTGAACAGATGAGATGGCAGGGTCCGGATGCGGCGGACAATGCAGGTTGCGTGGCGTGGCGCGGCCGGGATAGGTTTTTCCGCACCCCGGGCGGGGCATATTTCCTTTGACCCTGCGCGTCGGGGCGGCCATTTTGGGGCTGTCTTCAGGGTAGGGGGCGATGCTCCGCCGCGTTGTCTTTGCAGGTCTTTTCATTCTGGGCTGCGCCGGTCAGGCGGCGGCCGAACGGCGCGTGGCGCTGGTGCTGTCGGTCGAGGATTACCAGCACCTGCGCCCGCTCGGGAATCCCGAGAATGACGGCCGCGCGATGGAGGACCTGCTGGAGGGGCTGGGCTTTGAGGTCTGGACCGAATCCGACCGCGATCTGCGCCGGATGCGCCGTGCGCTGGAGGATTTCCGCGAGGATGCCGCAGGCGCCGATGTGGCGCTGATTTTCTATGCCGGGCACGGGGTGGCGGTGGACGGGGTGAATTACCTGCTGCCCACCGACACCGAAGCCACCTCGTCCGAGCGGCTGAAAGAGACGGCATTGCCGCTGGAAGAACTGCATGCCCTGCTGGATGAGGTGTCGGGTGCCGGCATCCTGTTGCTGGACGCCTGCCGGGACGATCCTTTCGCGCAAGGCGCGGGGGCGTCCCCGGACGGGCGCGGCGCGGCGGCCCTGTCCGACGACCCGCCGGAGCGGCCGAAGCCGGTGCCGGGCCTCGGGCGGCTCGGGAATTCCGATGGTGTGGTCTATCTTTTCGCCGCGGCGCCGGGGGCGACCGCCTCGGATGGCGATGGCAAGAATTCGCCCTTCACCGATGCGCTGATCCGCTATCTGGGCACGCCGGGGGAGGAGCTGAAGACCGCGCTGACCCGGGTGCAGATGGATGTCTATGACCGGTCGCGCGGCAAGCAGAACCCCTATATGGAAAGCGGCCTGCCGGGGCTGATCTACATTTCCGGCCAGACCGGCCGGACCGAGGATGAGCGGGGCCAGCTTCTGACCGCGATGGCGGGGCTGACGCCCGACCTGATGGCCGAGGTCGAGACGGTGGCCGCCCAGAATGATATGCCGTTGGCCCCGCTTTATGCGGCGCTGATTTCGGCCGATCTGGCGAAACTGTCCACGGAGGAGCGGCAGCGCAAGCTGGAAGAAGCGGCCTTGTCCTATGCCACCTTCCAGAGCGAGTTGATGAAGTTTGCTTCTGACGACCCGCGGGTGCCGGAACTGCGGGCGCAGGCGCAGGAGCAGTTCGATCTGGGCGCGACCGAGGCGGCGTTCAAGCTGCTGGATCAGGCGATCGAGATCGACCGTTCGTCGCGGCTGGGGATCAAGGAGAACTATCTTCAGCGGGCTTTGTCCGAAGCGTCGTCCCATGTGCTGCGCGCGAACGTCGCGCGGGCCGATCTGCGCTATGACGAGGCGATCGGCAGCTTCGCGCAGGCGGCCGAGCTTTATGCCGAAGTGCAGGGCCAGCTGCCCGACCGCGAGGCGAAGATGGCATATGTCACCGCGCTGGAATCCCTCGGCACCTTGCAGCAGCTGGCGGGAAACAGCTTTGGCGCGCTTGGGGCGCACAAGACGCGGGCCGATTATCTGCTGGAACTGGCCAGGGCCGAGCCCACCGACATCGGCTGGACGCGGGAGCTGGTCTATGCGCTGATGGCGGTCGGCGGCGTGTTGCAGCAGCAGGGGTTCCTGCCCGATGCCGAGCAATCCTATCAGGATGCGCTGGACTTCAGCCAATGGCAGTCCGACCGGCTGCCCGACGATCTGGACCTGATGTATGACCGGGTTCTGGCGCAGCGCAATCTGGGCGATGTCCGGTTCGCGCAGGCGGATTATCCCGGTGCGCTGACGGCCTATGGCGCGGCGCTGGATCTGGCGGACCTGTTGCTGAACCTGTCGCCCGACACGGTGATCTATCTGCGCGCTGTCGCCTCCACCCATGAGCGTATCGGCGATGTGCAGGTGCAGCTGAACGATTTGCGGGCGGCGCGCGAATCCTATGACGTGTCCTTGCAGGTGGCGCAGGGGCTGGCCAACCGTTTTCCCGACGATCAGGACATGCGGCGCGACCTGTCGGTTGCGCTGGAACGTCTGGGCGACATGATGATGCGCGAAGGTGATCACGACTCGGCGCTGGCCATCTATATGGAGGCGCTGCGCATCCGGGACGAGCTGCTGGCGCTGGACCCGACCAATACCCCGCGCAAGCGTGACCGGGCGGTGACGCTGGAAAAGATCGGGGACATCTATGTCGCCATGGGCGATGTGATCACCGGGCTGATGTCGCATTCCGAGGCGCTTTCGATCCGCGAGGATCTGACGGCGCTGGACCCGCAGAATGCCGAATGGCTGCGCGACATGTCCGTCAGCCTGGAGCGGATCGGCGATGTGCTGTTCGATCAGGGCGACTACATGTCCGCGCGCGAGGCGTTCGAGAAAAGCTATGACGTGCGCGACCAGATCGTGGCGCTGGACCCGTCATCCCTGCCGCGGCAGCGCGATCTGGGGGTGGCGCTGGAAAAGCTGGCGGTGACGGCGGACAAATCCGGCGAGCTGGATCTTGCGCTGGCGCTTTATACCGAAACGCTGACGCTGCGGCGGACGCTGGTGGCGACCGATCCGGCGGTGCAGCTTTACCGCCGCGATCTGGTCAGCGTCCTGCGCAACATGGCCGATCTCTACCGCCGTCAGGCGGATTACCCCGCCGAACAGGCGGCCAATGCCGAGGTGGTGACGCTTCTGGAGGCGATTGCCGCCGAAAGCCCGCAGGACGAGGGCGCACTGCGCGAACTTCTGACGGCGCGCAATCTTCAGGTGGAGATTCTGGTTGCTGCGGGGGATGGGGCCGGCGCGGTGACAGCCGGGCAGGCGGCACTTGCCCTGTCCGAGCGGCTTTTGCAGCTGCGCCCGGGTGATGCGGCCTATCTGACGGACCGGGTGGTGGCCGCGAACCGTCTGGGCGATGCGCAGCGCGCGGCCGAGGATTTGCCCGGGGCGCTGGCCAGCTACCGGATCATGGCGGATGTGGCCTATGTCCTGTCCTCGGGCGATGCGTGGAACACCGGCCGTGCCAAGGATTATGCGCTGGCGCTGGAACGGATCGGCGATGTGCTGACCCGGATGGAGGAATTCGACGCCGCCCGGGTCGAGCTGCAGCAGGCCGTGGATCTGCGGACCTGGATCGCGGGGCAGCTGCCGGGCGGCCTGCCCGAGCAGAGGGAACTGGCCATCACGCTGCAGATTCTGGCCGATACATGGTATTACCAGCAGGACCTGCCCCCCGGCGCCCCGCATGAGGAAAAGGCGCTTGGCATCATGCGCTGGCTTTACCAGCAGAATCCCGGCGATGTGCAGGCCACCATCGACCTTGTGACCGCACTGGACCGGATGGCCAGCTATCAGTCAGAGCCCGCACCGCTGTTCGAAGAGGCGCTGGCGCTGCTGGAGGGGCTGGAAGCGACGGGCCGTCTGCCCAGCGACACCTACCTTGAATGGATGGCGAACTATCGCAAGGCGTTGGGACGTTAGGGCAGGTCAGGCTTGCCCGTCCTTGCGCGGGGCTTGGCAATCGCGCGGGATTCCCTGTAAGACGGGGAAAACGGCAGGAAGGCCAAAGGCGTGAGCAATTCCGAAAGCTTTATCCAGGAAGTGACCGAAGAGGTCCGCCGCGACCGTCTCTATGGCGCGTTCCGCAGATACGGCTGGATCGGCGTCGTGGTGATCCTTGGCATCGTCGGCGGCACCGCTTTTGTCGAATGGCAGAAGATCACCGGCGCCAGCCGGGCGCAGTCTTTCGGGGATGCCCTGATCGAGGCCTTTGACAGCGGCACACCGGCAGAGCGCCGCGCCGCGCTGGAATCGGTTTCGGCCGATGGCACGCAGCGCGCGGTTCTGGAAATGCTCATCGGCTCGGACCCGGCCGAGGACAAGGCCGCGACTTTGGCCGCAATGGACCGGGTGATCGCCGATACCGCATTGCCTGCGGAATGGCGCGATCTGGCGGTGCTGAAGAAGGTCATTGTCGCAGGCACCGACCTGCCGCTGGCCGACCGCCGTGCCGCGCTGGAAGGGATTGCCGTCACCGGCCGCCCCTATCGCGCGCTGGCGTCCGAACAGCTGGCCTATCTCCTGCTGGAAGAAGGCAAGACGGATGAGGCCATCGCCACGCTTGCCGCGCTGACCTCGGCGCAGGATGCGACCTCGGGGCTGCGCACCCGGGCGGGGCAGGTTGTGACGGCGCTTGGCGGTGCTCCGGCTGCGGCCGTGGCCGAACCGGCGGCACCGGCAGAGACGGATGGCTGACCTGCGGGCGCAGGGCAGACAGCAGGCGGGGCAGGGAATGGGGCGGATCGTGAAGCAGGACGCAGGCATGAAACGGCGCATCGGCTGGATTTCCGGCATGGCCCTTGGCGCGGCGCTGCTGGCGGGCTGCGGCGAAAAGGAACTGATCCTTCAGGGCGAACGCTTCCCTGTCCGCGCACCGCTGGAAGACAGCATCCCGACCGAAGGCAATCCCGCGCCGAAGGCCCCGGCCGATGGTGTGGTGCGGCAGTCGAAACCGATCAGCCTGCCGGGCGCGCAGGCCAATGCCGACTGGCCGCAGCGCGGTGGCAACGCCCGTCATGCTGCCCCCCATGCGGCGTTTTCCACGGCGCCGCAGCTGGTCTGGGCGACCGGCATCGGCGCAGGGTCCAGCCGCAAGAACCGCGTCTCGGTGGCGCCTGTCGTGGCGGGCGGCCGCGTCTTCGCCATGGATGCCGGGGCCACGGTTTCGGCGGTGTCGACCGGCGGCGCGCTGTTGTGGCAGGCGGATCTGACCGCGGGATATGACCGGAACGCGGCGGTGATTTCGGGCGGCGGTCTCGCGGCCGAGGGTGGCGTGGTCTATGCCACCACCGGCTATGGCGAAGTCGTTGCGCTTCAGGCTGCCTCGGGCGCGGTGATCTGGCGCCAGCGTGTCGATGCGCCGATGGCGGGTGCCCCTGCGGTGGCGGATGGGGCGGTTTATGTCACCGGGCGCGATGGCGGGGCATGGGCGCTGGATGCGGCCACCGGCCGGGTGAAATGGCAGGTCTTGGGTACCCCCGGAACCGCCGGCTATCTGGGCACTGCGGCACCGACGGTGGCCGACCGGACGGTGATCTTCCCCTCGGGGGCGGGCGATCTGATGGCGGTGCTGAAGATCGGCGGCGGCACCAAGGTCTGGCAGGAATCGCTGGCCGGGCGCCGTCTGGGCCGGGCCTATGGTCTGGCGCAGGATGTGACGGGCGATGCCGCGCTGGTGGGCGGTGTGCTTTACACCGGCACCGCGGCGGGCCGCACCGTGGCGCTGGACTCGGGCTCGGGCGAGAAGATCTGGACCGCGGGCGAAGGCGCGCTTGGACCCCTGGTCGTGGCGGGCGGTTCGGTCTTTCTGGTCAATGACGAGGCGCGGCTGGTGCGGCTGGATGCCGCCACCGGCGATGTGGTCTTCGAGGTCGAGATGCCCTATTTCGAGGCCGAAAAGGTCAAGAAACGCAAGGCGATCACCGCCCATTATGGCCCCGTTCTGGCGGGCGGCCGGGTCTGGGTCGCCTCGGGCGACGGCATCCTGCGCGGCTTTTCCCCGGTGGACGGCAGCCTTGTCGCCACGGCGGAAATTCCCGGCGGCGCGGCCACGCAGCCTGCGGTGGCCGGTGGCACGCTTTACGTCGTTTCCAACAACGGGCAACTTCTGGCTTTCCGCTGAGCGCGCTCTGGTATAAGCCCCCGGGCTTCAGGAGAGACCCATGAGCTTTAC
The DNA here is from genome assembly GCF_049445895.1 of Neotabrizicola sp. VNH66. Taxonomy (NCBI): domain Bacteria; kingdom Pseudomonadati; phylum Pseudomonadota; class Alphaproteobacteria; order Rhodobacterales; family Paracoccaceae; genus Neotabrizicola; species Neotabrizicola sp. VNH66. The sequence goes on from NZ_JBMSDW010000019.1 coordinate 63,410, forward strand.
CCTCGCCATCGTCGGGCGGCCGAATGTCGGCAAGTCCACGCTGTTCAACCGTCTGGTCGGCAAGAAGCTGGCGCTGGTCGATGACCAGCCCGGCGTGACGCGCGACCTGCGCGAGGGGGACGCCCGCCTCTTCGACCTGCGCTTCACCGTGATCGACACGGCCGGGCTGGAGGAGGTCACGGATGACAGCCTTCAGGGCCGCATGCGGCGCCTGACCGAACGCGCGGTGGAACTGGCGGACATCTGCCTGTTTCTGGTCGATGGCCGGGTGGGGATCACCCCCTCGGATGAGACCTTTGCCGAGATTCTGCGCAAGAAGAACGCCCGCGTCATCGTCGGCGTGAACAAGGCCGAAGGCCGCGCGGGCGAGGGCGGGTTCCTTGAGGCCTATTCGCTGGGTCTGGGCGAACCCCTGCGCCTGTCCGCCGAACACGGCGAAGGGATGGACGATCTCTACGACGTCCTGCGCCCGCTGGAGGGCGAGTTTGCCGAGCGGGAGGCCGAGATCACGCCGGTCACCGACCTCGACATTCCCGAAGACAGCGAGGATGACGGGACCGAGGATGAAAGCTGGCGCCCCTCGGCCCAGAAACCTCTGCAGATCGCCGTGATCGGGCGTCCGAATGCGGGCAAGTCCACGCTGGTGAACCGCATCCTCGGGCAGGATCGCATGTTGACCGGGCCGGAGGCCGGGATCACCCGCGATGCCATCTCGGTCAAGGCGGACTGGATGGGCACGCCGGTGCGGATCTGGGACACGGCCGGGATGCGCAAGAAGGCCCGCGTCACCGAAAAGCTGGAAAAGCTGTCGGTTGCCGATGGCTTGCGCGCCGTGCGCTTTGCCGAGGTGGTCGTGGTCCTTCTGGACAATGACATCCCGTTCGAGACGCAGGATCTGCGCATCGCGGATTTCGCCGAGACCGAGGGCCGCGCCGTGGTCATCGCGGTGAACAAATGGGACCTTGAGGAAGAGCGGCAGGAAAAGCTGGCCGACCTCAAGGAGATGTTCGAACGCCTGCTGCCGCAACTGCGCGGCGCGCCGCTGATCACCGTCTCGGCCAAGACCGGACGGGGGATGGACCGGCTGCACGAGGCGATCCTGCGCGCCCATGCGGTCTGGAACCGCCGGGTGCCGACCAACCGGCTGAACACCTGGCTCTCTGCCATGACCGAGGCGCATCCGCCGCCCGCGCCCGGTGGCCACCGCATCAAGCTGCGCTATATCACACAGGCCAAGACCCGCCCGCCGGGCTTTGTCATCAAATGCTCGCGCCCGGATGAACTGCCGGACAGCTACAAGCGCTATCTGGTCAACGGCTTGCGCGACCATTTCGATATGCCGGGCACGCCGATCCGGCTGTTCCTGCGCGGGCAGGGCGACCAGAACCCGTGGAAGGTGCGGAAGTTCCACACGCCCAGCCGGTTGCGCAAGCATCTGGACAAGCCCGGGCCGGGCTGACCGCCGCTTCGGCCCGAACCCTGGAAGGGGGCGGGTTGAACCCCGCCCTGCGAATGCCGTCTGACGGGCTATGCGCCGCAAGCGGCGGGGCGGGGTTGACCCCGCCGCTGCCTCAGTGCCGGGCGGCCAGCACGGTGACGGCGATCATGGCCACGATCCCCGCCGCGGCGGTCCAGTAGACGGTGGCATTCACCGACCAGTTCGCCACCACAATGCCGATCAGCGCCCAGATCACGCCAAAGCCATAGGGCCAGACCCGGCCCAGCCGCAATTGCACCGTGGCGGCCACCGCCAGCACGGCAAGGATGCAGACCACCGCCGCCGTGGTGTCGGGCAGCCAGCCCAGACCGCCCAGCGTCACGCCGGTCGCCGCACCCGCCGCCGCGGTGACCCAGCCCGCGAACAGCGCGACGGGCGCCATCTGCAGCCAGAACTCGCTCCGCCCGGTGCGGAACACCGCCACCAGCGCCGCCGCCAGCATGACCAGAATGGTCAGCGTTGCCGCCACCGGCTGATCCTCGGCAAAGGCCACCCAGGTCGTCCCCAGCAGCATCGCCGCCATCAGCGCCACCCGCGGCCGGTCCCAACCCGGGTCGGAATGACGCTGCAAAAGGCCATAGCCCGCATGCAGGATCAGCCCGGCATAGATCAGCAGCCAGATCGAAAACGCATAGCCTGCGGGCTGGACCGCGGGGCGCAGAATCTGCACCGGAAAATCTTCGGGGTCGTAGCCGTCGAAACTGGGCAGCATCAGCGGCGTCAGGGCGAAAAGCACGGCTATACACAAGAGAAAGACGGCGCGGACCTTCATGGCATTCCTTCGTTGAGACCGGCGTTGCGACAGGGTGTTCTGACGGGCATCCGGATCAGGGCCCGGCATCCTGCCCGCAAGTATATCAGCAGTCCATTGCCCGGAAACGTGCGGCAAAGCCGCAGGTTCCGTGCGGATCCCATTCCCGGATCCCGATCATCCGCAGCATATCCGCAGTGCGATGCGCCGCCGGGCATCCGGATATCGGGGCGCGGAGGGGGCCGGCCTACCCGGCATAGGGTGGCTTCTGCGTCCAGGCCCAGGCATCGCCGATCATCTGCCGCAGGGTCGACCGCCGCGGCTCCCACCCCAGTTCCTCTGTGGCACGGTCCGAACCGGAGATGAGCGCGGTCGCATCTCCGGCCCGGCGGCCGCCTTCGGTCACCGGAACTTCGCGGTTGGTGACGGCGCGGCTGGCCTCGATCACCTCGCGCACGGTGAAGCCGATGCCGGTGCCCAGATTGAACACCCGGTCACCCTTGCCGTCAAGAAGCCAGCGCAGGCCAAGGACATGCGCCTCGACCAGATCGGTGACATGGACATAATCCCGCACGCAGGTGCCGTCGCGGGTGGCATAATCGCTGCCGAACACGGTCAGCGCCGGGCGCTTGCCCGCCACCGCCTCCAGCATCAGCGGGATCAGATGGGTTTCGGGCCAATGCTGTTCGCCCACCTCGCCCTCAGGGTCGGCCCCCGCCACGTTGAAATAGCGGAAGATCACATGGTTCAGCGGATAGGCCGCGCCGAAATCGCGCAGCATATCCTCGATCGCGCGCTTGGACCCGCCATAGGCGTTGATCGGGCGTTGCGGCGTATCCTCGGTCAGCACCACGCCATCCTGATCGCCATAGGTCGCGCAGGTGGAGGAGAAGACGAAGTTGCGCACGCCCGCGGCCACGGTCGCCTCGATCAGGTTCAGCGCGCCGCCGGTGTTCACCCGCCAGTAAAGCGCCGGGTCCTTCATCGACTCGCCCACAAGGGACAGCGCGGCGAAATGCATCACCGCAACGGGCCGGTGTTCGGCCAGCGCCGCGTCGATGGCGGCACGATCCATCAGGTCGCCCCGGACAAGGGGGCCGAATTTCACCGCCTCGGCCCAGCCGGTGGACAGATTGTCGAAGGCCACGGGCAGAAAACCGGCTTGCGCCAGCGCCTTGCAGGCATGCGATCCGATGTAACCCGCCCCGCCCGTCACCAGAACCCGATCCATCGCACCCTCTTTCCTGACCTTGGCCGATCCTATCGCAGCCCATCCGGAACCGGAAGCTGGGGCCTGTGCGGGCATTGCATGGAATGCAGGCGCTTTTGCCCGAATCTGCGCAAGGCTTGCGCAATGTCACGATGCGGGCGCCGTCCTGATGCGAGTCGTGATCCTCTGTGGCGCCTGCAGGCGGGTCCGAAGCGGCCGGGACCTGCGGGAGAGGGCCTGACAAGCCCGTATCCGCTTGTCGCTTTTCCCGCCATTCCCGTCGCCTCCTGCCGTTTTTCCCGGGTTTGGCAGCCGCAGATTGGGCGCGTTACTTGGGCGTTGCATTGCCGCCCGGCATTTGCCAACGTCGAGGACAACAAGAGCGCAGGAACACCTGCCGGACAGATGACAGGGGAGACGACGGGTGGCGGCTGAAACCCGGAACGACGCATTCGTCGTGTTCGATCACGTGCAGAAAAGCTACGACGGCGAAACGCTGGTCGTGAAGGATCTGAACCTCAATATCGGCAAGGGCGAGTTCCTGACGATGCTTGGGCCGTCGGGATCGGGCAAGACCACCTGCCTGATGATGCTGGCCGGGTTCGAGACGGCCACCCATGGCGAGATCACGCTGGACGGGCGCCCGATCAATCAGGTGCCCCCGCACAAGCGCGGCATCGGCATGGTGTTCCAGAACTATGCCCTGTTCCCGCATATGACGGTGGCAGAGAACCTGTCCTTCCCGCTGGAAGTGCGCGGCATGGGCAAGTCCGAGCGAGAGGCGAAGATCAAGCGCGCGCTGGACATGGTGCAGATGGGCGCCTTCGGGGCCCGCCGCCCGGCGCAGCTTTCGGGCGGGCAGCAGCAGCGCATTGCGCTGGCCCGCGCGCTGGTCTTCGATCCGAAGCTGGTGCTGATGGACGAACCGCTTGGCGCGCTGGACAAACAACTGCGCGAACATATGCAGTTCGAGATCAAGCACCTGCACGAAAGCCTTGGCATCACTGTGGTCTATGTGACCCATGATCAGGGCGAGGCGCTGACCATGTCCGACCGGGTGGCCGTGTTCAACGATGGACGCATCCAGCAGCTGGCCCCTCCCGATGAGTTGTATGAGCGGCCGAAGAACAGCTTCGTCGCCCAGTTCATCGGCGAGAACAACAAGCTGCCGGGCGAGATCGTCGAATTCGACGACACCTCGGCCAAGGTGAGGCTGACCACGGGCGAGGTGATCGTTGCCACGCCGGTGAACATCCGCGGCACCGGGCAGAAGGTGCTGGTCTCGATCCGGCCCGAACGGGTGGAGTTCAAGCCCGATATGATCCCCGCGGGCGTGCCCACGCTGGAGGCCGAGGTTCTGGAGGTCATCTATATGGGGGACATCCTGCGCACCCGCATGCGGGTGGCCGGAACCGATGATTTCGTGATGAAATGCCGCAATACGCTGGGACAGACGAAATTATCGCCCGGCGAAAAGATCAGGGTGGGCTGGTATCCGCAGGATGCCCGCGCGCTGGATCTGATCTGACCGCCGCGGCCCCGGGCTCAGGGGAGCATGGGGAAGGGGCGGACGACCGGGGCGGACAGAACTCCGGCGATTGTGCCTGACGACATCTGCGGGGGTTGCTATCCTGAAAATCCGGACCCGACGCGGCCTCCGCGTCCGGTCACCGCAAAGACCAGACAATGACAACAGGGAGACTGCACCAATGAAAAAAATTCTGGCTCTGACCACCGCGCTCTGCGCCTTTGGCGCGGCCGCGCAGGCCGAAGTCATCGTGATGTCCTGGGGCGGCGCCTATGGCGCGGCGCAGACCGAGGCGCATCTGAAACCCTTCACCGCGGCCACCGGCATCCCCACCACCATGGTGGACAGCGACAACCCCGCAACCCCCATCAAGGCGATGGTCGAGGCGGGCAATGTCACCGTGGACGTGGCTTCGCTGGAATATGCCGATGCGATCCGTCTGTGTGACGAAGGCCTGCTGGAGCCGATCAGCATCGACGACCTGCCTGCCGGTTCCGATGGCGTGGCGGCTTCGGAAGACTTCATTCCCGGTGCGGTGACCGAATGCGCCGTCTCGACCGACATCTGGTCGAACATCTTTGCCTATGACAGCAGCAAGTTCACCGGCGAAGTCCCCACCACCGTGGCCGATTTCTTCGACACCGCCAAATTCCCCGGCAAGCGCGGCCTGAAGAAGGGCGCCAAGGCCGTTCTGGAATTCGCGCTGATGGGTGACGGCGTTCCCGCCTCGGAAGTCTATGCCACGCTTTCGACCCCCGAAGGTCTGGACCGCGCCTTTGCCAAGCTGGACACGATCAAGGGCGATATCGTCTGGTGGGAAGCCGGTGCGCAGCCGCCGCAACTGTTGGCCGATGGTGAAGTCGTGATGACCACCGCCTACAACGGCCGGATCTTCGCCGCCGCCGTGGGCGAGGGCAAGCCGTTCCAGATCGTCTGGGATGGCCAGATCTACGAAAACGAAATGTATGCGATCCCGAAGGGCGCCCCCCATCTGGCCGATGCGATGGAGTTCATCAAGTTCTCCACCTCGACCGAAGGGCTGGCGGCTTCGGCCACGCAGATTTCTTACGGCCCGGCGCGCAAATCGTCGATGCTGAACGAGATCATCTACAAGGACGGCAAGACGGTGATGGCGCCGCATCTGCCGACCGCGCCGGAAAACATGACCAATGCGCTGGAATCCTCGTTCGAATTCTGGGTCGACAAGGACTCGGAACTGAACGAGCGCTTCAACGCCTGGCTGGCGTCGAACTGATCTGACGGCGGGCCGCGGCGGGACTGCCGCGGCCCGTTCCTCTTCGGGCCGGCCCTTCCGGCGCTGCGCCCGGTTTTTCAGGCCCCTTTTCTGGCCCCGGCTTCTGGCCCGCCGCCGCGAGACGACCGCAGATGACAGACCTGACCGCCGATGCGCCCGTGCCGGGTGCGCTCAAGACCATGGACGGCCGTCCGCTGAAGGCCGCGCTTCTGCGCGCGCAGGCCCGCAGCAAGCGCCGCGCCTTCCTTCTGGTGGCGCCGCTTCTGCTGTTCGTCATCCTGACCTTCGTGATCCCGATCGGACAGATGCTGTTCCGCTCGGTCCATCACGACGGGTTTTCCAAGAACGCGCCCGCCGTCTCGGCCTGGCTCTTGGAGAATGACGGTGCCCCGGATGAGGCGGCCTATGCCGCGCTGGCCGAGGATTTCAAGGCGATGCAGGCGGCAAAGACCGCGGGCGAGGCCGGAACGCGGATCAACTATACCCTGCCGGAAAGCCGGTCCCTGTTCACCAAGACGGTCAGGAGCGCCGATGACCTTGCACCGCCCTACAGAGAGGCCTTTCTGGCCGTCGATGCCAAATGGGGTGATCCGCTGGTCTGGCAGGCGATGCGGTCCTCGGCCTCCCCGCTGACGACCGATTTCTACGTGGCCAGCGTCGATGCCAAGCGCACCGCCGATGGCGGGATCGAGCGGGTGCCCGAGAACCAGCGGATCTATGTCTATCTTTTCGTGAAGACCTTTGTCCTGTCAGCGCTGATCACCTTCATCTGCCTGCTGCTGGCCTTTCCGGTGGCGCATATGCTGGCCACGCTGCCGATGGCCAAGGCCAATCTGCTGATGATCCTTGTGCTCTTGCCGTTCTGGACCTCGCTTCTGGTGCGGACCACCAGCTGGATCGTGCTGTTGCAGGGGCAGGGGGTGGTGAATTCCACGCTGGTGGCCCTTGGCATCATCGGGGATGATGGCCGGCTTTCGATGATCTACAACCAGACCGGCACGATCATCGTCATGGTGCATATCCTGCTGCCCTTCATGATCCTGCCGCTTTATTCGGTGATGCGGGTGATCCCGCCCAGCTATGCCCGCGCCGCGCGCAGCCTTGGCGCCACCAGCTGGACCACCTTTCGCCGGATCTATCTGCCGCAGACCCTGCCGGGGATGGGCGCGGGGGCCATGCTCGTCTTCATCCTGGCCGTGGGCTATTACATCACCCCCGCGCTGGTGGGCGGGGCGGACGGTCAACTCTTCTCGAACATGATCCAGTTCCACATGTCGAAATCGAACTGGTCGATGGCAGCCGCGCTGTCGGCGATGCTCTTGGCGGGGGTGCTGGTGCTCTACTGGCTGTATGACCGCCTGGTCGGCATCGACAATCTGAAACTCGGCTGAGGAGAACCGCCATGGCCCTGCCGACCTATGCCGATCCGCTGGAGCGTCTGTGGTACTGGACCTATGTCGTCCTGTGCACCGTGATCTTTATCTTCCTGATCGCGCCGATCCTTGTGGTCATCCCGTTGTCTTTCAACGCGGAGCCCTATTTCACCTTTACGCCGAAGATGCTGGCCTTCGACCCCGAGGGCTATTCCCTGCGCTGGTATGACAGCCTGCTGACCGTGGGGATGCAGGCGCCGGATGCCGAGCGCGGCAGCGCCTGGATGTCGGATATGTGGGCCAATGCGGCCTGGGTGAAGGCGGCGAAGAATTCGGTCATCATCGGGTTCTGGGCGACGATTCTGGCCACCGTTCTGGGCACGCTGGCGGCGCTTGGCCTGTCCCGCCCCGAGATGCCGTTCCGGCGGGTGGTCATGGCGATCCTGATCTCGCCCATGATCGTGCCGATCATCATCATCGCGACGGGGATGTTCTTCTTCTACTCCAATCCCTGCGGGCTGATCGGGGTCAGCTGCGGGCGGCTGACCTCCACCTATACCGGCGTCGTCATGGCGCATGCGATGCTGGGCATTCCGTTTGTCATCATCACCGTGACGGCCACGCTCTCGGGCTTTGACCAGTCGCTGATCCGCGCCTCGGCCAGTCTGGGGGCCAATCCGCGGACGACCTTCTTCAAGGTCATCATGCCGCTGATCCTTCCGGGCGTGGTGTCGGGCGCGCTGTTCGCCTTCGTCACCTCCTTCGATGAGGTGGTGGCGGTGCTGTTCATCGCCGGTCCCGATCAGCAGACCATTCCGCGGCAGATGTGGAACGGCATCCGCGAGGCGATCAGCCCGGCCATTCTGGCGGTGGCGACGATCCTTGTGGTGATCTCCATCGCTCTGCTGGCGACGGTAGAGCTGCTGCGACGCCGGTCGGACCGGCTGCGCGGCGTGACCGGGCGCTAGGCTTTCCGGCTGGAAACACCGAAAGGGGCCTGCCGGAGGGCGGGCCCCTTTCGCGTTCAGGGCAGGATCTGCAGCCAGACCCAGATCGTCACGATCGAGGCGGCGGTGGCGATCAGGACGGCTGAGGCATTCACCCGCCGCGCCCGCCCGTACATGTCGGCAAAGAGATAGGCATTGACCCCCGGCGCCATGGCCGCCGTCACCACGGCCGAGCGCAGTTGCGGCGTGCTGAGGTCAAAGACGAAATGCCCCAGCCCGTAGACGATGGCCGGGTGCACGAGGATCGACATCGCCACCACCATGGCGATGGTCTTCATATCGCCCTCGGGCCGGTAGCGCAGCAGGATGCCGCCCAGCCCGAACAAAGCCGCGGGCACCGCCGCGCGCACCAGCATGTCCAGCCCGCCGGTCAGGAAGCCCGGCAGCGGCAGGCCGGTCAGGTTCACCGCCAGCCCCGACATCACGCCGATCACCAAGGGCTGACGCACGATCCCTTTGCCGATGCTGGCCAGCAGGCTGCCGAAATGGCCCGGCGGGCGCCCGCGGCTTTTCGCCAGTTCCATCGCCACGATGCCGAAAGTGTAGAACAGCGGCGAATGCAGGGCGATGATGGTGAAATTGCCCGCCAGCGCCTCGGCCCCATAGGCGCGCTCGGTGATCGGCACCCCCAACAGAAGCGAGTTGGAGAACAGGCAGGCAAAGCCAATGGCCACCGCATCCTCGGGCCCGCGGCCGAAGATGTGGCGGGCGGAGAGATAGCCGAGCGCGAAGGCGGTGAAGGCGCCGATGTAGAAGGACAGGAACAGCCCGATCTCGGCATCGGCGCCAAGGTCCACCTGGCTGACCCCGCGGAACAGCATGCAGGGCACCGCATAGGTCTGGGCGAATTTCATCACCCCGTCCACCGCCGTGGGGCCGAAGCCCATCCAGCGCGCGGCGGCATAGCCTGCGCCGATGACAAGGAAGACCGGCAGGATGACGTCGAGAAGTGCATTCATGGGCGGGAGGAGCCCCTTCTGTGGTCGGGTTCTGTGCCGCGCCCGCCCCGGGGGTTTCACACCCCCGGACCCCCGTGGGATATTTGTGCAAACTGGAAAGGAGGGCAGTGCGGCGAAGGGTCAGTCGGGAAGGTCGTGGTCGATCACCATGCCGTCATAGGCCGGACGGATATGGGGCGGCAGTTCGTCCGTCAGCGTGGCATGGTCAAGGTCGATATGCATGTTGGTCAGCACGGCGCGGGCGGGTTGCGCGCGGGCGATCCATTGAAGCGTCAGGTCCAGATGGGCATGGGTCGGATGCGGCTTGCGGCGCAGGGCATCGACGATCCAGACCTCCAGCCCGTCGAGATGCGGCCAGCTTTCCGGCGGGATCGCCACGGCATCGGGCAGATAGGCCAGCCCGCCGATGCGGAAGCCAAGCGCGTCCATCGACCCGTGCTCGGCCCGGAACGGCTGGAACGGGATCGGGCCGCCGGGGCCGTCGATCCGGAAGGCGCCGTGGATCGTGTGCAGGTTCAGGATCGGCGGATAGGGGCTGCCCGCGGGCTGCACGAAGGCATAGCCGAAGCGCGACAGCAGCGCCTCCTGCGTGGGGCCATCGGCCCAGACCGGCAGGCGGGCGCCGGTCAGGAACACCACCTGCCGCAGATCGTCGATCCCGTGGACATGATCGGCGTGGGAATGGGTATAGACGACGGCATCCAGCCGGGTGACGCCTGCCTCCAAGAGCTGGTCGCGCAGGTCGGGCGAGGTGTCGATCAGCACCGTGGTCGTGCCGCCGGGGCCGGTGCGTTCCACCAGAAGCGAGCAGCGGCGGCGGCGGTTCTTCGGGTTCGCCGGGTCGCAGTCGCCCCAGAGCCCGCCGATCCGCGGCACCCCGCCGGAGGAGCCGCAGCCAAGGATGGTGACGCGCAGCCCCGCCATCACGCGGCCTGTGTCGCGGCGGCGGCGCGCGGGAACAGCCGGTCGAAATTCGCGCTGGTGGCGGCGGCGAATTCGGCCTCGGTCAGGCCGAAAAGCCCGGCGCCGACGCGCGCGGTATGGGCGACATGGGCAGGTTCATTGCGCCGTCCGCGGAACGGGACCGGCGCCAGATAGGGGCTGTCGGTTTCCACAAGGATGCGGTCCAGCGGCGTGGCGGAAAAGATGTCGCGCAGGTCCTGCGATTTGGGGAAGGTCGCGATGCCGGACATCGACAGGTAGAAGCCCATCTCCAGCGCTGCCCGCGCTAGCCGTGCGCCGCTGGAGAAGCAATGCATCACGCAGGAGAACGGCGCTTCTTTCATCCCTTCGGACAGGATCTGCTCCATCTCCTTGTCAGCGCGGCGGGCGTGGATCACCAGCGGCAGGCCGGTTTCCTGTGCGGCGCGGATATGGATGCGGAGCGAATTGCGCTGCACCTCGGCGCTGTCGAAGCTGTAATGGTAGTCCAGCCCGGTTTCGCCGATGCCGACGAATTTCGGGGCCTGCGACAGGGCGACCAGCTGATCGACCGTGACCGGGGCCTCGTCGGCAACGCTCATCGGATGGACGCCGAAGGTGTAGAACACCCCTTCATGCGCCTCGGCGATGGCGCGGACCTTGGGCAGGCTGCCGATCCGGGTGCAGATGGTGACCATCCGCGTAACGCCCGCCGCACGGGCGCGGGCGATCAGATCATCCACCTCGCCCTCGAAATCGGGGAAGTCGAGGTGGCAGTGGCTGTCAACAAGCTGGGGGAGCATGGTCATCCGGGGCCGATCCGGCCCGCCGTCGCGTCAATCCTCAGGAGGGTATCCATGAGAAGCGCGGCATGGTCAAGGTTCACGGCCCGTCCGCGGCGCGCGCGTTGTGTCAGCGTCTGCGCCAGATCGGCCCAGGCCCGGGCCGATGCCTGATCCGGGGCAAGCCGGGCGAAAACCGCCGCTTCGTTGGGCGCGGCTTCGGGCGGGGTTTCGCGCCGGGCGGCGGCACGGGCAAGGCGCGACAGAAAGAGGTCGATCTGGGTCAGGATCAGGTCGAAGCGGTCCTCGGCCCCGCGGGCGGCCGCGGCTTCGGAGAGGGCAAGGGCGGCGGGACGGTTCAGGCCGGGCAGGGTGCCGAACAGGTCGATCAGGGTGCGGTAGCTTTCCAGACCCTGAAGATTGGTCAGCCGGAACGCCTCGCCCACCGAACCGCCGGCCAGTTCCGCCAGCGCGGTACGGTCTTCGGGGGCGATGTCGCCGCCCGCCTGCACCAGCGCATCGGACAGGTCGTCGGCCGACAGGGGCGCCAGCCGCAATTCCCGGCAGCGCGAGCGGATGGTGGGCAGAAGCCGCGCGGGCTGATGCGAGATCAGCAGGAAGACCGCACCGGCGGGCGGTTCTTCCAGCAGTTTCAGCAGCGCGTTTGCGGCGTTGGGGTTCATCTCATCGACCGAGTCGATGATGGCGACGCGGGTACCGCCATCCGCCGCGGACAGCGCGAAGAAGGATTTGAGCCGCCGCGCCTCATCCACGGTGATGACCTGCGACAGGGCGGTGCCCTTGTCATTGGCCGCGCGGCGGAGGAGGAACAGCCGCGGCTCGCCCAGTGCGCGCATGCGGCGGGCAAGGGGCGTGTCGGCGGGCGTCTCCAGCGTCTCCGGCAAAGCGGGTTCGCCGGACAGCCCGCCCTCGGGCGGCGGGGACAGCAGGAAGCGCGCGATCTTCCACGCCAGCGTGGCCTTGCCCACCCCGCGCGGGCCGGTCATCAGCCAGGCGTGATGCAGACGCCCGCCGGTGAAGGCTTTCAGGAAATCATCCTCGGCCGCCTCTTGCCCGAACAGCGTTCCGGTGTCGCGCGGATGCGGTGCACCGGGGGTGCGGTCGGGTTCGGGCAGGGTATCGGAACTGTCGGCCATGGGCGGCAGATTGCACGGGAAGGGGGGCAGGGGAAAGGGCGGAACGCCCGGGGCCGCCGGTCAGCGCAGGGCGGGCAGGACCACGTCCAGCACCACGGCGGCCACCGTTTCGGGTGGCTGGTCGGCGTCGATCCGGCGGAAGCGGGTGGGAAAGCGGTCGGCCAGCGCCAGAAACCCGGCGCGGGCGCGGGTCTGGAACGCCAGCCCCATATCCTCGAACCGCATCTCGGCCCCGGCGCGGGCCTGCGCACGGCCAAGCCCCACCTCGGGCGCAAGGTCGAAGAGCAGCGTCAGATCCGGCTCCACCCCGATCATCAGATCGTGCAGACGGTCCACCGTGGCGCTCAGATCGCCACGGGTGATGCCCTGAAAGATGCGGGTGGAATCGGCGAAACGGTCGCAGATCACCACCTCGCCGCGCGCCAAAGCGGGACGGATGGTCTTTTCCAGATGGTCGCGCCGGGCGGCGGTGAAGAGCAGGATCTCCGTCTCTGCCGACCAGCGGTCGGTTGCGCCTTCCAGCACCAGCCGACGGATTTCTTCGGCCCCCGGGCTGCCCCCGGGTTCCCGCGTCAGGGTCACGGTATGGCCAAGGTCGCGCAGGGCCTGTGCCAGAAGGCGGCCCTGCGTGCTTTTGCCAGAACCGTCGATGCCTTCCAGCGAGAGAAAGAGGCCGGTCATGTGCAGGGGATCAGGTGGCGGGCGCGGCATCGCCGGCGACGTAGGTCTGCCACAGCACACCGGCCGCCGTGGTCAACCGCTTCAGGAACCCGGCCTTGGTCACGGCGGTTTCCGCCACCAAGGGCACCCGGTGATCCGGCAGGCCGGGCACCTTGACCACAAGTTCCGCCACGGCGGCCCCCGCCTCGACCGGGGCGAGCAGCGGGCCTTTGTAGATCACCTCAGCCTGGACCTGTTCCTGCACCAGCGCGGGCACCAGAAGCGTCAGGTCCTTTGCCGGGACAAGGCCGACCGTCTCGGCCCCGCCCATGAACACCTCGGCCTCAGCCACACGGGTGCCGGTTGTCGCCACGGTTTTCATGGTGAACTGGCGGAAGGCCCAGGACACGATCCGTTCAGCCTCTTCGGCGCGGGCCTTGTCCGACGGCAGGCCGGTGATGGCAAAGATCACCCTGCGGTCGCCCTGCACGGCCGAGCCGACAAGGCCATAGCCCGCCTCCTGGGTGTGGCCGGTCTTCAGCCCGTCCGCGCCGATGCCCAGCTTCAGCAGAGGATTGCGGTTGAAACGGTTGTCGGGAGAGCGGTCCATGTACATGTATTCGGTCTCGGAAAACACCGGGTAATATTCCGGGAATTCCTCGATCAGGCGCAGGGCAAGCGTGCCAAGGTCGCGCATCGACATGCGGTGGTTCGGGTCCGGCCAACCGCTGGCATTGGCAAAGGTGGAGGCGGTCATCCCAAGCGCGCGGGCGCGTTCCGTCATCATTGCGGAAAACGCATCCTCGCTGCCGGCCAGCCCCTCGGCCACCACGACACATGCATCGTTGCCGGAATTCACGATCATGCCGTGGATAAGATCCTCGACCCGCGGCCGGTCATTGTGCTGCAGCATCATGGTCGATCCGCCGCGGCGCGTCATCTCGACCGCGCGGTCCGAGACGGCAAAGGTGGTGTCCATGGTCACCCGGCCATCGCGCAACGCCTCGAACAGCATGTTGATGGTCATCAGCTTCGACATGCTGGCCGGGGGCAGCGGCTGATCGGCGTTCTTGTCCATCAGCACGGTATGCGTGGTGACATCATAGACCCATGCGGCGGTGGCCTGCGTTTCAAAGGCAGAGGCCGGGGCCAGCGACAGGATCAGAAGGCAGAACGCACGGTGCAGTGAACGGAACATCGTTCCTCCTATTTCAGCATATAGGCGTCGGCGAAACCGGCCGCCTTGATCTTCTTCAGAAGCGCGGCATCCCCGCGGGCGAAGACGGACCAGTAATCCTTGCCCTGCGACTGCTCCTTGCGGATTTCGGCTGCAACGCCTGCCTTGGACAGCTGGTCGCGTGCGCGGGTGGCATTGGCCTCGACCGAGAAGAAGCCGATCTGGATCGGCCGTCCGCCGGTGGCCTTGGGCGGTTCGGCGGCGGGCTTTGTGGGGGCTGCTGCGGGTTTTGCCGCAGATGCAGGGGCAGGGGCCGCGGCGATGGCGGCACCGGCGACGGCGGCCGTCTCGGACGGCGATTTCGCCGCGGGCTTGGCGCCGGCCTTCGGCGCGTCCAGTGCCGCGGTGGTCACGCCGCCCGCGTCAATGGCGCCCGGCGTGGCGGGCAGCGCCTCGGCCGTGTCCAGAACCGGGGTTGCGGGCAGGGTCTCGGGCGCCTCTTCCCGGCGCAAGGCAGTGACCGAAATCCTGCCGGGCTGCCCGGCCAGCAGGCCAAGCGCCTCGGCCGCGTCGGAAGAGATCTGCAGGCTGGGACCGGGATTGTCCACTTCGCGCCGGAACAGGGCGCCAATGACGAACTTGCCGTTCGCGGGATTGCGCATGATGACCCGCTCCGGGTCGGTGGCTTTGGAGGAGGCGACCCAGACCCCGCCCAGTGAGGGGCGGCCGTCCCAAAGCGCCTGATCGGTCACCTGAAACACCTGCGGCGCCTCGACATCGCGGTCCACGATCCGGGTGGATTTCTGGGGCTTAGGCGCGGTCTCGGTCTTGTCTCCGCCGCCGAAGGGCGAGGTGCCCGGCTGGCAGGCGGCCAGCGCAAATCCTGCGGCCAAGATCGCCACGGCCAGACCCGCCCTGCGCGCCGCGCCCTGGGGACGCACGTTTCCTGCCGCCATCGCTGCATTGTCCATCTCTCGCCCTCGTCCCGCGCGATCGTTTGCCGCCGCGCCTTTGTTCTGTTTGTTCTGCCCGCCCCGACCCGGCGGCCCGCCCGAGGCCCCGGGGATCGTCCGGAATTTCGCGGCAGCATACCGGCTGCGCCCGGCCATGGAAAGGGAAGAGGCGCAGCACCGCGTTCACGTTGCGCGGAAATCCCGCCGCCGTGCCCTTTCGGAATCACCCCCGCGCCGGTGCAGGCACCGATCAGGGCGCCCGGGCGGGTGTATCGGCGGTCGGGGGCGGCAGGGGGCAGGACCGGTTGCCGGCAGACAGGCGCGGATCCCCTGCATTGCCCCGCGCGAGGAGGGCTTTACCCCGCCGGCCCACCTGCGTAGAACGGGCCATCCGCCGCGGCCCGCCAAGGCCCCGGCAGAGAGCGGAAGCGTGGCCGAGTGGTTGATGGCACTGGTCTTGAAAACCAGCGACCCGCAAGGGTTCGTGGGTTCGAATCCCACCGCTTCCGCCACTTTGTTCAAAGATAGATCATTGAAATAAAACAGAAAAATCGAAGATTTCAATCTTCTGATCCGCCGCTTTGTGACACATTTCGCCCACAAAACGTAACACAGTCGTCTGTTGCACGGTTCGCGCGTTGCGGGGCTCTGTTGCACAAATCGCCTGAGGTCCAGAATTCCCCTTTCCCCAAGGCGGACTTATGCCACGACTTGCGTGACGGGTGTTCCGAGGACGGTAAAGACGTTCAGGACCGCGACACGGACCTGGAA
>NZ_JBMSDW010000020.1:0-77840 GCF_049445895.1 Neotabrizicola sp. VNH66
AGCCGCAACAGCCCGAAAAAAGAAGGAGTGAAACCCGCCCTTGACCCAAAACTGAACCGAAATCCATAATCAGAGGTGGGTCAAATCTCGATGGAAAACCCGGGTCACTTCTCAGTGGAAATCAACAGCATAGGCGCTTGCACCGCATTGGGAAATCCGCTCCCGTGCCCATGGCGCGGGGGCGTTTTCATTGGGGGATGACATGACCGACAACACCGATGCCGGGGAAATCCGCGCGGTTCTGGATTTCTGGTTCCCCGAGGGCCGCGCTCTGGATATCGACCCCGACCGCCATGCCGAGCTATGGCGCTGGCGGATGCATGGCAGCGCGGACAGTGCGATTGCGGCGCGCTTTGGCCCGCTGACCGAACGCGGCGCGGCGGGGGCGCTGGATCATTGGGCAGAGGCGCCCGAGGGCAGGCTGGCGCTGATCGTGGTGCTGGACCAGTTCCCGCGCTCGCTGTGGCGGGGCAGCAAGCGGGCCTGGGCGCAAGACCCGGCGGCATTGGCGCAGGCGCTGGAAGGGTTGGAAAACGGTGACTGGGCGGCGCTTGGCCTGCCATGGTTCCAGATCGCCTTCACCCAGCCCTTGGGTCACGCCGAAGGGCCGGATCATCTGACCCGCATCGACCGCTTGATCGCGCTCCGCCGCGACATTGCCGCGCGCGTGCCCGCGCCCTTGCGCCCGCTTTATGCCTCGCTGGTCGATCAGGCCGGCAAGGTGCGCCGCGTCATTGCCAGCTTTGGCCGCCACCCGCACCGCAACGCCATCCTCGGCCGAAACTCGACACCCGAGGAGGAAGCCTATCTGGAAAAGGGCGATTTCCCCCATCAGCGTGCCTTTCGGGGGTGAGCGCATCCCCACGGGTCAGGCGGGCTGCGCGACACCCGTCAGCGCCTGTCCGGCAACAGACGCCTTTGGCCGGCGGATCGGGTCCGACAGCAACCGCAGCCCGTTCAGCACCACCAGCACGGTGCCGCCTTCATGACCAATCACCACCAGCGGCAACGGCAGATCGAAGAACAGCCCGCCGATGACCAGAACCACCATGGCGCCGATGGCGAAGGTCAGGTTCTGCCGGATCACCCTTGAGGTTTGGCGCGACAGGCGGTGCGCATCCGCAAGCCGCTCCATATCCTCGGACAGCAGCGCCACATCGGCGGCCTGAAGCGCCACCTCGGACCCGGCCGCGCCCATGGCGATGCCGACATCGGCGCGGGCCAGCGCCGCGGCGTCGTTCACGCCGTCGCCGACAAAGGCGACGCGGCCGGTTGCGGCCAGTTCGCCGACTTCACGCACCTTGTCCTGCGGCAGCATCCCAG
Source organism: Neotabrizicola sp. VNH66 (assembly GCF_049445895.1). Classification (NCBI taxonomy): domain Bacteria; kingdom Pseudomonadati; phylum Pseudomonadota; class Alphaproteobacteria; order Rhodobacterales; family Paracoccaceae; genus Neotabrizicola; species Neotabrizicola sp. VNH66. The sequence goes on from NZ_JBMSDW010000020.1 coordinate 1,324, forward strand.
CATGGATCTCGTCCGGCTTCAGCCCAAGGCTAGCGCCGATGCGCAGCGCCACCGGCCTGCGATCTCCGGTCATCATGACGATGCGGTGGACACCACTGTCGCGCAGGGCCGTGATCGCCCCGGCGGAACTGGCCCGTGCCTCATCCGCCACGCTGACGGCACCCAGCACGGTGGCGCCGCGACCCAGATAGACGACCGTATTGGCGCCATCCGCCAGCGCCTGCAACGCGGGGTGATCCGTTGCGGCCTTCATGTCCTCGACAAGATAGGCATTGCCCGCCCAAACCGGGCCAAGTGCATCGGACCCTTCGATGCCGATGCCAGGCCGGGCGTTCACATCGGCCACCTGCGCCGGATCAAGCCCGCGGCTGGCGACCTCACGGCGGATCGCGGCGGCGATATGATGCTCGGAGTGCGCCTCCAGCCCCGCCAGCAGCGACAGGAACCCGGCCTCGTCGCCATCCAAAGCGACGATTTCCGTCACCTCGGCGCGGCCGGTGGTCAGGGTGCCGGTCTTGTCGAAGGCGAAGGTATCGACCTCGGCCAGCGTCTCCAGCGCGCCGCCGCCCTTGAACAGAACACCGCCCCGCGCCGCCGCCGAAAGGGCCGACAGGATCGCGGCGGGGACGGAAATGACGATGGCGCAGGGGCTGGCGGCGACCAGCAGCGTGGCGGCGCGGTAAAGCGCCAGTTCCCAACCGCTGCCCAGCCACCAGAACGCGGCAAAGGCGAGCACCGCACCCGCCAGCACCGCGACCGTATAGCGTTGTCCGAACCATTCGCTGAACCGCTCGGAGGGCGCGCGGGCGGCCTGCGCCTCGGTCACCAGCCGGATCATGCGGGCGATGGTGCTGTCGCCGACCGGGCGGGAGATCGAAACCTCCAGCACACCGTCCAGATTGATCGTGGCCTCGAACACCTGCGCACCGGCCTCTTTTGACACGGGCATGGATTCGCCGGTGATATTGGCCTCGTCGATGCCGCCGCGCCCGGTGACGACCACGCCATCACTGGGCACCCGGGCACCGGGGCGCAGCACCACCACATCGCCGACGGCCAGCACCTCGGCGGGAACCTCCTCGACGGTGCCGTTGGCGGTCTTGCGCAAGGCGGTTTCGGGGCGCAGCGCCATCAGCGCCTCGATGGCGCGGCGGGCGCGGCCAAGCGCGCGCTCCTCCAGCGTGGTCGAGATGCTGAACAGCGTCAGCAGCACCGCGCCCTCGAACGGGGCGCCGACGATTGCGGCGGCAATGGCGGCGGCGATCATCAGCAGGTCGATGTCCAGCACCCGCTCGCGCCACAGGGTGGAAAGCGCGCGCCAGCCGGTCGGCAGGCCGCCCGCCAGATAGGCAAGCACCAGACCCGGAAGTTCGACGGGTGCCCATGCCACGCCCGGCAGCCACCGCCCGGCAGCCGCCATTGCGAGGCCCAGCACGGTGGCCAGCGAAAGGGCCATGGACAGGTCGATGGAAGAGGCTTTGGTCATGTCAGGGTCCTGGCTGGCACGACTGCGGCATGGGGCCGTTGTCGCGGGCTGGCTTGGATTCATGCCTTGATTAGTGGGTGCGGCGGCCGCGAAAGGCAAGTGCGGCAATCGCGATCCAGATGCTGCTGCGCAGGATCATCGCGCCCATGGTGCGCGCCTCCCATGCGCCCCCCGAGACCACATGCCACAGAAAGGCGGCAAAGACCGCCACTGTCGCCAGCGCGATGCCCAGCGACAGCATCGGTGCCCAGCCCGCGCCGCGCCACAGGCCGATTCCAGCCAGAACATAGGCGAACCCGGCAAGGAAGTTGAACCACAGCACGAATGGCAACACTGCGCCCATGTCGACGCCGCCGAACAGCGCGCGGCCACCGGAAACGATGGTCAGCAGCCCGAAGATCACTGCGACGGCGGCGGCGATGGATAGGGTACGGGGTCTCGCGGTCACGGCATCCTCCGGGGTCAAGCGTCGGCCAGTCGGCCATCGCGCAGATGGACCAGCCAGTCGAAGCGGTCAGAAATCTTCTCATCATGGGTGACGGGGGGCAATCGTTACCTCGCAGGCGGGCCGGAAGCGCTGACGGATCGGCCGTCAGCGCCGTGCCGGGTGTGGAACCGCATCGGCGAGAATATCCAGGACCAGATCGTCGACATGGCGCTGGAGCAGTCCGAGCTGTCCCCGCGCGAGCTGGCGGTGCGATTTACCCATGAACGCCAATACTTTGTGTCCGAAGCCACGGTCTACCGTCTGCTCAAGGCCCATGACCTGATCACCAGCCCGGCCTATGTCGTGATCAAGGCGGCCGATGCGTTCCACACCAAGACCAGCCGACCGAACGAGATGTGGCAGACCCACTTCACCTACTTCAGGATCATAGGCTGGGGCTGGATGTATCTGTCGACCGTGCTCGACGACTTCTCGCGCTACATCATCGCCTGGAAGCTGTGCACCACAATGCGGGCCGAGGACGTGACCGAGACGCTGGACCTTGCTCTCGCAGCGTCCGGCTGCGACAGCGCCACGGTGCTGCACAAACCCAGGCTGCTCAGCGACAACGCCCCAGCTACATCCCCGGCGAACTGGCAGAATACATCGAGGCCAACGAGATGCGCCATGTGCGTGGCACCCCGATGCATCTCCAGACCCAGGGCAAGATCGCGCGCTGGCACCAGACCCTGAAGAACTACATCCTGCTGGAAAACTACTTCCTGCCCGGCGACCTCGAGGCCCGGATCAAGGCCTTCGTCGAGCACTATAATCACCAGCGCTATCACGAGAGCCTGAACAATGTGACGCCCGCCGATGCCTGCTTCGGCAGGGCTCCGGCCATCATCAAACAGCGCAAAAGGATCAAGCGACAGGCCATCGAACATCGGCGCTTGCAGCACCGCAAGATCGCCGCCTGACATCAATCCCCAGACGAGGCCCACACTCCGCTAATCTGCGCCCCAATCTGCGCCAAATGTTCTGACGACGGACAATGGCCAGCAGCAGGATGCAGACCGCAAATTGTCGCAATCGGGCGCATCCTGCCCGGAAAGCAGCTCGCGCCCGCGCGGTCACGCGCCACCTTCCTTCCCGCTGGCACGCCGGGTCAGCCAGCAGTCGCGTTCATGTCGTGCGCCACCCGACGCCGCGAGACAGCCCTGCCGGCAGAGGCAAGCCGCCTCGGTCGGGTGCTGTTTCGGGTCATTGGCGAGCCGGGCGGCCATGTCGGCAGTCCCGTGTCAGATTTCCCGCGGGCCGAGGAAGCGGCCAAAGCTGCGGGTGGTCGGGCCGAACAGGAACACTTCATACGGCTCCGGCGCGACACCGGGGAAATCCATGCCGGGCGAGCCGGCGGGCATTCCGGGAACGGCCAGCCCCGTCGCGTCCGGCCGCTCGGCCAGCAGGCGGCGGATCGCGGCGGCGGGCACATGGCCCTCGACCACATAGCCCCCCACCTCGGCGGTGTGGCAGGACGCCAGTTCCGCCGGCACCCCGAGCCGCTGCTTGAGGCTGCCCATATCGGCGGATTCCACGACCCGCACCGGGAACCCTGCGGCCTCGATATGCGCGGCCCAACCGTCGCAGCAGCCGCAAGACGGGTCCTTGGTAATGCTGACCAGCGGCAGGGTTTCGGCATGCCCCCGCCCGAGCGTGGACATCAGCAGGGGGAGCGCGCCGGCCGCCGCCAGAATGGCGCGGCGGGTGACGGGGTGATCGTTTCTCATCTTTGAGCCTCGTTTCATGGATTGCGTTGTCTCGCCGTCCCGGTCTGGACACGACGCATGAAGGAGTGAGCGGGTGCCGCCGATCGTCACAGCTTCACCCTCCGCAGCCGCGCGGCATTGGCGATGACACTGACCGAGGACAGCGCCATGGCAGCAGCGGCGATGATTGGCGACAGCAGTAGGCCAAAGAACGGGTAGAGCACCCCGGCCGCCACCGGCACGCCGAGCGCGTTGTAGATGAAGGCGAAGAACAGGTTCTGGCGGATGTTGCCCATGACGGCTTCCGACAGCTTGCGCGCCCGGACGATCCCGTTGAGGTCGCCCTTCAGCAGCGTGACGCCCGCGCTTTCCATCGCCACATCGGTGCCGGTGCCCATGGCGATGCCGACGTCCGCTGCGGCCAGCGCGGGCGCGTCGTTGACGCCGTCGCCCGCCATCGCCACCACCTCGCCCGCTGCCTTGTGCCGCTGCACGACCGCGCTTTTCTCATCGGGCAGGACTTCCGCCTCGACCTCGTCGATGCCAAGCTGGCGGGCGACTGCCTTCGCCGTGGTCCAGTTGTCGCCGGTCAGCATCACCACGCGGATGCCCTGCGCCTTCAGCGCCGCCAGCGCCTCGGGGGTCGAGGGCTTGACCGGATCGGCGATGGCGAAGATCGCCGCCACCTGGCCATCGATGCCCATGAAGATCGCGGTTGCCCCGTCCGCGCGCAGCCGGTCGGCCGCATCGTCCAAGGGCGCAACATCGACACCCTGCTCAGCGAGGAATTTGGCGTTGCCGAGGGAGATGCGCTTGCCGTCGACAGTGCCGAATGCGCCCTTGCCGGTCGGCGAGTCGAAGTCCACGATCGGCGCGGTCGCGATCCCGCGCTCTTCCGCCGCGCGCACGATCGCGAGCGCCAGCGGATGCTCGCTCGCCCGTTCGACGCTGGCGGCAAGCCGCAGCGCCTCGTCCTCGGTGAAGCCCGCAGCCGGAACGATGGCGGTGACGGCGGGCCGCCCCTCGGTCAGCGTCCCGGTCTTGTCGACGATGATCGTGTCGACCTTTTCCATGTGTTCCAGCGCCTCAGCGTTCTTGATCAGCACACCCGCCTGTGCGCCGCGCCCGACGCCGACCATGATCGACATCGGCGTGGCCAGCCCCAGCGCACAGGGGCAGGCGATGATCAGGACCGAGACCGCCGCGATCAGACCGAAGGAGAAGCGCGGCTCTGGCCCCCAGATCGACCAAGCGACGAAGGCAAGGACCGCGACCAGGATCACCGTCGGCACGAACCAGCCAGACACCTGATCGGCGAGCCGCTGGATCGGCGCGCGGCTGCGTTGCGCCTCGGCGACAAGCTGGACGATCTGCGACAGCATGGTGTCGCGCCCGACCTTGCGGGCTTCGATCACCAGCGCGCCGGACTGGTTCATGGTGCCACCGATGGCCTTGGAGCCGACCTCCTTGGTCACCGGCATGGATTCGCCCGTGACCATCGATTCATCGACGGCGCTGCGGCCCTCCAGCACCTCGCCATCGACCGGCACCTTCTCACCGGGCCGCACCCGCAGGTGGTCGCCGACATGGACGGTGTCGAGTTGCACCTCCTCCTCGGTGCCGTCGTCACGGATGATCCGGGCGGTCTTGGGCGCGAGGTCCAATAGCGCGCGGATCGCGCCACTGGTGCTCTCGCGCGCCCGCAGCTCCAGCACCTGGCCGAGCAGGACAAGGACGGTGATGACCGCCGCCGCCTCGAAATAGACCGCCACCGAGCCGTCCGGCTGCCGGAACGCATCCGGGAAGATGCCGGGCGCAAGTGTAGCCACGACGCTGTAGATCCAGGCCGTCCCCGTGCCCATGGCAATCAGCGTGAACATGTTGAGGCTGCGGTTGACCAGTGACTGCCAGCCGCGCACGAAGAACGGCCAGCCCGCCCAGAGAACGACCGGCGTTGCCAGGATCAGCTGCAGCCAGTTCGAGGTCCGCTGACCGACATAGTGGTTCAACCCGAGGAAGTGGCCGCCCATTTCGAGGATCACCACCGGGATCGCCAGCGCCAGCCCGATGCGGAACCGGCGCGTCATGTCGATCAGTTCCTCGTTGGGCCCATCATCGAGGCTGACCAGCACCGGCTCCAGCGCCATGCCGCAGATCGGGCATGACCCGGGACCGATCTGCCGGATCTCGGGATGCATCGGGCAGGTGTAGGTCGTCCCCTCAGGCACCGGCTCGGCCTTCGCCGCCGCTATGGCCGGATCGAGATAGCGCTCGGGATCGGCCAGGAATTTCGCACGGCAGCCCGCCGAGCAGAAGTAATACGGCGGGCCGGCATGCTCGGCCTTGTGCTGGGTCGTGTGGGGATCGACCATCATACCGCAGACCGGGTCCTTGACCTTATGGGCATTGTCCGGCGCGGCGGTCGCGTCGTCATGCGTGTGACCCTGCGCATGTCCGTGGGCCGAATGATCGTGGTGCTGATGATCGTGTTCAGTCTTGTTGGTCATGTTCATGCCTCCTCGGCGTCTTGGTCTCGGCGATCGCGCGATTATGCGCTGACCGCGAATTCGGTCATCATGCCGGTCTCGAGATGCGGCATGTGGTGGCAGTGCAGCATCCAGCGCGCGGCTTCGCCGGCGTCGAGCGCGACATCGACCATCGACATCGGCGGCACATACACCGTGTCCCGCCGCGCGCCGCGGACCGCACGGCCGTTCAGCCCGACGACCTGGAACACATGCCCGTGCAGATGCATCGGGTGGCCCATCATCGACATGTTGTGGAAGGACAGCACGACCCGCTCGCCGCTCTGCGCGGTCACCGGGCGATGCTGGCCCCAGACGGCGCCGTTGATCGTCCAGAGATAGGGCTGCATCGAGCCGCCCAGCATCACCATGTGGCTGCGCTCCACCGGCCGATCCGACAGGGCGTCTGCGGCGTTCAGGCGCGACTCCTGCGCAAGGTCGGTGTCGAAGGCGGGTGCCTCGGCTTCGGCCATGGGGTCGAGGCGCCGGATTTCGGCGCCCGGCGTGGCAAGGATCAGGCCGGTGCGCTCGCGCGCGCCCTCCCGCTGCGCGAGGATCGGCCAGGCGCCGCCCTCCTGCGGCAGCTCAATCTCGAGATCGAGCCGCTGGCCCATGGCCAAGCCGAAGCGCGTGCCAGAAAGCGGCCGAACCGCATGGCCATCGGCCGCCACCAGACGCGCCGGTGCGGCCCCGGTGTCGATCCAGAACACCGTCGCTGCGGCGGCATTGATCACCCGCAGACGGATGCGCCCGCCGCGCTCGACCTGCACCACCTCGGGGTCCGACAGCGTGCGGTCGTTGGCTAGGTAGGCATCCCAGTCGTAGTCGTTCAGGTCCATGGCACCCATTCCCATCATGCCACCCATGGCACCATGATCCATGCCTGCCATGCCGCCCATTGGCATGTTTCCCATCGCGCCCTGGCCCATGCCCGCGCCGTGGCCGCTTGCGTGACCACCCGCAGCCCCGTGGCCGCCAAGGATCTCGGCCATCACCTCCTCGGGCGCCTTGAACGAGAAATCGTGCAGGAACAGCACCACCTCTTGCCGGTCGGCGGTGACATCCTCGGGGCTGCGCACGATCAGCGGCGCTGCCAGCAAGCGCATCTCCTGCATCGGCACATGGCTGTGCATCCAGTAGGTGCCGGGCAGCGGCGCAAAATCATAGGCGCGGGTCTCGCCCGGGGCGAGCATCGGCAGCGGCAGGTCGGGCACGCCGTCCTGTGCGTTGGGCGGAATCTGGCCGTGCCAGTGGATGATGGTGCTCACGTCGAGGTCATTGCGCAGGTCCACGCGGAACCGCGCGCCGGGATCGAGCGTCAGCCCCTGTCCGGCCGGCCCGGCCAGACCCCAGACCGTGGCGGCGCGACCGTCAATGTCCAGCACCCGGCTGGCGGCGTGCAGGGACAGCGGGGCGGTGCCCTGCGCCGCCGCGATGCGGGGCAGATGCGCATAGGCCAGCATGGCTGCGCCAGCGGCCAGAAAGCCGCGTCGTGAAAGGGTATTCATGGTCGTCTCCTCGGGACAGCCTGTCCCGTTCATCAAAACCGACAAGACGCCGCGGGCCTGAGCCCGGACGCGCGATCAGAGGAGACGGAGCTTGGGAGGTCGCTCGTTCAGTCCGGGGGCCCGGCTGGCGAGATTTTCAGCAGCCGGCAGGTCATGGCCGGCAGACGCGCAATCGCCGCCAGAGCCCTCGTTCGGCGAGGTCAGGAAGACCGATACACCGGCGCAAAGCAGCTCACAGCTCGCGACATCACCTGATCCACAGTGCCGTTCACCGTCGCAGGGTTCTGGATGGCCGGCATCGACCTGCATCGTCTTGCTGACATGCACCGCGTGATCCGGCTCCGCGCCCAGAAGCGCGGCGTGCCCAGCCGTCACCGTCGTCATGACGGCGATCGCGAGTACGGCAAGCATGGTGACGAGGCGCGAGAGCATGCCGGAAAGGTAGGCGCTGGTCACAGGAATGTCCATTGCCCGCGGCGTCGCGCCTCTGGCAGAAATTCATGCTCGGCATGTAGGCCAATTGAAATTCCTCACCAGTAGTCGTGCAACCCATGCGAAAAGAACTCCGTAATATTCTGTGGATCGGTTTCCTCATCGGAGGCCTGGTCCTGGCGATCCTCGTTGGATGGCATCAGTCCCGCACTGCATCCACCACGGCCTCATCTGCAGAATTCATCGAACAGGGCCGGCAGGTTTATGCCGACCAATGTGCCTCCTGCCACGGCGCCGATTTGAAGGGACAGCCCGACTGGCGCTCGCCGCTTCCCTCCGGCCGGCTGCCTGCACCACCGCATGATGAGAGCGGCCACACATGGCACCACGCCGACGAGGTCCTGCTCCGCATCGTAAGGGAAGGCACGGCCGCCGTCGTGGGCGGTGGCTACGAGAGCGACATGCCCGGCTTTGCCGATGTCCTGAGCGATGCGGAGATCCGGGCTGTCCTCGCCTACATCAAGAGCACCTGGCCGGAGCGGGAGCGCGGATACCAGGAGGAGGTTTCCCGCCGCGACTGAGATTCCCGGACTTCGGCTCCCCCACCGTGATCAATCCCCCGTGCCGGTAGTTGCAGATCAGCCATGCGGGAACGCAGATATAGAGAGTAAATAAAAACAATAGCTTACACTGGAGAAGGTTGTCTTTCAGGCCCATCCCCTCCGCCACTAAACTTTTAGCACCTGAAACCTGGGTTAAGATTTTGAACGGCATGGATAAATCCGCCGTTCTAAAGCCGCGTTTACGGGTGTGGCGCGGACGGTCGGCGAAGGCGAGTTTGAGGACGGTCTGCTTGTCCTCCAGACGATCCGACTTCCAGAGTTTCCAAGGGTTTGCGAGGAAGTCGAGCGCCGTTCTAGGTGTCTTGTCTAAACTCGATGCCGGGCGCGTGGCCGTAGCCATCTTTTCCCGGATCAGCAGCTTCTCGTCTTCCAGTCTGCTGATTTTCTTTTCATAGGCAGCGATCACACTGGGTAGGGACGCATCGAGGATGCGTTCCAAAAGTTGCGCCACCTGCTTTCCACCTTCACCAGTTGCACGGTCATCGCCTTGGCTTGCGTCTCGGCCTGCTGCGCGCGATGCGCCCAGAGATCGGCGAACATGCGGCGCGCGATCGCGGGACGCGGCGCGCATGCTGCGTCGGGCATTCTCTCGGACCAATGGCGTTCATGCCCTCCCCCCGCGGCGCAGGACCGCGAAGCCATGGAAGACCGTCACCGCCGGCGCAATTGCCCGGAACGAAGCGCTGCGGGCACCGGCATCATTCTCGGGGCGCACTGTCGCCCACCGCCTTAGAAATCCCGCGGGCAATTGCCGCGCCGATTTCTGCGCTGGCGGTGATGCCCTGCACGAAGGGCCGATCATGCATCAGGTAGGGGATCGCGGCCAGGTGCAGATGCTGGTCGTAGCCCGGAACGCCGACGAGGGTGAAGTCACCGTCCAGCTCGGGAATGTCCTGCCCCGATCCGATCAGCGCGCGGCGCAGGCTCGGGAAGGGCATGTCCTTGCTCTCCATCGGTTTCTGGCCGCGCGCGTCGATGAACACCGGAAACACATGCGTCTTTCCCTTGGCGCGGATCACCGTGCGGTCGGGCTCTCGCTTCAGCTTATAACCCTCGCCAAGGGCCAGAACGGACAACAGGCCAGCATCCCGCAGCGCCAGGAGACGTCGGATGGATTCAGAGGGCACGGCAGCGTAGTTGTCGACAAAGACCTTTTTCAGCCCGTCGTCGAACCGCTTGCGATCCGCATCGCCCAGATGCGGCACCAGAGTTTCCACCTTCTCATGCATCCGCAACAGCGCATAGCGCCAGGGCACGGTGATCTGATGCGCCTTGTTGTGTTCAACCTCCTCCAGGTTCTTGCGGGCCCAGCGGAAGGGATCCTGCGCCTCGCGTGCCGCGAAATAGGCATCGGCAAAGGTATCGGCAGTCAGCCTGGCCAGGCCGATGCGGGCGGCATAGGCAGGATCGGCTTGCGCGATCTCCTGTTGCAACAGGGCGAACACCCGGTCCAGCGGGTCGGCCTGCGCGGCACAATGCGCCACCGCGTCATCGGTCATTACCTTCAGCGGTTCGTAGGGAATCGGGCACCAGAAATCGGCCTCGGGCAGCACGCCGGTCCATGACATCAGGGTCAGGTGCAGACCCTCTGTCGTGGGCATGAAGGTCAGCTCCCCGCCCTTTCGGTGAAACCGGCCGTGCTGGTTTGCCACCGCCATGGCCGCGTCGATGGAACTGAGTGACGTGCCCATGATCCCGACGGCCACGGGGGGAACCTCTGCCTGGATCAGACCGGACCACGGGCTGGGGAAATAGCTGCGAGTGGCTTCATCCGCATCGGGAAAGGCGTGCCCGGTGGCCAGGATCACACGGTCAAACGGGCCGAACTCGCGACCGTCCGCGCGCAGGACCAAAGCATCGTCGCGCGCGATGACATCGGTGACCTCGGTATTCTCGAACACCTCGGCGCCGGCGCGGTGACAGTCCAGCAAAGACAGCAGCTGGTCGCGGAAGTACTCTCCCAGCAGCAGCCGCGGTGTGAACTGGCGGTCATCCAATTCTGCTGGGTCAACGCCGTAGGCGCGCAGCTTTGCATCCGGCTGATCCTTCAGCCAGTCCAGATAGGTGGCGTCGATGGGCGGGATCTCGATGCTTGCGATATTCGCCAGCATGGATTTGCTGGCCGCCTCGGGTGAATAGGGCAGACCGATGCCCGCCTTCTCGCCACGTTCGAACAGCGTGATGTGATGCGAAGGGTCGGCCTGAATGAGGTTGAAAAAGCTGTAGATGCCCGTGGGCCCGGTTCCGACGATCGCGATGCGCGCCATGCGAATCCCCTGAGATTGGTCATCAAACAACCCACACGACCTTGGGCGGGTTCCTGGGCGGGTAACGGACATGGTCATGGATCAGTCCGACGCAAAGAAGATCACGCACAGCCTACCGTCGTGAGTGCGACGGCGTGGCTGCCATCATGCAGACGGGGCAGCGCCTCATGGCCCGGGGTTTCGATCGTCAGCTCGCGGAATTCCAGTTCCGCAGTGCCATCCTGAACGGCTTCGCCGCGCACCGCACGGCCGTCACGGACGCCATGAGGTCCCTCCCTTGCGGGGGTGCCGCGGGGGGGCTACATCGCGGATATGGAAAAGCTTCACATCATCGGCGGCGGCATGGCCGGGTCCGAGGCCGCATGGGCCGCGGCACAGCTGGGCGTGCCGGTCGTCCTGCATGAAATGCGCCCCCATGTGGGCACCTTCGCGCATCGCACCGGCAATCTGGCCGAGATGGTCTGTTCGAACTCCTTCCGCTCGGACGATCACGAGCGGAACGCCGTGGGCCTTCTCCATTGGGAGATGCGGGCGGCGGGCGGTATCGTGATGGAGATGGCCGAACGCCACCGGCTGCCCGCGGGTGGCGCGCTGGCCGTCGACCGCGACCCGTTCTCCGAGGCGGTCACCGAACGCCTTCGCAGCCATCCGCTGATCACCGTGGAAGCGGGAGAGATCACCGAACTCCCCGCCTCGGGCCAGTGGATCATCGCCACGGGCCCGCTGACCTCCGGCGCGCTGGCGCAGGCCATTCAGGCCGAGACCGGGGCCGAGAGCCTGGCCTTCTTCGACGCCATCGCCCCCATCGTCTATGCCGAAAGCGTGGATATGTCAGTGGCCTGGCGCCAGTCGCGCTATGACAAGGGCGAGACGGAGGAGGAGCAGAAGGCCTATCTCAACTGCCCGATGGACCGCGCGCAATATGAGGCCTTCATCGACGCGCTGCTGGCCGCCGAAAAGACCGAATTCCATGAGGGTGAGACCGCGGGCTATTTCGATGGCTGCCTGCCCATCGAGGTGATGGCCGAACGCGGGCGCGAGACCCTGCGCTTTGGCCCGATGAAGCCGGTCGGCCTGACCAACCCGCACCGCCCGGAAAAGCCCTATGCCGTGGTGCAACTGCGCCGCGACAATGCGCTTGGCACGCTGTATAATATCGTCGGCTTCCAGACAAAGATGAAATACGGCGCGCAAACCTCTGTTTTCCGGATGATTCCGGGGCTGGAGAGTGCCAGCTTTGCCCGGTTGGGCGGCATCCACCGCAACACCTTCATCAACTCGCCCACACTGCTGGACAACCGGATGCGGCTGAAATCCCGGCCGAACATCCGCTTCGCCGGGCAGATCACCGGAGTTGAGGGCTATGTGGAATCCGCCGCCATGGGCCTACTGGCCGGGCGGATGGCGGCGGCGGAAATTCTTGGCCGCGATCTGCCGCCGCCGCCGCCGGAAACGGCCACCGGCGCGCTGATCACCCATATCACCGGCGGGGCCGAGGCAAAGACGTTCCAGCCGATGAATGTGAATTTCGGGCTGTTCCCGCCGATTGACGCCAAGGGCGGGCGCAGGGGCCGCAAGGACCGCTACAAGGCCTATACGGACCGCGCGAAAGAGGCGTTCCAACAATGGCTTGCACCGCAAGGCTGATGTGATGGGCGAAGTTACCCGCTTTGCCCCGTCTCCCACCGGACCACTGCATCTGGGCCATGCCTATGCTGCAATCGTGGCCCATGACATGGCCCGCGCCTCGGGCGGGCGGTTTCTGGTGCGGATGGAGGATATCGACCGCGCCCGGTCGCGCGGGGGCTGGGATCTGGCGGCGCTGGACGATCTTGGCTGGCTGGGCCTGACATGGGACGGGCCGGTGCTCTATCAGTCCAGCCGCCTGCCCGCCTATCGTGCGGCGCTGGAGCGGCTGGAGGCCATGGGCCTGCTCTACGGTTGCACCTGCACCCGCGGCGACATCCGCGCCGCGCTGTCCGCCCCGCAGGAGGGCGCCTTTCCGGTGATCGGCCCCGATGGCCCGGTCTATCCCGGCACCTGCCGCGGACGCCCGGTGGCCGAGGGCGCGGCGATCCGGCTGGACCTGACCCGTGCGGTGAACCGCACCCGCGATTTGGAGTATCGGGAGACCGGCCCCACCTGCCCCGGCCTGCGCCGGATCGACGCGCAGGCGATGCTGTCCGGTGTGGGCGATATCGTCCTGGCGCGGCGTGACATGGGCACGTCCTACCACCTGTCCGTCGTGCTGGACGATGCCTTTCAGGGCGTGACCACGGTCACCCGCGGCGAGGATCTGGCCGAGGCGACGGAGATCCACGTCCTGTTGCAGCGCCTGCTGGACCTGCCAACGCCAGCCTATCACCACCACCGGCTGATCCGTGACGATCAGGGCAAGCGGCTGGCCAAGCGCGACGATGCCCGCGCGCTGTCGCTCTATCGGGCCGAGGGCGCCACGCCGGAAGACATCCGCCGGATGCTGGGGCTTCAGACCATCGGCTGAAGGATCTCGACCTCATCGCCGGCGCGGATCGCGGTATAGAAGCAGGATCGGCGATTGGTGTGGCAGGCCGGGCCTTCCTGCGTGACCAGTGCCAGAAGCGCGTCGCGGTCACAATCCACCCGCAGTTCGACAAGACTTTGCAGGTGCCCCGAGGTTTCGCCCTTGACCCAGAATGCCTGACGCGAGCGTGACCAGTAGGTCACTTTCCCGGTCTCCAGCGTCTTCGCCACCGAGGCCGCGTTCATCCACGCCATCATCAGCACCTCGCCCGAGGCATGGTCCTGCGCGATGCAGGGGATCAGCCCGTCCGCGTCGAATTTCAGGCTTGCAGGGTCGAAGGTCATGGCGCTCTCCTTGGCGGGCCGCGCGGGCGGGATTACATAGCCCGGGGCAAAGGGGCAAGGGCATGAGCGAACAGGACCTGATCCGGCTGTATTCCGGGCGCATTCTGGAACTGGCGGCGAATATTCCGCGCACTGGCCGCCTGCCCGTGCCGGACGGGACGGCACGTCGCCGGTCGCCGCTTTGCGGATCGACGCTGAGCGTGGATGTGGTGCTGCGCGACGGCCGGGTGGCGGATTTCGCGCAGGAGGTGCGGGCCTGTGCGCTTGGTCAGGCTTCGGCCGCGGTGCTGGCACAGGTGGTGATCGGGCGGAACGGCGCCGAACTGCGCTGCGCGCGCGATCAGCTGGAGGCCATGCTGACTGCGGGCGGGCCGGTGCCCGACGCACCGTTTCAAGGCTATGAGGTGCTGATTCCCGCCCGGGATTACCGCAACCGCCATGCCTCCATCCTTCTGGCGCTGGAAGCGACCTGCGCAGCGGTCGAAACCGCAGAGGCCGCCGCCGGATAAAAAAACCGCCGCACGTCGGGTTGCGACGGCGGCGGAAGGGGCGTGTCTGTGGCGCGGGTCTTCGGGATCGGGACAGATCGGAACAGGAAGACCAGGGCGCCTGGGGATACAGACCGCAGGCAGAAACGAAGGTGCCTCAGACCGAGGCGGGAACGGCAAGCGCCACGAAGAGCAGCGCAAAGAGCAGGGCGAGACCGGCCACATCCCCGGCAATCGAGGCATCGGAACGGCGGACGGCAGCTTTCAGACGGGCGATCATCGGTATCTCCTGTGCTCAAGTTGCTATCTTGTTCTCATACTCCTCGCGATTCGTAAAGAACATTTTACGAACATGTGAGAACATTCAACCAACATTGATCAGCCGGATCGCCCGGTCCTGATCCAAGAGCCACAAAAGCAGCCGCGCCGCCCGGCCCCGCGGCCCCTCCAGCGCGGGGTCATCGTTAAGGAGCTTGCGCGCATCCATCTGCGCCACCGCCATCAGGCCCGACTGGCGTTCCAGATCGGCCACCCGGAACCGCGGCAGGCCGGATTGCGCGGTGCCGATCAGATCACCCGCGCCGCGGATCGCCAGATCCTCCTCAGAGATGCGGAACCCGTCCTCAGTGTCGCGGATGGTCTTCAGCCGCCGTTCAGCCGTCTCCCCCAATGGGGCCTGATACATCAGGAGGCAGGTCGAATCCGCCTCGCCGCGGCCCACCCGTCCGCGCAGCTGGTGCAGCTGCGCCAGCCCGAAGATCTCGGCCCGTTCGATGACCATGATGCTGGCATTGGGCACGTTCACCCCCACCTCAATCACGGTGGTGGCCACCAGAACCGCCGTCTCTCCTGCCACAAAGCGGGCCATGGCGGCGTCCTTCTCGGCCGGGGGCATCTGGCCATGGACCAGTCCGACCCGCCCCTCGCCCAGCACGGCCCGCAGCGATTTGAACCGCTCCTCGGCGGAGGTCAGATCCACCACCTCGGATTCTTCGACCAGCGGGCAGACCCAATAGGCCTGCCGACCTTCGGCAATCGCGCGGCGCAGATGGCCCACCACCTCCTCCAGCCGGGCGGAAGAGACCAAAGCCGTGCGGATCGGCTTTCGCCCCGGCGGCTTTTCATCCAGCACGGAAACATCCATGTCGCCGTAGCTGGCCAAGGCCAGACTGCGCGGGATCGGCGTCGCCGTCATCACCAGCACATCCGCCGCCTGCCCCTTGGCGCCCAGCTCCATCCTTTGCGCGACGCCAAAGCGATGCTGCTCGTCGATCACTGCAAGACGAAGATCCTGAAACTCCACATCTTTCTGAAAGACCGCATGGGTGCCGACCAGAATGCCGATCCGCCCCGCGGCCAGATCAGCCAGCTTGGCGGCGCGGTCGGCGCCGCGATCGCGCCCGGTCAGCAGCTCCAGCCGCACCCCCGCCGCGGCGGCCAAAGGCGCCAGCCCCTCATGATGCTGGCGGGCGAGGATTTCGGTCGGCGCCATCAGCACACCCTGCCCGCCCGCCTCGACCGCGATCAGCAGGGCCAGCATGGCGACCAAAGTCTTGCCCGCCCCCACATCGCCCTGCAAGAGCCGGTTCATCCGGGTTTCGGCCGCCATATCGGCCGCGATTTCCGCCACCGCCCGGGTCTGCGCGCCCGTGGGCCGGTAGGGCAGCGCCGCCAGAACCTTCGCCTGCAAGCGCCCGCTGCCGGTGGTGGACAGGCCGCGCCCCCGCCGCAGCGCCGCCCGCGCCAGCGACAGGGTCAGCTGATGGGCGAACAGCTCATCATAGGCCAGCCGTGCGCGGGCCGGATCGGCGGGCGCCAGTGCCGCTGCATCCGCAGGCGCATGCGCCAAGGCGACCGCCGCGCGCCAGTCCGGCCAACCCTCCCGCGCCTTCAGGGCCGGATCAATCCATTCCGGCAGATCGGGCGCACGGGCCAGCGCCGCCGCAACCGCCCTCTGGATCACCTTCTGCGTCACCCCCGCGGCCAGAGGATAGACCGGCTCATGCGCGGGCAGGCTTTCGGCTTCCTGCGGCAGGAGCACATGGTCGGGATGAACCATCTGGGCAATGCCGTCGAAAACCTCGACCTTGCCGGAGACGACCCGGCGTTCGCCCGGCGGCAGCAATTTCATCAGGTAATCGCCGCGGGCATGGAAAAAGACCAGAAACCAGTCCGCCCGCGGGTCGCTGACCGCGATCCGGGTGGGTCCGCCCTTGCGGCGCGGCGGCTGATGCGCCCCCACCGTGACCTCAACGGTGACGGTGCCCGGCGGAAGGATGTCGGTCACGCTGAGGCGGCGGGTCCGGTCGATGCCCGATTGCGGCAAGAGAAAGAGAAAGTCCTTGGGCCGGGTGACGCCAAGCGCCTCGACCGCCTGCGCCGTCTTGGGGCCGACGCCGTCCAGCGTCTCCAGATCCGCGAACAGCGGGAACAGGAGTTCCGGCCGGCTCATCCCGCGCCGATCCGGCGCAGCCATTCATCCTCGTCAATCATTTCGATCCCCAGACGCTCAGCATCCTTCGCCTTCGATCCCGCCCCGGGACCGGCGATCAGCAGATCGGTCTTGGCGCTGACGCTGCCCGCGACCTTGGCGCCCAAAGCCTCGGCCCGGGCCTTGGCCTCGGCCCGGGTCATCTTTTCCAGCGTGCCGGTGAAAACCACGGTCAGCCCGGCCACCGGGCTGGACGCGGCCCGGGCGGCCGGGGGCGTGATGTCGGACAGTTCGGCCACCAGCGCCTCAACCGCGGACCGTTCGGGACTGCCAGCGGCCAGGGTCGTGACCAGAGCGGCGGCCAGAACGGCGCCCAGACCCTCGATCGAAAGCATTTCCTCCCAGGCTGCGCGGGCCTCGTCCGGAACGCCGGCAAAGGCCTGATCGCGCCGCTCTTTCACCCTTGCACGGCGCCCCTCCTCGGTCGCCGCGGCCCGCTCAGCCGCCTCGGCCTCATCCGCGGCCAGATGCGCCTGCGCCGCGGGATGGGCCGCGTCGATGGCACCGCGCAGCGCGTCCCATGTCAGATAGTGGCGGGCCAGATCCTTGGCTGCCACCTCGCCCAGATGGCGGATGCCAAGCGCGAAAAGGAACCGCTCGAAGGGAATGACCCGCTTTTCTTCGATTGCGACAAAAAGCTTGGTGGCCGATTTGGCGCCGAAGCCTTTCACCTGCGCCAGGGGTTTCCGCGCCAGATGGGTCAGCCCGAAGATCAGACTGTCGCGCACCCCGTCCTGCACCGGCATGCCGGAGGCACGGACCATCTCGGCCAGACGGTCGTGCAGATCGCCCCAAAGCGGCGCGCCCTCACCCGCGGCATCGGCCAGACGCTCTGCCGGAGGGGCGACCTGCGCCGCCTCGCTCCCGTCGCGGGCGGCGAGGTGGAAGATGTCGGCAGGAACCGAAATCCGGCCAAGATAATAGAAGAACTCCACCTGTTTCACGCCCAGACCTTCGATGTCAAAGGCAGCACGACTGACGAAATGCTTCAGTTTCTCAACCGCCTGCGCGGGGCAGATCAGCCCTCCGGTGCAGCGGCGGATGGAATCGCCCGGCTCCCGTATGGCAGGGCTGCCGCAATCGGGGCAGATTTCGGGGAAGACGAAGGGCACGGCCGTCTCCGGCCGTTTCGACAGGTCCACATCGGCGATCTTCGGGATCACATCGCCCGCGCGGTAGACCTGCACCCAGTCGCCCACGCGGATATCCTTGCCATCGCGGATCGGCTGGCCCGCGCTGTCGCGCCCGGCGATGTAGTCTTCATTGTGCAGCGTGGCGTTCGACACCACCACGCCACCCACCGTGACCGGGGTCAGCCGCGCCACCGGCGACAGCGCGCCGGTCCGGCCGACCTGAATGCCGATCGCCTCCAGCCGGGTCCATGCGAGTTCGGCCGGGAATTTATGGGCCACCGCCCAGCGGGGCGTGGTCGCGCGGAACCCCAGACGGGATTGCAGCGCAAGGTCGTTCACCTTGTAGACCACGCCGTCAATATCATAACCCAGCGTGGCACGCTGCGCCTCGATCCCGCGGTAATGCGCCAGCATCGCCTCCGGCCCGTCACACAGCCGGGTCAGCGGATTGGTCGGAAAGCCCATCCCCGCCAGCCGCTCAATGGCACCGATCTGGGTCGCCGCCAGCGGCGCCGACAATTCTCCCCAAGTATAGGCAAAGAACCGCAGCGGGCGGGCCGCAGTGATCGTGGCATCCAGCTGCCGCAGGCTGCCCGCGGCGGCATTGCGCGGATTGGCGAAGGTCTTCTCCCCCGCCGCAGCCTGCCGGTCGTTCAGCGCGGCGAAATCGGCATGGGACATATAGACCTCGCCGCGGATTTCCATCACCGCAGGGGCGCCGTCCACCTGTTGCGGAATATCGGCAATGGTGCGGGCATTGGCGGTCACATCCTCGCCGGTTTCGCCATCGCCGCGGGTGGCGGCCTGCACCAGCCTTCCGTCCTCATAGCGCAGCGACAGGGACAGCCCGTCGATCTTCGGCTCCGCGGTATAGAGGAGCGGACCGGGATGGCCGAGGAAATTGTGCACCCTTTCGTCGAACCCCGCCACATCACCGTCTTCGAAAGCGTTTTCCAGCGACAGCATCGCCACCTTGTGACGCACCTTGCCGAACCCCTCGGCTACCGCGCCGCCCACATGATCGGAAGGGCTGTCCTTCCGCTTCAGGGCCGGGAACCGTGCCTCAATGGCGGCATTGCGGCGCTTCAGCGCATCATAGGCGCTGTCGGAAATATCCGGTGTATCGCGCCCGTGATACGCCTCATTCGCAGCCGCAATCGCGGTAGCCAGCGCGGCCAGTTCGGCCCGGGCCTCCGCCTCGGACAGATCATCCACAGGTTTCGCGTCCATTGCCGCCTCCGCTTGGTCAGGCCCGGAAGGTATGCGGCACGCGCGGAATGGTAAAGGTCAGGCGCTGGCCGCCAGACGCGGCGCGGGCTTGGCCTCTCCGGCCGGATCGCGCAGCACATAGCCGCGGCCCCAGACGGTTTCGATGTAATTGCTGCCGCCCGTCGCCTCGGCCAGCTTCTTGCGCAGTTTGCAGATGAAAACGTCGATGATCTTCAGCTTAACAGACATAACCTTATGATTTGTTTATTATCATTATGTTACGAGTTGAATCCGGCCACAACTTGTGTCACAACTTGTGTCACATTGAGGTTTGAACGATGGCAAAAACAGACGTTCCCGGCACTAGGATACGCGGCAAACGCCGCATGTATGAATTCAACCTGCGCATCCCAAAACCGCTTCAAGCTGAGTTCTATGGCGGGTCCGACTGGTACCGCGCAGCCATGCACACGGACTCCCGTGTCGAGGCGGGAAATCTCGTAACCAAGAAAAAGGCAGAATTCCTCCTCCAACTGGAAGAGCTTGAACGGCGCGCCACTCTCGCGGCGGCTTTCGAGACCCTGCCCCCAGATCAGCGAGCGATTTTTGACGAAGCCGGTGACGTAACTCGCCTTCGGACGCAGCATGACCGCCACGATACTGCGCGGGCCTTCCTGATCGCAGGCGGAGGGATCACCGACGCCGACACAACGATTGCAGCCGTTAAGACCGACACACGCCGCAACGTGCCTGCCCACGAGCAAGACGAACTTATCCCCGCCCCTTCCACGATCACCGCACGCGCGGTGTCTAGGGCCACGTACAAGGCGGAACTGGCCGAGTTTGATGCTCAGCATGTCAGAGAGGCGAAGACGCTAAGGGCGTTGGGTCAGAAGGTGAAAGACCCGGAAAGCTTCGGGCTTCGAGAACTGATCGAGAAGTTGGAAGGCTTGAACCACGTCAAGGCCGGGGCGGTCCTACGCTGGAAGATGGTCGCGGACAGATTCATAGACTTTGCGGGCGACCTACCTCTGTCCGAACTGTCGATGGACCATTTGCGCGAGTTTGTCTTCGCATACCGGCAGCTACCGGCACGGCAGAACACGAAAGAGCTTCGTGACCTGTCGTTCATGGACAAGATCAAGGTAGGGAGGGCGAAGAACCTCCCCCCCGTTGATGAAGTGACCATCACACAGCACGTGGGCGCTTTGCGGGCATTGATCCCGTTGGCAATATCGCTGGGTTACATTGCCACCGACCCTTGGGCGCGCTTCACCCTAATCTCCCCCCAAAAGCGCAACTCAGAAGCCAAAAGGAAATCCCGCCTGCCCTTCACCCGCGATATGGCCGAAGCCACCCTGAATGATGCGGCAGGCCGCGCCGCTGGGTCAGTTGATCGCTGGGGGCCGCTTCTCGCGGCGTACATGGGTTGCAGGCAGGGCGAGATTTGCCAGCTTCTTGGGGCGAACGTCTTCCAAGTCGGGGATACGTGGTGTTTGCAAGTCACTGACGAAGACGCGCGGCAATCGACCAAAAACCAGTCAAGCGAACGGGTTATCCCGATTCATCAAACAGTACTGGACGCTGGTTTCATTGAATACGCCTCCACACGCGCCAAGGACGAATACCTTTTCGAGAATGAGACAGCGAAGGGATTGCAGCCCATGACCCCAGACAAGCGGGGATATGTCAGCATCCAGTTCTCGGGGCGGTTCAACAAACGCTTGCGCAAAAATCTAGGGATCACGGACTCCCGCTACACCTTCCACAGCTTTCGGCACCTCTGGGAAGACTGCGCCACCGCCGTGGGAATTGACCTTATCCATAACCTAGAAATTGCCGGGCGCAGCAAAGCTGAGCTTGGGTCCAAGGCGCTGTATGGGTCAGGCCCACGCATGAAGGCCCTCAAGCGCAGCATGGACAAGATCGACCCGCTTATTGATCTAGACAGTTACGTTCAGAACGATGGCGAGGACTAACCCGCTGACGCGGGCCAGCGTCAAGGCTGAATATCGACAAGCCCACCAAGCGGGGCGGCGACACCGCGCGACGGATAGACGGCTCGCGGACGAATGTCTGCGAGGACGGATGCGGGCTTGCCCGGTTCGGACTTGGTCAAGCCCGCCGTCAGGCGGTCTTTTGCTTTCTGCCTGTCAGGATCGGTGCGCCGCCGAAATAGGTCAGCAATGCTGACCTTGAACCGTTTTTTCTCCGATTCGTGACATTCGCTTCCATACGTGCTATAAATATGCAAGCGAAAAGTTTGACCGGAAGAAAAGATGGGATTGACGATCACCCAGACCGACTATGTGAACGCCTGCGGCGTCAGCTCGCGGATCGTGAGCGCCCGCGTGGCAGGCCTGCCCTTTGCCCGCGACGGGAAGGTGAAAAGGTAC
Organism: Neotabrizicola sp. VNH66; assembly: GCF_049445895.1. Taxonomy (NCBI): domain Bacteria; kingdom Pseudomonadati; phylum Pseudomonadota; class Alphaproteobacteria; order Rhodobacterales; family Paracoccaceae; genus Neotabrizicola; species Neotabrizicola sp. VNH66. The sequence goes on from NZ_JBMSDW010000020.1 coordinate 22,922, forward strand.
CAGCTCGCGGACTGCCTCCCCCTGCTTGGCAAGAAATATGCCCACGTTGCCCCCGACCTTCTGCGCCGCGCGAAGGATGACTCTGTGACGTTTCAGGGCGGGGATGCTGAGCTTGGTGCCTGCCGGAAGCTGGAAGCCTTCTTGACCGCGCATGTGGACGGCACGGAAGACAGAATCTACTGCGCCCGTTCCGCCTATTTTGACGGTCTCGCGAACTCCACGAAGTTATCGGCGCTTCTGAATGACCCCGAACGGCAGCGCCTGTTGATCCTGCGCCACCCGGCAATCCTTCGGTTCGTGCTCGCGGATGACCGGTCCGGGCTGCCTGCCTCCCGCGAAGATTGGGGGCAGTTTGCTTACCGCTTCGCGCTGTTGCACAGCGCGCGCGGCCCGATTTTGAGTCAGATTCCGGTGGCGGCATGAGCCACCGCGTCAACTGTCTGCGCCGCCTCTGCCTCTCGCACCCCCGAACTGCAAAGACGATTGCCCGGCGCGGCGGGGACCCGGAAGGCATCCGCGCCATTCTGGACGACCCGCGCGCCATGGAAGGCTTCCTGCAAATGGCTGCCCGCCTGACCCGCGATGAGATTGACTCAATGATCGCCCCGACCCTCACCGACGCGCCCGCCGTCCCCGCCACCGAAAACGACTCTATGACCATTCAAATGGTCGCAGCCCACGGATGAAACGACAATGACTGACACCACCAACTTTGATACCGCGATGGCGGGCGATGCACGGGCAATGGCCCGTTTCGACGCTATCGCAGAACGACTGATCGGAAGCGCCCGCGAAGAGGGGCTGGAAATCAGCCGTGAAGACCTCAAGGCGCTGGGCGCGGTAAAAATCGCCGTGTTTACGGACCTTGGCCTTGATACGGCGGACGCAATGGCGGAAATCCGGCGCGGCCCGGCTGCCGAACAACTCGAGCGCCGGGAAATGCTCGCGCAGCTTGATCAGAAAAGTTCGGCCTTGCACGCCGAACTGAGCCGCTTGCCCCCGGCGCAGCGCATGGAAATCGGACGTGCGCTTGAGCGCCAGCGCCCCCACCTTGAACAGTCCGCCCCCCAGCCGCTGACCGCAGAGCAAGAGGCCGAGCGACTCGTGTGGGTCCGGTCTCTGCCGCCCGCGCAGCGTATTGCGGCAGCGCGCGCAGCCGGGCTTTGCTGAGGGGGCGCGAATGACTGTCACGACCCTTTCCCGCCGCCTCACCGTCGCGGAGATCATCGAACAACTGCGCCACCCCCGGCGCAGGCCGAACTGGCTTGAAGCCTTTCAGCACGACCAGCGCCGGGGGTGGCTCTTCGGCCCTGACCTGCAAACGGTCCGGGCATTCGATATGCTGACCATTGCCGAAGCCATGGGCGGATGGCCTGCCGCCCCTTTCGCCTGCCACGGGGTGGCAGCATGACCCTTCGCGAAATGGCAGATCAAATCCGCCGGGAAGGTGGGCACCCCGAGTCCTACGTCACCCCGCCCCGCGCGGATGGCACGCGCCGCACCGTATGGGGCGACGAACTCACCGCCGAACAGTGGGGCGAGTTGTGGCGTCTCACCCGGCCTGTGACCGCGCCTGTTGCGAGTGAAGAACAGAAGGCAAAGTGGCGGGCACTCGCTGCCCATGCCCGCGCGCGCTACTGACTGAAAAGCCTGCGCCCCCGTCAGGGGGCGTGGAAGGACCGCAGCGGGGCTGCGCGTCAAGGCGCTGCAAAGCGCCGCCCGTGGCAGCCGGGTTAAGTCTGCCACCCCCTCCCTATATCTAATCTGAAAGCCTCTTATCATGGCAAACGCCGCCACCCTTCTGCCTGCCGTCAGGGCAGAAATGACGTCCCAGACCGACTCTGACCTGATCGAAGCCTATGCGCACATTCTCATGCGCGAAGTGCGCCACCACACCACTCAGCCGCCTTCGCGCCTTGTGCTGGACGCCTCCGACTTGGTTGACGTGTTCGGCAAGCGCTACGCCTACCTTGTGGCGCGCCGCTGCAAGTTTGAACTGTCGTCCGACCTCAAGCGCTGGGTGCGCACCTCTGGCCCGGTGGAAGGTGAAACCCAGCTCTTCTGCGAAGACTTCGCCCTCGATGTAATCCACGCGCGCCGTTCCGTTGATCCGCTGGGGCTGTGTAGGGAGTTCCACGCCGGGGCGGAAAATGGCTGACGCTTTCGTTTTCGACGCCGACCCGCCCCGCCGCCGGAACCGGGCAGACCGCCGCCTTCGGTTCGCCGCCGCCGAACGGGCGCGCGAACAGTGGACGGCGGAACAGCTTGAAGCCGAAGCCCGCCCCCGGCACCGGGGCTTCGCTTCTGGACGATATGTGCGCCATGATCGACTCGGCCAAACCTGCCCCGGCAATCGCCCCTCCGAAGGGCGATGAAATGGGGAAGACATTGACCAGTGTCTTGAAGAAAGTCCCCCGGCGCGTGCGGTTCGACAACGCGCATGACGCCATTGCCAGCGCCGAATTGGCTATGGCGATGACTGCACCGACCTATGGCGCGCGTATCTTGGGCGCGTCTGAAACGGTTGACGTAGAAGTGCGCGCCGTCTGGGGCTTCACCGCAAACAACTTTGAGGCCAGCAAGGAAATTCTGCGCCGCCTTATCTTTATCCCGCTGGACGCGGGCGAAGCTGACCCGGAAAACCGCACCCCGGCGGGTGGCTGGCGTCACAAGGACCTTCGCGCATGGGTTTCGGAACACCGGGGCGAACTTGTCTGGGCTTGCCTGACGCTCATTCAGAACTGGGTGGCGCAGGGTGCGGTTCCGCAGGACCGTATCACGCGGGGCAGCTATGGCGCATGGGCTGGCGTTATCGGGGGCATTCTGGACGCCGCCGGGATTGATGGCTTCCTTCTCGGGCAGGACGAAGAACAGGAAAAGGCGCGGGACTCGTCGCAGGACGCAATGCAGCAGTTTATTGACGTGCTGGCTGACTTCCCGCCCGGCACTCTCTTCCGGCCCGGCGGCAACACCCCGTTTGAAGAGCTGGACGTGGTGAGCTTGCAGGCGGTCTTGAATGGTGAGGCGCGCGCAGGCGATGACCATGTAGGGGTGGAACCTATCCTGATTCCGAACTGGGGCTATGACCGCGTTAGCGGGCAGTACGAGTCTGCCGGGCGGATCGGACGCAACATGCAGACGGTAGCGCGGAAGCCGTGGCGCAGTGGGGACAAGGAACTGACCTTCACCACGCTGGACGATACGAGGAACAAGACGAAGGTTTACCGTCTTGGTGTGAAGGTACGGGCCGCGTGAGCGGCCCTTTCCTTTGCGGGTAACGACTGTTTGCGGGGGTACTTGCTGGGGTGTAAAATCTGCCCCCGCAAGATTTTTTCTAAAAAATACAGTGGCTTATGATAGTTTTACGGGGGTTCGGTGGCTTGCGGGGGTAACGCGCTGTACTCCCCACCCCCTACAGGGAATATTATTTGCCCACTTACCCCATAGCGATAATGGGTCAGTGTGTTCTGCAAATATTATCTATTTCTATTCTTCTGAATTGAAGAACTACCCCCGGTACCACCGTAACCCCCGCAGAATTTCTTATTTACAAGGGCCAAACTGCGCGGGGATAGACAAAACCTACCCCGCAAGTACCCCCGTACCCCCGCAAATTACGGCGACACCTCGATCAATAGACTACATCCCGCTATAGTTTGAAACAGGACCGCACAGCCGACGATCAGCGAGCAAGCCATTTACTAAGTTCGGTCGCTTCGTTCTCCCGATAGTCGAGAACCATCCAAACGGGTTCGCTGTAGCCATTCAAATCTCCATAAACAATTCGATCGTACAACCCAATGTATTCCCAAGACATCCACTGTGTATCACCCTGCTTTTCCAAAACTGGAAAGATTGCGATATTCGATTCTGACTTTCGTCCATCTGCAATTCCAAGCTCCCATGGGACCCAGCGACTATCTTTGCTGTTCTCGCTTGCAAGTAGAACGAATTTCTTAGCTTGACCTATTCTGTCACGCAAAACCAGCGCAGTCTTCTTGCTGGTGTATGGTGGAAGGGCTGGGTCCTTTTTATCAATATAAACACTCGCTCCATGGTTCTCCAAAATTCTGATGACTGGAACCAGAACATCACTGTCCTTACTGGAATGGGATAGAAACGTCGCATTTGAAGGGGAGCGACCCTCAGCACGCTTTCTTATTTCAGTGCGCATCTGCGCATCTAGTGAGTCACCAAAGGAAACGAACTGACTCCGCGTGTAATAATTAATCATCACTCACCTTTACTTTGTGACTAGTTCATTCATCTTGTGTCGATACCTTATTAACCTTTGGTTCACCTCAAGCATATCTGCCTTGAGTGCTTCATAAGCAGGAAATCTTTTCTGCAAGCCTTGAGGATCAACATCATCTGCTTTATCCAATTGCCTCTCGTACCAATGCCGATACCGGGCCTGCCACTTTGTAAGGTGCGGCCTTAGACCTTCGTTAAGAACTTCAACTGAAAGGTTGATGATCTTACTTGTACTATCCGTCCTAACCTTTGAAACAGGGATATCTTTGATTAACTCACGTGTAACGCTAAAGAAGGCAAACCATGAATCATATATTTCAGAAATCACGTCATCTTCGATATCAATTGGCAATCCAATCTTTCTAGTGCTCAATTCCACCCAGATCGAATATGCAATCTGCCTATCAGTGTCATTCAGCCTAAGGGAAATTTTCTGATCCCCCAAGCCAAACTCAGCGCTATCAATTTGAAAGTCCGTTAGGCGCTGCCTGAAGTATATACGCATCACGAGCCATACGAGAAAGACAACGATCAAAATAGCTATGACCGCAACGGGGGACGCATAAATGCTTAGACTCCAGTCCTCCGACAGGACGAGAGACACTAAATCAGCGCCAGTAGACTCTTGAGTCGGGATTTGTTGCTCCATCAGCACTGCCTATTGTTATACATTCTCTCTCTTGGGTTTTTGATAAGATGTGCATGCGTGGTGCGGCGCTGATAAGCAGCTTCAATTGCTGTCTGCAATTGGTCAAGTGTAGCCGGGTATTCCATATGCCGCGCATAGCAATCAATGCGGGGCCAATCAGTTGACAGGTTCGCTTCGAAACGGGGAGGGAACGTAGTGAAGCCCGGCAGCTTGATCCCTAGTAAGCCGTTAGGATAGGTATACTGACCGGCGCGAAGTGAAGAAAGAATCTCCCAATCAACATACCTCCGAGACCATGTGCATGCGCCCATCATCACTATCGTCACGGTCGTGTCATGAAGAAACTTCTCTCTGATCCGCCTCATGACATAGTCGGTATCTGTGCTTTGAATAACATCGCCGGGCATTTCCTCGCCCAGCCCGCGAGCTATGAAGGTGTCGTGAGTATGGTCAAAATCACGAACAAACCGATTCACTAGCTCTTGGTCAGCATGGTGATACGAGATAAAGCACTTTCGCCTAACAGGGGGCATGGAACTTCCCTTAATTTCATCTAACACGAGCAAAGCTATCACACCTGCTCGCGCGTTGAACAGTCTCAGCAACCTCCTTCATCGCTACCTCTTATTGTCCTTCCAGCAGCCGCGCGCCTCAAGCGACGTAATCCCCCAGACCGTGCACATTTGCCTGACTTAAACAGTCTGGGATTATGTCCCGCCACCCCCGAAAACCGATTGTTTCCCATTCAAATCATTGATTATAATACACTTTTCTGCATTGACCTGATACAAACTGACCTAACGAGCGTTATACCGTTCTGTACCTAGACGTGGGCGCGCTGTCCTGATGGCCGAAACAGCACTTTGACGCGCACCAGTCGGCCTGCAACTCGCGGCAACTTTGTTTTTTAACATGACATGGAGTTGCAGCTCAGGGACCCCGTCCTCCCCCTCTTCGCCTCTCAAAACGCCCTTAAGCGCCTGCTCAGGTACTGACGGGAAGGCACTTTTCTATAAGGGAAAAGTTGCATTCAGATTTCCTTAACTCCTGCATCTCATACAACTGGCTCGCGTCTAGCCTTCGGCATGCCGTCTGAGGATCGCGAACGCGGTTCGCCTCCGGTCATCGCCCGACAGGTTCGATTGCGCCCCCCAACGAGCACGCGGCACCCCAAGGTCAAATCGGCAGCCAGATCGGACAGAACCCATGAGCACCACTTGTACGATTTGAGTATACTCACACAGGACAATGAAAATGCCTCCGAATGTGTCCTATTAGACTTGCCGAATCATTTTTCGTACAGTTATGATTTGCAGGACAGTCAAATCGGACAGAAAGGGCAGATAATGGGTGAGTTGATCGGTTACGCGCGGGTATCAAGCCGGGGGCAGTCGCTCGACGTTCAAGAAGATGCCCTGCGCAAGGCGGGCGTCAGCCCGGAACACCTTTATTCCGAGAAGGTGAGCGGGCGCAGCCGCGACGGAAGGCAGGCGCTGGCTGAGCTTCTGGGGCGTGGTATCCGCAAGGGTGACACTGTCGTGTGTACGCGCCTCGACCGTCTGGCACGTTCGACGCGCGACCTCTTGGAAATCGCCAAGACACTTGAAGACAAGGGAGTGCATCTGCGCGTTCTAGAGCAACCCATTGATACCAGCACCGCCGCTGGCAAGCTGTTCTTCACAATACTTGGCGCGTTTGGTGAGTTTGAAGCCACGATCAGGGCTGAGCGTCAAAGGGAAGGGATCGACGCGGCACTTGCAAAAGGCGCAGAAAGTCCGTTCAGGGGTCGCCCTGTTACATTGGACGCGGAAAAAGTGGTGCAGCTTAAGGCGGAAGGAATGAGTCCGACAGCAATCGCCAAGAAACTAGGCATTGCGCGCTCGTCGGTCTATCGTCTCGTACAGGACGCCCATTCCTACTAAAACAATTGTCACTCAGCCGGAGAGCAAGCTCAAATCAGCAATCGATTTGGCTCGCCTTGCCGTCGGATTCTGTTTCAAATGGGCGGGGGACCCGTCCGGGGTACTACCATCTTTCCGCGCGAGCGCCTCAGTCACCGCTTACTGGTTGCAATGCAACCATACCGAAACCTGCTGCGAAAACATCTAACGGTTTCCTTTCGCTCTATTGTGCGTCACGCAAAGCATCTGACAGTTTTTTGAGGAACTATCTCCCGCCTTGCTCCACGCTGAGACGTGATCGGCATCCATCTCGCCAAATCCATAAATTCTGCCCTTGTTCGAGTCGTGCCCTATTGCGCAAAGCGGACAGTTGGACTCCCCCTTGGCTTGCGCAGCTTGCGTTTGCTTCGCGTAAGTCGACTTTTTCGTTTTGTCGTCAAAAACGCGGACGTTCAACAACTTGGTGTCAATGGACCCACCTAATACAAACTCGAAAATCCCTTTCCGGTTCGTCACTTCATCATCAGACGAAAGTTGCCTAACTGCTTCGGAAACCTTCTTTGAATCATAACTTTTGTTATGGTATTCTTCATACAGCCTACCCCACTCTAAGCCCTTCATTTCCGGCATCACATCGGGGAAGACAGTCGAAACCCAATCTATAACGCTATTAAAGTAATTCCTAAGCTCATTAATGTTGTTCGAGTTACGATTTGCGCTCATATATGAGCCAATGTCGCCCCTACTTACCCAGTCAAGCGCTCGCTCAAGGAAGTCTTGACGATTGGCGCTGCCCTTTATATAGGCACTCCACTTCTGAATGTTTGCGTTTTGACTGTTACTAAACTCTTCTTTAGCCCTTGTGACAAAGGGACCCGAGTAAATGGCGTTCAACAACTCTTGCGGCTTAAGCGGAACGCCGGCGATGTTAATTGTCTCGAACCATTTTTTTATCTCAGTTTCAGACCCTTCGCACTCATAGATCAGAAACTTGGACTCAAGTATCTTCTTTTGAAGATCAGAGGCTAAGCTATCGAAATTTTTTGGGTTTCCGTTTTCTGAAATGGCGAATTTATTTGTTACAAAGCGACCAACGCTTGTGATGCGTTGCTGCCCATCGAGAACTTCGAATTGATCATCGCCAACCTTGTTAAAGTAAATTAGACCGAGAGGGTACCCTTCAAGCAGTGAGTTGATAACTGCTTGCTCACGCTGCCCCCCACCTTCGGCGTAGATGTAATTCCGCTGATACTCAGGTTGGATAGTTAGCTTGCCACTAAGGCCGAACAAGCCCTTTCCTTCAAGTTGATTGTATACGAATCCATCGCAAATATCTGCGACTGTGAGATCGGTAATGAGCGTTGTTTTCAATTATTCAACTCCTCTGAACTCTTCGCAGTCCGGCGATGCCGAATAAGAATCCGCTTATAGACCTTTACGTCGTTAATTACGCCAGACATATTCAGCGGGATATTTCCGGGCTTCCCAAATCGCCTAAAGTAGGCGTCTTTTTGATCCTGTGCAGAGTACCAGCGCGTCCTGTAAGGATTGTTCGGATCACTAGACTCCAGCGTCCCCACAATTTCAAATTGATCGGGGTTATACTTGTCAAGAAATGTCACTGGTACTCCCATAACTCCATCATAGTCGCTGGGAATCTCTTTATAGGTAGACACTTCAATAGCGTCGTAGTTGTCATACTTGTCATATGCAGACTTCCCCCTCAGCCCAGAGCTATAGCGAAGGTTATCTGCCATTGTCATAAGGCTAAGAGGACGATGACGGCGACCATGGTCGATATTTGTGTACCAACACGAGGTCGAGACCCTAGCCATTTTTTTGCCGGTCTGCTCGTTGATGTGGTGGAACTTTTCCCAGTTATCAGGCACTTCGAAGAACATACCGACATTGAAGTTGGTACACCCAAGCCACAACCTGTTAGCCATTATATGCGGAAACACATCCTGATATGTGATTGCATTCGTGTTGCCAATTATGAGGAACTTCTTTTCATGCTCAGTGAGAAGGGCAATGTACTCACTAAAAAGCGAGAACGGTGGATTTGTAACGACTATATCGGATAGTTTCAGGAGGTTGACGCATTCTTCACTTCGGAAGTCGCCGCCTTGTAGGAGTCTGGTTCGTTTGTGAGGGTTTTGCTGCAAAAAAAATCTGACGTCCTCAATGTCCCGTGCGCCGTCGCCGTTAAGATCGTTCACTTCCTCAATCTCAAGAGCGACTGCATTCGGCTCTTGGGGCTTACCACCGCCTTCTAAATACTCACTGAACGATAGCTGCGCCCCTGCAATAGATGATCCGCCGCAACTCGTGGTAATGAGCTTTCTTAATCCAAGTCGATTGAAGTTTGTGGCAAAATATTTGAAAAAGTTGCTTTCAAACGGATCGTCACAATTGCAGTATACGACTTTGTTTCGAAAGGTATTGGGATCGAACTCCAAGTACGCCTCGACTTCTTTCTGAATGTCGATGTATTGGGTGTAAAATTCATCCCGTTTGGCCGTTCGAGCGGCAGTAAGGCGACTAGCTGCTGATGTCATGGTCAAATCCTACTACGCGGTTCACGATCTTCGCAATGGCTGGTTGGTTGCTAGGGCGCAGCTTTTGAAGTGCTCCCGCGTGCCAGACGGCTTCTGGACATGCAAAGCGCGGCAAAAATTGGACACTTGGGGCTTTTCGCATCTTCCGGGCGCGAGCATCCCTGTAGTGAGAAGCGTCTTGATCTTCTAGCAGAATGGATGTGCTCGGCGCTACCCATGCGCGAAGGCTAGGCCACAGTAATTGCTCGATAGGTGGCGCGACAGCGCACCCGCTGACGCGGGCGAAGGCCACGACGACTGAGCGAGAGAGGGGCCAAGCTGGCCCCTTTTCTGTGTCGGTGGCTTGCGGATGGCCCCCGCGTCAGCGGGTGAATTTGTGTCACATTACGTGTCTCAGCACGTGTCACAGAACAAGCGTAACGCATTGATTCTGAACGGATTACATGAGCGCGCGAACACGTCGATGATCTTCAGCTCCGGCTCATCCATGCCGCCGTACAGGTGGTTCAGGAACATCTCCTTCGTCAGCGTAGTGCCCTTGCGCAGGGAGAGCAGCTCCAGCATCTGATATTCCTTTCCGGTCAGATGGATGGCCTTGCCCTCGGTATCTACCGTCTTCTGGTCCAGATTGACGGTGATCGCCCCGGTGCGGATGACGGACTGGCTGTGCCCCTTGGACCGGCGGATGATCGCATGGATGCGGGCGACCAGTTCCTCACGGTGGAAGGGCTTGGTCAGGTAGTCATCCGCGCCGAAGCCAAAGCCTTTCAGCTTGTTCTCGGTATCATCGGCGCCGGAGAGAATGAGGATCGGTGTCTCAATCCGCGCCAGCCGGATCTGGCGCAGAACTTCATGCCCGGACATATCGGGCAGGTTCAGGTCCAGCAGGATCAGATCGTAATCATAAAGTTTCGCCAGGTCGATTCCGTCCTCCCCCATGTCGGTGCAATAGACGTTGAGGTTCGCATGGGTCAGCATCAGTTCGATGCTGCGCGAGGTCGTGGGGTCATCTTCCACCAGCAAAATGCGCATCGGGGAAATCTCCGCTCCAGGGTCTGGGTCACATCACCATCGTTAACGACACTCGCAGCCACTGGTTAATGTGAGGTTACTTTGACAGAGCGCAGGCATGAAACAACCTAAAGTTGTCGATATTTCTGGATCGCCGTGACCTTCAGGGCGCCTTCGCCATGGGTTTCCACCGCCCCGCGCCACAGGGCAAATTCCTCCTCCGAAAGCGAATACCGCTCCATCGCCTCCGCCTCGGTGATCAGGCCGTGAATCACCGCGCGGACCACCACCGCCTTGCGGCTGGCCACCCAGCGGCGGGTGTCCGGCGCGGGAAGATCGGCGCGGGTCAGGATCTGGCCATCCGGCAGTGTGACCTGCCGCGGGCCATCCACACGCTTGAGATACATCGTCAAACCCCGTTTCCCCTGCATCTGCCGCATGATTGGGCGATCACGCTTAAGCAATGCTGAAAGCCCGGGGTTGAGAGTGTTGCGCATTTTCCTATATTCCCGTGCAATTCCCGAAGGACTCTGCCCATGCCCCGCGACCTCACCCTCAACTCGCTTGGGTTCCCCAAGCCCCCGGCCGAGACGCGCGTCGTCGTGGCCATGTCGGGGGGCGTGGATTCCTCGGTCGTGGCGGCGATGCTGCACGAGGAAGGCTATGACGTCGTGGGCGTCACCTTGCAGCTTTACGATCATGGCGCGGCCCTGGCCAAGAAGGGGGCCTGCTGTGCGGGCCGCGACATCCATGATGCGCGCCGCGTGGCGGAAACCATGGGATTCCCGCATTACGTCCTGGATTACGAGAACACCTTCCGCGAGGCGGTGATCGAGGAATTCGCCGATGCCTATCTGGCCGGCGCGACCCCGGTGCCCTGCATCCGCTGCAACGAACGGGTGAAGTTCAAGGACCTGCTGGCCACGGCGAAAGATCTGGACGCCGATTGCATGGCGACCGGGCATTACATCCAGCGCAAGCTGGGCACCACCGGGCCGGAGCTGCATCAGGCCGCTGATGCTGCGCGCGACCAGTCGTATTTCCTGTTCTCGACCACGGCCGAGCAGCTGGATTACCTGCGCTTCCCGCTGGGCCATCTGGCGTCCAAGGCGGAAACCCGGGCGCTGGCGGCGAAATACGGGCTGCCGGTGGCCGACAAGCCCGACAGTCAGGACATCTGCTTTGTCCCGAACGGCAATTATGCCGCGGTGATCGAAAAGCTGCGCCCCGGCGCCGCCGATCCCGGCGAGATCGTTGACCTTGAGGGCCGCGTTCTGGGCACGCATCGCGGCGTGATCCACTACACCATCGGCCAGCGCAAGGGCCTTGGCATCGGGGGCTTGGGCGATCCGCTTTACGTGGTGAAGCTGGACGCCGACAGCCGCCGCGTCATCGTCGGCCCGAAAGAGGCATTGTCCACCCGCATCATCCCGGTGCGGGAAATCAACTGGCTGGGCGATGCACCGCTGTCGTCGCAGCCCGAATGGCATGTGCTGGCCAAGGTCCGCTCTACCCGCGCCCCGCGCGAGGCGGTGATCCGCCCGATGTCGGACACCGAGGCCGAGGTGGAGCTGATCGCACCCGAGGACGGGGTCAGCCCCGGGCAGGCCTGCGTCTTCTATGCCCCCGAAAGCAGCCGCATCCTGGGCGGCGGCTGGATCTGGCGCGGCCGCTGACCGCGCCAGATGAGATCAGCCCATCCCGAGGGCGGACTTGTACATCTCCAGCACCGCCTCTTCCTCGGCGATATCGTCGGGCTTCTGCTTGCGCAGGGCCACGATCTTCTTCATCACCTTGGTGTCATAGCCGCGGCCCTTCGCCTCGGCCATCAGCTCTTTCTGCTGTTCGGCGATGTCTTTCTTTTCCGATTCCAGTTGCTCGAACCGTTCGATGAACTGCCGCAGCTCATCCGCCGCGATCCCGTAGCTGTCGCCTGCATCCGCCATGCGCGCCTTGCCCTTTGTGCTGTCGTTGCCTCGGCCGCCAGATAGCCCCGCGCACCCCGCCCTTTCAAGTCCCGGGTTGCAGGCCGGGCCGGATGGGGCTAGCCACGGGGCAGAAATCCGCGAAGGGGACAGCCGCGATGGACATTCTGATCTGGGCCGGGGCGCTGATCTCGCTTCTGGGAGTGGCCGGGCTGGTCTATTGCGTGACCCGTGCCTTCCGTCTGCGCCGTGCGGGCCTGCCGGATGAGGCGATGCGGGGCGAGCTGCAGAAGATCATCGCCATCAACATGGGCGCGCTTGGCGTCTCGGCGCTTGGGCTGATGATGGTGGTGGCCGGGATCGCGCTTGGCTGATCAGCCGGCGTCCAGATCGGACAGCCGCCGCCCATGGGCAAAAAGCCGGTCCATCAGCGGATGCGGCGCCCAGAAATCATCCTCTTCGGCCCAGCGGCGCATGTCCACGCGCAGGACCATCGGCCCGCGGTCAGCCGCCTGAAACATCGGCCCGCCGCGGCGGCGCGGGAAACCGTGGCCCTGCACCATCAGATAGTCGATATCCGCCGGACGCCGCGCCACCCGCGCATCCAGCAGCCGCAACCCCTCATTCGCCAGTGCCGCCAGCCAGCGTTTCGTCACCTCGTCCGGGGACATTTCCCGCAGGCTGGCCGCAGTGTCCGGCAGCTCGGGCAGGGCATCGCCGAACCGTTCCATCGCGGCGGCCATCACCCGGCGCGGCACGCCGGATTCGGCCAGCCGCGTCAGCGCCGCTTTGCCCGCGCCCGCCATCCGGCGCCCGATCAGCGGCATCCGGCCGGTCAGCACCGGCGCCGCCCCCAGCAGCCGCAACATGGCCACCGCCGTTGCAATCTGGTCGGGCCGCGCGGTTTCGGGCAGCGCAAGCTCGGCCACGCGGCCATTCGGCGCCAGCACCAGCCCCATCGCCCCCTCGGCCCCGCCCGCAACCAGCTGCGGCACCTGCGGCATGGCCCGTAGCAGCGCGGCAAAGCCCGCATCCGCCGCGCCATGCACCACCAGCCCCGCCCCGGACAGCGCCTGCGCCCCCGGCACCACCGCCAGACGCGCCCGGTCGGCATCGCGCTGCAGCGCCGTCATCCGCCCGGCACGCACTTCATCCTCCATCCGGGCCGTCAGCCAGGACAGTGCCGCGGCCATCCGCGCCGGATCGGCATCGGTCCAGCTGACCCGCAGCCCCTGCCCCAGAGCCATCAGCGCCAGCGCCGCCTGCACCGGACCGGCCCCCGACAGCCCCAGATGCGACACCACCCGGCCCTGCGCGCGCTGCACCGGCTCGGGCAGGACGGCCGCGCGCCGTTCCGACCGGGCCGCCGCGATCAGGCCCCTTGCCTCCGGCCCCTGCGACAGGTCATCATGGCTGACCGCCTCCAGCGCCAGCCCGTTCGCAAACGGCAGATACAGCGCCGCCTCGACGCAATCGACGATCCGCGCGGGAGCGGGCAGCGGACTGCGACGCGCCTCGGCCCGGGCCTGTGCCACCGCCGCGGCAAAGCCCGGCACATCCGAAAGCCCCTCGGTCCGGAGGGAGGCCGGGCGCGGCCCGCCCAGAGCCAGCGCCAGCTCCACCGCTGCGGGCAAGGGATCGCCCTCGACCACCTGATCCACCAGCCCGATGGCCAAGGCCTGCTCGGCCGAAAGCCGCGGCGCGCGCAACAGGATGTCCAGCGCCTCGGTCGCGCCCACCAGCCGTGGCAGACGTTGCGTGGCGCCCGAAGACGGCGGCAAACCCAGAACCACCTCGGGCAGGGAAAACCGCAGGTCGGCCGCCGCCACCCGGCCATGGGCCGCCAGCGCCAGCTCTGCCCCCGGCCCCAGTGCAATCCCCCGCAGTGCCGCCACCACCGGCACCGGCGCGGCATCCAGCGCGGCGCAAAGCTCGGCCAATGTAGGATGCAGCTCCGCATCGCCCGGCGGCAGGTCGATCGAAGCCGCGGCCGCGAACTGCCGCCCTTCGGCGGCGATCACCACCCCCCGTGCCGGCGGGGCGGAGGCCAGCGCTGCCATCAGCGCGGCACGCACAGCGGCGGTCAGCGCATTGGCGGGCGGATGCACCAGATGCAGCACAAGGACCGCACCTTCCGGACCCGCATGTTCCGCCTTGACCTCTGCCGTCATCTGTCCCCCGTCTGCGCGCGGGCGCTGCCCGGGCCAGTCTAACAGGGCAAACCCGTGGTTTGGCAAGCCCTTGCGGGATCAGACCGGCAGGTTGTCAAAGGGATCGTCCTCCACCACCGCATCCGGCGGCGGAGCGAAGGACGGCAATCGCCCCTGCATCAGCGCGCAAAGCGCCTGAACTTCGGTCAGCAGCAGCTCCATCGCTGCCTTCTGTGCCGCAATCGCGGGCGGCACGGAGTGAAGAGGCGGCGGGGTCGTGCGGGTCATGGCGAGGTCTCCCTTCAGGCGGCGCAATGGTTGCAGAACGGGGTGGCGGGCAGCGTGTCCAGCCGCCCGGCGGCGATTTCACCGCCGCAGCGGGTGCAGAAACCGTAATCGCCGGACAGGATCCGCCCCAGTGCCGCCTCGATCGCGCGCAGTTCGGCCTGCGCCGCCAGACCCTCGGCCTCCAGCACCTCATCCGTCTCGCGCTCGGTGGCCAGCTCCTCCCAATCAGGGTTGGTGTGGCTGTCCAGCTCGGCCTCGACGGCGGTGATGCGGGCTTGCAGCTCGGCCCGGCGCGCCAAAAGCGCGGCCTCGCGGCGGGCAACGGGAATGCGGTCGGTCATCGGCGGTCTCCTTCGCCGCGGCTTGTGGCCGATCCGCACAGGTTCTGCCTTGACGCAGGTCAAGCCGCCTTCCGCCCGCGCGCCCGGGCCGATAAGGTCGGCGCGAACCGACTTCCCGAAAGGAGCGCGCCATGGACATCCGCCCGCTGACCGAAGGTTACGCCGTCTCGCCCCAGATCACCCCCGGGGATCTGCCCGCCATCAAGGCGGCCGGCTATACCACCGTCATCGCCAACCGCCCCGATGCGGAAAATCCGCCCGAACTGCATATCGAGACGATGCGGGCCGCGGCCGAGGCGCTCGGGCTGGGTTTCGTCGTCAATCCGATCGTGGGCGGCGCGCTGACCATGGCCAATGTCACCGCTCAGGGCGAAGCGATCGCAGCCGCCCCGGGGCCGGTGCTGGCCTATTGCGCCAGTGGCAACCGCTCTTCCGTGGTCTGGGCGCTGAGCCAGGCGGGCCACCGTCCGGCGGATGAGCTGATCGGGATTCCCGCGCGTTTCGGCTATCAGCTGGAACACCTGCGCCCGCAGATCGAAGCGCTGGCCGCCCGCGGCTGAGGCGCCGGGCGGCGCGGCACCAGTCGCACCGCCCTTAGCCTGCGGCGCGCAGCGCCTTGCGCGGCGGGGCATCGGTCCCGGTCTCGGCCGGGGCGGTTGCCGGACTGATCCGTTCGGCGGCAGCGGCGGCCTCTCCGGTCAGGCGCAGCGCCCGCAGGCCGCGGGCCTGACCAAGGCGCGCGCGGGCGACCGGGCGGCCATCCATCCCCTCCAGCACGATCCGGTC
This sequence comes from Neotabrizicola sp. VNH66, assembly GCF_049445895.1. NCBI lineage: Bacteria > Pseudomonadati > Pseudomonadota > Alphaproteobacteria > Rhodobacterales > Paracoccaceae > Neotabrizicola > Neotabrizicola sp. VNH66. Next base: position 38,785 of record NZ_JBMSDW010000020.1, read on the forward strand.
CAGCGCCGCACTGGTCAGCGGCAGCATCTGACCGGGCGCCAGGGCGAGCACGGCCTGCAAGGGCAGCACGGTGCGGGCCAGCACAGCCTCCAGCGTGCAATCCGCCTCTCCCACCGTGTCAGACAGCATGCGGGCAAATTCGGCGGCAGGATCGGGCCCGCGGGCCGCAGCTGCAGGCGTGGCCACACGGTCGCCTTCTGGCAGTGCCAGAACCAGCTGGCCACTGCGGCCGCCCTCACCAAAGCCCACCACGGTCTGGGCGACGAGATAGGGCAGATCGTCCAGCAAAAGGCCAAGCGGGCGCGGATCCTCGACAAAAGACGCATAGCGATAGCCCGCGGGCCAGCGCAGCCCGTCGGCGGGCGGCCCCTCCCCCTCCATCCCCGACAGCGCGCGGTCGATGCCGTCCATGACCATGGCGGCATCCGTGCGGGTGGGGCGCCGCGGCGGCGGCGGCGCAGGCAGCACCCGGCCGATGGTCTGCGATTCGATCAGCCCCGCCATGAGCTCCGCCGACAGCGCCAGGACGCCATGCCGCCCCTCCGGCCCGTCCAGCAGCGCGATCAGCGCCCGGTCGGGCACCAGTTCCAGCACCTCTGCCAAAGACCTGCGCGCCAGATTCTGCGCGCCCATATCCACCACCAGCCCCGATGACGCCCGGGCCGCCCGGGCAAAGGACAGCCGCCAAAGCTGATCCGCACCGGAAGCACCAGCGACGGGCCCCGGGCCGCCACGCGCCATCTTGCGCCGCAGGATTCCGTTCATGCCGCCGTCCCCGCCCGCCGTTTCCTGACCGGACCAGCATAGGCTTCTGCGGGTAATCAAAGCGTTAAGGCGCGCCTTTATCCTGCACTGCGGCGACGGTCACTGCGGCGGGGCGGACCTGCGGCAGGCTCTTCCAGACGCAGCGGCAGGACGATGCGGAAGACGGCGCCCTTTTGCCCCGGCAGATAATCCAGCGTGCCGCCCAGATTGGCCACGATCTCGCGGCAGATCGCCAGACCAAGGCCCGCGCCCTGCGCCCGCGATTCGCCGGGCAGGCGCGAGAATTTCTCAAAAATCACCGCTTGTGCGGATTTCGGGATGCCGCTGCCGTTGTCGGCCACGTCGATCCGCACCCGGCCCGCACGGGTCCGCACGGTCAGCCGCAGTTCGGGCGCAGCGGCATCGCAGTACTTCCGGGCGTTGGAGAACAGGTTGATCAGCACCTGCGTCAGCCGGTCCGCATCGGTGCGCAGAAAGATGCTTTCGGCCAGCGGATCGCGGATCAGCGTCACCTCCCGCTCCGGCTTGACCTGTTCCGAGGCGGTCAGCGCGCGGTCCACCACCTCGCGCAGGCTGACAAGCCCAAGCGTCAGCTGCACCTTGCCGCTTTCCAAGACCGACAGATCCAGCAGATCGTCCAGCAAGCGCGTCAGACGGACGGATTCGTCGCGGATGATCCGGCCGCTGCGCGCCACCTGTGCGGCGGGCAGATCGCCCTCGGCCAGCATTTCCGAAAACGCCCGGATCGAGGTCATCGGCGTGCGCAGCTCATGGCTGATCTGGGACAGAAAAGCATCCTTCTGCACCGAAAGAAGCCTCAGCTTGTCATTCGCCTCGCGCAGCGCGGTGGCCGTGCGCGACAGTTCCGACCGCTGGTGTTCCAGCTGGGCGGAATATTCGATCATCTGCTGGCTTTCCCGGGCCAGCGTCATCAGATCGTCCACCGTCACCGTCTCGCGCCCGACCAGCTTCGAGATCATCGCATGCGCGGTGGCCGCCCCGATGGAGCCGGCCAGCGTTTCCTCAAGACTGGCCAGAAAGGCGGGCGTTGCATCGGGCATGAGCGAGCTGCTTTTGCCCTGCGCCCGGGCGGCCTGCTCGAACAGGGCCTGCGCCTGCTCTTCGCCCAGAATGGTCTGCGCCATGCTCAGCAGATCCTCGGCCTCCACCACGCCGCGGGACCAGCGCTGCGGGCCGACCGGATTGTCGAAGACATTGACGAAGGCCACGCCCTGCAACCGCTCCAACGGCAGCGGGAAGGTCAGCACCGATCCGGCAAAGAAGGCGGCCGCATTCAGCACCATCGACCAGACAAGGGCATGGACCAGCGGGTCCATGCCTTCGGTCCCGAACAGGGCCCCGGGCCGCAGCCAGCCGATGCCCCATGGCCCCTCAGTCAAAAGCGCCGAGGACAACACGGCATCCGGCCCGAAGGAGGGCAGGAACAGGGTGTAAACCCAGACCAGCCCCCCCGTCGTCAACCCCGCCGCCGCGCCCACCCGGGTGGCGCCACGCCAGAAGATGCCGCCCAGCATGGCGGGCAGGAACTGTGCCACGCCGACGAAAGAGATCAGGCCGATGGCGGCCAGCGCCTCGGACCCGCCGGAAATGCGGTAATAGCCATAGCCAAGCGCCAGCACGATGATGATGGACAGCCGCCGCGCATTCAGGACCAGAGCCCGCACATCACCCGAAATCGCGCCCGAGGCCCGCAGCCGCAGCCAAAGCGGAATGACGATATGGTTCGACACCATGGTCGCCAGCGCAATCGCCTCGACGATAACCATTGACGTGGCCGAGGAGAAACCGCCCAGAAAGGCCAGCATCGCCAGACCGCCCTGCCCCTCGGCCAAGGGAAGCGTCAGGACGAACATGTCGGGATTGGCCCCCGCGGGCAGGCGGTCCAGCCCCATCACCGCAATCGGCACGATGAACAGGCTCATCCCCATCATATAGGCCGGAAAGGCCCAGCTGGCCCGGGCCAGCTGCTGGTCGTCGGTGCTTTCCACCACCAGAACCTGAAACATCCGCGGCAGGCAGATCACCGCAACCGCCGAGAGGAACAAAAGCGCGGACCAGCGGCCCGGCTGCATCTGCCAGCCTTGCACCGCAGAGGCGTCGATCCGGGCAATGATCTCGGCCGGGCCGCCGGCAAGACCCCAGACCACGAAGATGCCCACGGCCACCAGCGCCACCAGCTTGACCACCGCCTCGACCGCGATGGCGATGACGATGCCGTGGTGCTGTTCGCGCGCATCCAGATTGCGGGTGCCGAAGAGGATGGTGAAGAGCGCCAGCCCCCCCGCCACCCAGATGGCAATGCCGCCGGGGGCCAGCGTCTCCGTCTGGCCGGGACCGCTGGCCGCAAAGACACCAAAGGCCAGCACAACCGATTGCAGTTGCAGCGCGATATAGGGGGTCGAGGCGACCACCGCCATCAGCGTCACCAGCACGCCCAGCATGTTGGACTTGCCGAAGCGCGAGGAGATCAGGTCCGCGATCGAGGTCAGCCGGTGTGTCTGCCCGATCCTGACCAGCTTGCGCAGCACCCACCACCAGCCGATGAACATGGCCGTGGGGCCAAGATAGATCGTCAGAAACTCCAGCCCGGACCGCGCCGCATAGCCCACAGCGCCGTAAAACGTCCAGGCCGTGCAGTAGATCGACAGCGACAGCGTATAGACCAGCGGCGACCGCAGCCAGCCGATGCGCCCGGACTGCGCCCGCCGCTCCATCACGAAGGCGATGGCAAAGAGAAAGATCACATAGCCAAGGCAGGCCAGAACGAGGAGGTTGAAGGTCACGGCCCTAATCCTCGTCCTCTTCCCCGGGCCGGGGCGGGCGCATCAGACCGCGCGCCAGCGCCGCCGCCGCCAGAATCAGCAGAAGCCAGATCAGGAAGAAATAGATCACATCCCCCGACAGCCGCCGGTCGCCCTGCCCTGCGGGGGACCACAGAATCGGCAGGATCATCAGGAACAGCGCCACCACCGGCAGAATCCGCACCGCATCGCGCAGCCGCCTGCGACGATAGGGCGAGGGCGCCAGAAACAGCGGGCCCTTGCGGCGCAGCTTCATTCCGCAACCGCAAGGCTGCGGACGGCGGCCAGCATCTCGGCATTGGAAAAGGGCTTGGTCATGAACAGGCTGACGCCCGCACGTTCCGCCGCCTCACGGTCGCGCGGCAGACCCTTGGCCGTCAGCATGAGGACGGGCACCTCCCGCGTGGCCGGATCGCCGCGCAGGGCCTGCAGAACCTCGATCCCCGACAGACCGGGCAGCATATGGTCCAGGATCACCAGATCCGGCCCGGTCCGCCGCGCGGTATCGGCGGCTCCGCGCCCTTCGGCCAGATGGGTGACCTGCCATCCGTCGCGCGACAGGATGAACATGATCGCCTCGGCGATATTCGCCTCATCCTCGATCAACAGCACGCGCCGCGTCATCCTGCACCTCTTCCGCCGCTCCTCCCAAGGCCCGGAACCGGCGGTGCGCCCGGGGGTGCAGTATCGGCCGATTTCGGGGCCGCTGTCAAAATCCCGTGACGGATTGCGTGACGATCCCGGTTCAGGCCAGCGCAAGGATCGACGGCTCCCTCCGGGCCGGACAGGGGCCGCGCGGACAGATCCGGCAGGTCGACCCGACCGGCACAGCCGGTGCCGCGGTCTGGGTCGCGGGCAGGATCAGCATGGCCGCCGTCCGCAGGTCCGGGCCGGCAAAGCCGAAGGGCAGCCGCGTTTCGCAATGCGCCAGCGTGCGGAACAAGGCCCCGCCGCTGGCGGCCTCCACCGTGGCCATGACCGGCAGACCCGGCCGCGCCAGTGCCGAGAACAAGGGCCAGAGCGGACAGGCCGCCCCGAACCGCGGCAGGGCAAAGCCGGGCGCGGGCTTGCGGAACAGAAGCGTCCCCGAGGCGTCGCACAGCACAAGCCCCGCCTCCGCCCCCGGCAAAAGCGCGATCCGCCGCATCGCCGCCAGCACGCCGGTGCCGAACTGCCGCGCCAGCGCCGCCGGATCGGGGCCAAGGCTTTCCAGCGCGGCACGCACCGGCGCCAGCGGCAGGGCCGCCGCCTCGGCCTGCAATTCGGCCACAAGGGTCCGGCCCAGACTGCGCGCCGCATCCGAGGGCAGCGCGGCGACTTCCGCGTCCAGTGCATCGGCCGCGGCACTTCCGGGTTCGGGCAGATGCCAGTCCCGCGCGGCCAGCCAGGCCTCCACCTGCTCCTGCGGTGAAAGGTTCACCGTATCGGGCGTCGCCTCCGAACGGTCCAGATAACCGACCAGCGCCTCGGCCCCCAAAGCCAGCCGTTCGCTGTCCTGATAAAGATTCGCATGGAATCGTCGCTGCCAGTCGGGCGACAGATCCTCGGTCTCGGCCAGAATGGCGGCAGTGGCGCGGACGCCAGACATAGCCGACAACAGCTCGTGCAGCGCTGCAGACAGGTGCGGATCATGGCTCAGCCGGTCATTCAGTACCTCGACCGCGCGTTCCAGCCCCGCCGCCCGGCCGTGCAGCCCGGCCACCAGCGCGGCCCAACCCGGATAGCGCGCGGCGAAATCCTCGATCCGCTCCACCTCGGCCCGGCTTTCGGGCAGGGCCGCCGCCGCCGCGCGCAGATCCTCGACCAGCGCCCCGGGCGAGGCCCCGGCCAGCGTCTCCACCCCGGTGTCCAAGGCCATGGCCAGCCGCTCCAGCACCTCGGGTGTGACATTGCGGCGGTTGTGTTCGATCAGGTTGAGATAACTGGCCGAAATCCCCGCCGCGGCGGCCACCTCGGCCTGCCGCAGGCCCGCGGCCAGCCGCCTCTCGCGCAGTCGCGCACCGATCAGGGCCGTGGGCATGGGCGGTATCCCGTTGTCATGCCGCAAAGTTTACAGCGTCGCCCGATTTTGACAAAGCCGGAAAAGCGAAAGGGCGCCGCCGTCACCGGCCGCGCCCCCCTGCATCATTCTGCCGAAGCTTACTTCAGGGCCAGATCGGTCACCGCATGGGTCCAGGCCCCTTCCGGCGCCTTGGTGATCACCGCATCCGAACCGCCCGACATCAGCGCCGCCACGGTCGAATCGTAATCGGCCGGGTCCAGCGTGCCGTCCGAACCGGCGGTCAGCTTCGCCACCTCGCCCATCATGCGCTTCTGGTGGGCTTCGGTCTGGGCGCCGGTCTCATCGTTTTCCAGCACGATCATCGCCGCTTCGTCCGGGTTCTGCTCAGCGTATTTCCAGCCTTTCATCGAGGCGCGGACGAACTTGGCCATGGTTTCGACGAAGGCCGGATCGGCCAGCTTGTCCTCCATGACGTAAAGCCCGTCTTCCAGCGTGGCCACGCCTTCGGTGGTGTAGTTGAAGTTCACCAGCTGCTCGGGCGTGATGCCCGCATCGATGACCTGCCAATATTCGTTGTAGGTCATGGTCGAGATACAGGCCGCCTGCTTCTGCAGCAGCGGATCGACGTTGAAGCCTTGCTTCAGCACGGTCACGCCTTCGGGGCTGCCATCAGTCTTGTAGCCCAGCTTGGCCATCCAGTTCAGGAACGGATATTCATTGCCGCCGAACCAGACGCCAAGGGTCTTGCCCTTGAAATCCGCCGGGGTGGCCACGCCGGATTCCTTCAGGCAGGTCAGCTGCATGCCCGAGGATTTGAACGGCTGCGCGATGTTGACCAGCGCCAGCCCCTTTTCGCGCGCGGCCAGGGCCGAGGGCATCCAGTCCACCACGACATCCGCGCCGCCGCCCGCAATCACCTGCGTCGGTGCCACATCCGGCCCGCCCGGAAGGATGGTGACGTTCAGCCCCTCCTCCTCGTAGAACCCCTTGTCCTTGGCGACGAAATAGCCCGCGAACTGGGCCTGGGTGACCCATTTCAGCTGCAGCGTCACGTCTTCGGCCTGTGCCCCCGTTGCCATCAGCCCGGCCAGAAATGCGCTCGTCAAAAGCTTCTTCATTGCGTCCTCTCCTGTTGCGGAACCGTTCCTGCGGTTCCTGTTACCGTCGTTGCGAGGGGTGCCAGAACGTCACCCGCTTTTCGATCAGCGCGACCAGCCCATAGAAGGCCGATCCCGCCAGTGCGGCCACCGCAATCTCGGCCCAGATCATGTCCAGCGCAAGCTGCCCGATCGAGGCGTTGATGCGGAAACCCATGCCCACGATGGGGCTGCCGAAAAACTCGGCCACGATCGCGCCGATCAGCGCCAGCGTGGTGGCGATCTTCAGCCCGTTGAACAGAAATGGCATGGCCGCCGGAAAGCGCAGCTTCCACAAAGCCTGCCAGTGGCTGGCCGACCACGTGGCCATCTGGTCGCGCTGCATCCGGTCGGTCGCCTTCAGCCCGGCCACCATGTTCACCAGCACCGGGAAGAACACCATGACCACGACGACCGCCGCCTTGGACTGCCAGTCAAAGCCGAACCACATGACCATGATCGGCGCGATTCCGACAATGGGCAGCGCGGCGACGAAGTTCCCCACCGGCAGAAGGCCGCGCTGAAGGAAGGGGAAGCGGTCCACCACCACGGCCGCCGCCACCGCCGCGGTGCAGCCGATGACATAGCCCGACAGCGCCCCCTTCAGCCCGGTCTGCACGAAATCGGCCCAGAGCGTGGGCAGGCTGGCACCGATCCGCGCGGCAATGGCCGTCGGCGCGGGCAGGATGACGGGAGAGACGGCGAAGACCCGGACGATCACCTCCCACAAGACCAGCAGGGTCAGCCCGAAGACCGCAGGCACCAGCGCGCGCGCCACCCGCCCGCCCTGCGCCAGCCCGGCATTGATACCCCATGCGCCCAGCCACAGGGAAAGCACCAGCCCCAGCCGCGGGTCAAAGGCCCAGCCCGCGGCGATAAGGACGAATGCCGCCAGCCAGCCCGGAGACAGCACCCCGCTCATCGTGCCAGCCCCATGCGTTTCAGCGTCACCCGCTCCACCCCGCCGATGACAGCGACCAGCGCCGCCGCCACGATGGCCGCCCCGAACAGCGCCGCCCAGATCTGGATGGTCTGGCCGTAATAGCTGCCGGACAGCAGCCGCGCACCCAAGCCCGCGACCGCACCCGTGGGCAGCTCACCTACGATGGCACCGACCAGCGCCGCCGCCGCCCCCACCTTCAGCGAGGCGAAGAGATAGGGCATCGAGGCCGGCAGCCGCAGCTTCCAGAACACCGCGGCACCCCCCGCATTATAGGTCCGCAGCAGATCCAGCTGCATGGCATCCGGCGCGCGCAGCCCCTTCACCATGCCGACGACCACCGGGAAGAACGACAGATAGGCCGAGATCACCGCCTTGGGCACCAGCCCCTGCACGCCCATGGAATTCATCACCACGATGAACATGGGCGCGATGGCCAGAATGGGAATGGTCTGGCTGGCAATCGCCCAAGGCATCACCGACAGGTCCATCACCCGGTTGTAGACGATGCCCACGGCCAAGAGGATGCCCAGCCCCGTGCCGATGGCAAAGCCCAAGAGCGTGGCCGAAAGCGTGATCCAGCCATGATAGACAAGGCTGCGTTTCGAGGTGACGGCCTGTCCGAACAGACCCTTCCACAGCTCTGCCGCCACCTGATGCGGCGCGGGAAGAACCGGGCGCTCCTGCGCCATGGTCTCGGCCACCAGCTGGCTGAAGGCCGGCGGTTCGGTCCCGGCGCGGGCGGCCTGATCCAGCACCCATTGCCGGTTCAGAGCCACCGCAGCGCCATACCACAGGACGATGATGGCGGCGACGACCGTCAGGATGGGAAGAAGCGCCCTCATCCGCGGCCTCCGTCCTGGCCGGGTGCCCGCACCCTCAGGACCTGAACCGCCCGGGCGGGCGCAGCCGCGGCAGTCACGCCCGCATTCAGCGCAAGCCGCATCATTTCTTCTTCTTCCTTGCGTCCTTGCCCTTGGACAGGCCCCATTCGTTCACACGGTGGTGGTTGCGGGTCAGCCAGACCCAATCGGCCCAAAGCACCACGCCCAGACCCACAACAAAGATCAGCGGCAGCGCACGCGCCCATGCGCCGCCCGTCTCGGCCAGCCGGGACCAGAGCACCAGCGTCAGGAGGCCCAGCACCACGCTCAGCATCACCGCCCGCACCTTCCACGCGCGGGGCAGCCAGTCGGGCCGGTCGGAATCGGGGCCGGTCATCCGCGGCTCTCCTTCGGTCCGATCATCAGTTGCAGCACGGCATCAGCCCTCCCTGCCAGTCAAAGGTCGGGCTCAGCTCCAGATAGCTGTCCGTCGAAACCTCCCGCACCGCAATGTTCACCGCCGACGTGCCGGAGGGGTCTTTCGCCTCGGGATAGAATTTGAAGGGCTTGCCCAAAGCGGCCCAACCGCCGCCGGTGGCCACAAGCTCATCGGCGCAGGCGGCACCGTCTTTCAGCCAGGTCTTCTCTTCGATGGCGTCGACGAAGACATATTCGCAGAGCAGCTTCAGCGTCGCCGGTGCCGAAACCGCGGGCGTCTGCACATAAAGCTGCACATAGACCGGCTGTTTGGATGTGACGACCGGCATGCGGTTGTGCTTACGGTCCTGCAGAATGGCCATCAGCCGGATGCCGTCGCGCAGGTCGCCCTCCGCCTCGGGGTACGGCTCGGCCCTGCCCAAGCCATACGCCTCGGAATAGGTTTCCGCAGCGACCGGCCCCGCAAGAGCCGCAAGAGACAAGACCAGCGCCGCCCTAATCATCCAGATGCCCCGCCCGCAGCCCTTCGCGCACCCGATGGGAGATTTCGATGAATTCGCGGCTGTCGCGAATGTCCAGCGGCCGTTCGCGCGGCAGCGGGCTTTCGATCACATCGGTGATCCGGCCGGGCCGCGGGCTCATCACCACGATCTTGGTGGACAGATAGACCGCCTCGGGGATGGAATGGGTGACAAAGCCGATGGTCTTGCCCGTCCGGTCCCAGAGCTTCAGAAGCTCCTCGTTCAGCCGGTCGCGGACGATTTCATCCAGCGCCCCGAAGGGTTCGTCCATCAGCAATATGTCGGCATCGAAGGCCAAAGCGCGCGCGATGCTGGCGCGCTGCTGCATGCCGCCCGACAGCTGCCACGGGAATTTCTTGCCGAAGCCCGACAGTTCAACCAGATCCAGCACGCGGGCGATCCGCTCTTCCTGCTCGGCCCGGGAAAACCCCATGATCTCCAGCGGCAGGCGGATGTTGCCCGCAATGGTGCGCCACGGATAAAGGCCTGCCGCCTGAAACACATAGCCATAGGCGCGTTTCTTCCGCGCCTCGTCCGGGGTCATGCCGTTCACTGTCAGGCTGCCGCCGGTCGGATGTTCCAGTGCGGCGATGCAGCGCAGAAAGGTGGTCTTGCCGCAGCCCGAAGGCCCGATGAAGCTGACGAAATCACCCTTGTCGATGGTCAGGTTCACGTCCTTCAGCGCATGAACCGGCCCGTCGGCGGTCTGGAACACCAGATCCAGCCCCTGTGCCGCAATCACCGCGGGCGCGATGTTCAACGTGTCTTTCATTCCCTCTGCCTTTGCGGCTGTCGTCCGGCTGTCATGCCGCTGCCGCCTTTGGTTCATGCCCCGGTTGCGCGCCGGCCCCATGCTGTGCCCGACCGTCCCCTCTTTCACGGAGCTTTGCGATGATGACCACCGCCTTTGCCCCCACAGCCGAAGATCTGGCCTGTGACTGGTTCGACCTGTCGGCCCGCTTTGTCAGCTTCACCCATGGCCCCGCAGCGACCGAGGGCCCGGATGAAGAAGACTTCGGAGACGAGGAGGAGGAAGAGGACAGCGACGAAGACGAAGACGAAAGCGACGAGGACGAAGAAGACAGCAACGACTGATCTTCCCTCAAAGCCCCGGCCGCGGCAAGCTCGGGGGCGGGCACTCCCTGCCCCCGCTGAAAGGACCCGTGATGGCCGAATGCCGCAAAATCCGCCCCGCTGACCGCTACACCGGCAAGCAGGGCTTTACCTATGATGCCGGGATCGCCGCCGAGACGGTGGGCTCCCGCGCGATCTGCATGCACCTTCTGACCATCCCGTCCGGCGGCCGGGCGAAGGCGCATAAACACGCCACCCATGAAACCGCGATCTTTCAGACCGAAGGTCGCAGCGTGATGTATTGGGGCGAGCGGCTGGAGAACCGCATGGAGGCCGAGGCCGGCGATCTGATCTACATTCCCGCCGACATGCCGCATCTGCCCTTCAACCCCGGCCCAGGCCCCTGCACCGCCGTGATCGCGCGGACCGATCCGCACGAACAGGAAAGCGTGGTTCTCTTGCCCGAGCTGGAGCATCTGGTTCCCTGACCCTCAGCCTTCCCTGACCCTCAGACGCCGCTGACCGGAATGCCCTCGCGCGCGATCGGGCGCGGGTTGGTCAGCGCCTTCCAGGTCGACAGCGCCTTGTTCACCGCGCCGTTCGGGTCGCGGGCGACAAATTTGCCGTGGCCTTCCGCGCTGGTCAGGGTGCCGTCGGTCACGGCGACATGGCCGCGCGACAGGACATAGCGCGGCAGGCCCTTCACTTTCTTGCCCTCGAACACGTTGTAATCAATCGCGGATTGCTGGTTGCCCGCAGTGATGGTCTTCTCCTTCTCCGGGTCCCAGACCACAAGGTCCGCATCCGCCCCCACCAGAACCGCCCCTTTCTTCGGATAGCAGTTCATGATCTTGGCGATATTGCTCGAGGTGACGGCCACGAATTCGTTCATGGTGATCCGACCGGTGTTGACGCCATAGGTCCAGAGCATCGGCAGCCGGTCCTCAAGGCCCCCCGTCCCGTTCGGGATCTTGGTGAAATCGCCCAGACCCGTGCGCTTTTGCGCGGTGGTAAAGGCGCAATGGTCGGTCGCCACGCAGGACAAAGTGCCTGAGGCGAGCCCCGCCCACAGGGAATCCTGATGCTTCTTGTCGCGGAAGGGCGGGCTCATCACCCGGCGGGCGGCATGGTCCCAATCGGGGTTGGCATATTCGCTCTCGTCCAGCGTCAGGTGCTGGATCAGCGGCTCACCCCAGACCCGCTTGCCGTTCATCTTCGCGCGCCGAATGGCCTCATGCGCCTCCTCGCAGGAGGTGTGGACGACATAGAGCGGCACGCCCGCCATATCGGCGATCATGATCGCGCGGTTCGTCGCCTCCCCCTCCACCTGAGAGGGGCGGGAATAGGCATGCGCCTCGGGCCCGGTATTGCCCTCGGCCAAGAGCTTGGCCGACATCTCGGCCACCAGATCGCCGTTTTCGGCATGAACCAGCGGGATCGCCCCCAGTTCGGCACAGCGGCGGAAGCTGGCGAACATCTCGTCATCATTCACCATCAATGCGCCCTTGTAGGCCATGAAATGCTTGAAGGTGTTGATGCCGCGCTCCGTCACGGTCTTCATCTCGTCAAAGACCTGCTCGCCCCACCATGTCACCGCCATGTGGAAGCTGTAATCGCAATGCGCCCGCGCGGTCTTGTTGTCCCAGATCTTCAGCGCGTCCAGAAGGCTCTGCCCCGGGGCGGGCAGCGCGAAATCCACCACCATCGTGGTGCCCCCCGCCAGCGCCGCGCGGGTGCCGCTGTCGAAATCATCCGCCGAATAGGTGCCCATGAAGGGCATTTCCAAGTGCGTATGCGGGTCGATCCCGCCCGGCATGACATAGCAGCCGGTGGCATCCAGCACCTTGTCCCCCGTCAGCCCATGGCCGATGGCGATGATCTGGCCATCCTCGATCAGCACGTCCGATTTATAGGTCAGATCGGCGGTGACGATGGTGCCGTTCTTGATGACTGTGCTCATCTCGCTCTCCCCGGCAGGCCGCCCCTGCCCCATTCATCTGTTCACAAATATCCCGCGGGGGTCCGGGGGCGCGAAGCCCCCGGCGGCCGCCTCAGGACGCCACGCCAGCGGTTTCCAGCACCGCATGCAGCAACACATCCGTCCCGGCCGCGGCCCATTCGGGACTGATCTCCTCGGCCTCATTGTGGCTCAGCCCGCCGACGCAGGGGCAGAAAATCATCGTCGTGGGCGCCACACGGGCAGCCCAGCAGGCGTCGTGTCCGGCGCCGGAGACCACGTTCATATGGCTGTAGCCCAGCCGGTCGGCCGCTGCCCGCACCCGGTCCACCAGTTCCGGGGTAAAGGTCACCGGGTCGAAATGGCCCACAGCCTCGACCGCGCAGCCCACGCCAAGCGCGGCGCAGATCGTCGCCGCCTCTGCCTCGATCTTCGCGCGCATCCGGTCCAGCTTGGCCTGATCGACGGTGCGGATATCGACGGTAAAGACCACTGTGCCCGGCAGCACGTTGCGCGAGTTCGGCGCGAATTTTACCTGACCGACGCCGCCCACGGCATCGGGCTGATTCTCCATCGCCACGGCCTGCACCATTTCGAAGATGCGGGCCATGGCCAGACCCGCGTTCACGCGCATGGCCATCGGGGTGGATCCGGTATGCGCCTCGCGCCCGGTCAGGGTGAATTCCAGCCACCACAGGCCCTGACAATGCGTCACCACGCCGATGTCCTTGCCCTGCGCCTCAAGGATCGGGCCCTGTTCGATGTGAAGTTCGAAATAGGCGTGCATCTTCCGCGCGCCCACTGTCTCGTCCCCGATCCAGCCGATGCGGGCCAGTTCCTCGCCATAGGTCTTGCCGTCCAGATCGCGGCGGCCATAGGCGTAGTCCTGCGTATGGACCCCGGCGAACACGCCGGAGGCCAGCATGGCGGGCGCGAACCGCGCGCCCTCCTCATTGGCCCAGTTGGTCACCACCAGCGGGTGCCGGGTCTGGATGCCAAGGTCGTTCAGCGTCCGCACCACCTCCAGCGCGCCCAGAACGCCCAGGACGCCGTCGTATTTGCCCCCCGTCGGCTGGGTGTCCAGATGGCTGCCCAGATAGACCGGCAGGGCGTCCGGATCGGTGCCCGGACGGGTGGCGAACATGGTGCCCATCGTATCGACGCCCATGGTCATGCCCGCTGCGGTGCACCAGTCCTGGAACAGGTGGCGGCCGGCGCTGTCGGCATCGGTCAGGGTCTGGCGGTTGTTGCCGCCGGCGATGCCGGGGCCGATCTTCGCCATCTCCATCAGGCTGTCCCACAGGCGGGCGGAATTGATGCGGAGGTTCTCTCCGGGTGCGGACATGGCGGTCTCCCTGTCGGCGCGCCCTCTTTTGGCGGGGCGGGTCAGACATGCTTGCGGCGAATCTTTTCCTGACCGTATGGTCAAGACATACGCGACCACAACCTGACCATCCGGTCAACGAATTTCCCGCGGGGCAGATGGACGAAACCGCCCAATTTTCGCGCAGAAAGACCGGCCGCCGCACCGATATCCGGCGCGAGAATGAGCGGGTTATTCTGGACGCTGCCGAAAAAGTATTCGCCGAGGCCGGATTCGGCGGCGCGACCATGCAGCTGATCGCCGATATGGCGGGGCTACCCAAGGCGAACCTGCATTACTACTTCACCTCGAAGGAGGAGCTGTATCGCAAGGTGGTGGAGAATATCTTCACCATCTGGCTGGATGCCGCCGCCTGTTTCGACAGCGCGACCGATGCCGCCGCGGCCATCGGCGGCTATATCGAGGCGAAGATGGAGATTTCCCGCCGCCACCCCTTCGGCTCCAAAGTCTGGGCCAGCGAGGTGATGCATGGCGCGCCGGTCATTCAGGACTATCTGGAAACCACCTTGCGCGACTGGACCGAAGGCCGCGTCCGTGCCATCCAGCGCTGGATCGACGAAGGCCAGATCGACGCCATCGACCCGCGGCACCTGCTGTATATGCTTTGGGCCACGACCCAGCATTACGCCGATTTCGGCCATCAGATCGAAACGCTGAACCAGGGCAAGCCGCTGACCGACCGGCAGTGGAAGGCCGCGACCGAGACGGTCAAACGCATCATCCTGCAGGGCATCGGCCTTCGGGACAGCCGTGACCGGGCATAAGGAGAGACCATGGAAGCCGAAGACCTTGCCGCGGAATATGAAACGCTTGTGCTGCCGCGGTTCGACGAATGGGCGGCGCTGACCCTGGGGTTCGGGCTGGTCGAAACCGCCCGGGCGGCGGGCGCCCCCGTCGTCATCGACATCCGCACCGCGGACCGGGTGCTGTTCCATGTCGCCCTGCCCGGCGCCACGCCGCTGAACGACCTCTGGGTCGCACGCAAGGCGGCGACCGCGCTGTTGTTCCAAAAGCCTTCGCTGCTGGTCGGGGTTGAGCACCGGGCCAAGGGCGGCACTCTGGCCGATCACGGGCTGTCGCTGGCAACCCATGCCGACCATGGCGGTGCCGTGCCGGTACGGGTGGCGGGCACCGGCGTGGTGGCCTGCGTCACCGTCTCGGGCCTGCCGCAGGTGGAGGATCACCGGATGGCCGTCGAAGGGCTGCGCAGCCTGAAGACGCGGCTGGATGGCCCTGATCCGCAGGCAGGGGTTTGACCGCGGCGCCCCGTCACGGTTACAGCAGGATCATGCCCGCCGCTCCCGTCCCGCCAAAGCCCCGCCGCAGCCGCATCCAGACCCGCAACCGCGAGACGATTCTGGAAGCGGCGCTACAGGTGTTTTCCACCCAAGGGTTCCGCGGCGCCACGCTGGACCAGATCGCCGAGGCGGCAGGCCTGTCGAAGCCGAACCTGCTCTATTACTTCCCCTCGAAAGAGACGATCTACAATACCCTTCTGACCGGGCTGCTGGCCAACTGGCTGGACCCTCTGCGCGCGCTTCGCGCCGAGGGGGATCCCGTGGCCGAGGTGCTGGCCTATGTGCGGCGCAAGCTGGACCTTGCCCGCGACTATCCGCGTGAAAGCCGGCTTTTCGCGAACGAGATCCTGCAGGGCGCGCCCCGGATCATGGAGGCGATCGAAGGCGATCTGCGCGCGCTGGTGATGGACAAGGCCGCGGTGCTGTCGCGCTGGATGGACGAAGGCCGGATCGCGAAAAGCGATCCGGTCCATCTGATCTTCTCGGTCTGGTCGCTCACCCAGCATTACGCTGATTTCGACGTTCAGGTGCGCGCCGTCCTTGGCCCCGGCCATGATCCCTTTGCCGAAGCCGGACGGTTTCTGGAAACCCTGTTCCGCCGCCTGCTGGAACCGGGCGTGGGCTGAGCCGCTCAAATACCGTCTATTTCGCGGTTGGGCAGCGGGGTCTGCCCGCGGTATCCTGTTCTGCGGGGGCGTTTACGCATTGGGGGAACAGATGGGACCGATCTCATCCCTGCGGCCAGTCACGCCCGTGACGGGGGCCGCGCATTCGCTGGCCCATGGCCCGGCTTCGGGGTCTGACGCGCAGGGCAGCAGCCGCACATTTCCTGCCGCACCGCCCGAAACCGCACGGCCGGTGGCACCGGCCAGCGGCGGCGAACATGTGGCCACCGGCTTCACGGAAACCGGCGACCTGACCGAGCACAGCCGCGCCCGTCTGGAAGAGGCGCAGCGCGCCTATGTCGCCGCGGTCAAGGCCGTGGGGCTGAACCCGCTGGCCAATCCCGCGCCCTGAGGACGACAGGGCCGCCGCACGGACGGCCCCGCAGGCGTTACTCGGCAGCGCTGGCCATCGGGTTGTTCGGATGGGTCGTCCAGTCGGCGAAATCACCCACCCTGCGGCCCGTCCGCGGGTCCAGCGCGCCCTTCTGCATCGGCACCATGGTGATGCAGTCCTGCACCGGGCAGACGTTCACACACAGGTTGCAGGCCACGCATTCCTCGTCCTTCACGGTGAAGGTGCGGTCCGGCGACATGGCGATGGCCTGATGGCTGGTATCCTCACAGGCGGCATAGCAGCGCCCGCATTTGATGCAGTCGTCCTGATTGATATGGGCCTTGGTCACATAGTTCAGGTTCAGGTGCTGCCATTCCACGAAGTTCGGCACCGCGCGGCCCACCAGATCGCTCAGCGCCATGCCCTTTTCGTCCAGATATTCCGACAGGCCGGAGATCATCTCCTGCACGATCTTGAACCCATAGGTCATGGCCGCGGTGCAGACCTGCACATTGCCCGCGCCCATGGCCATGAACTCGGCCGCGTCGCGCCATGTGGTCACCCCGCCGATGCCCGAGATCGGCAGGCCACGGGTGTCGGGATGGCGGGCAATCTCTCCGGTCATGTTCAGCGCGATCGGCTTGACCGCCGGGCCGCAATAGCCGCCATGGCTGCCCTGCCCGTCGATCATCGGAAAGGGCGAGAAATGGTCCAGATCCACGTTGGTGATCGACTTGATCGTGTTGATCAGGCTGACCGCATCGGCCCCGCCGCGGTTGGCGGCCATGGCCGGCGGCAGGATCGAGGTGACGTTGGGCGTCAGCTTCACGATGCAGGGCATGCGGCTGTATTTCTTCACCCAGCGGGTGACCATCTCGATGTATTCGGGCACCTGCCCCACGGCGCTGCCCATGCCACGTTCGGCCATGCCATGCGGACAGCCGAAGTTCAGCTCCACCCCGTCGGCCTCGGTGTCTTCGATGGCCTTGAGGATGTCCTTCCAGTAGTCCTCCTCGCAGGGCACCATCAGGCTGATGACCAGCGCGCGGTCGCGCCATTTGCGCTTGACCTCCTTGATCTCGCGCAGGTTCACCTCCAGCGGGCGGTCGGTGATCAGTTCGATGTTGTTCAGCCCCAGCAGGCGGCGGTCGGCGCCCCAGACCGCGCCGTAACGCGGGCCGGAGACATTGACGATGGGCGGCCCTTCGCTGCCCAAAGTCTTCCACACCACGCCGCCCCAGCCGGCCTCATAGGCGCGTTCGACATTGTATTGCTTGTCCGTCGGCGGGGCCGAGGCCAGCCAGAACGGATTGGGCGATTTGATTCCGATGAAATTCGACGAAAGGTCAGCCATGGAATTCTCCCTGGAGATGCGCCCGTCCGGGCGTCTGGTGTCTTGGGAATTCAGATTCCGCGCCCGGAGCGCAGAGGATCAGGACCCGGAGACGAGGCCCCAGATCCAGCCGATCAGATAGCCGCCCACCTCGCCGAACTTGGGCACGGCCCAGGCCCAGGCCAGACAGCCCAGCACGTTCCAGAAGGCAAAGCGGGCCAGTGTCATCCCGCTCATCCCCGCCATCAGAAAGACGACGGGCCGCAGGAAGGTGACGAAATGGCCGCCGAAGACGGTGGCCGGCCCCCATTTGGTAAAGGCCGCGCGGGCCTTTTCCACCCATTCGGGATGCTGGTTCAGCGGTTTCATGGTCAGGATGGTGCCGCCATAGCGCCAGCCCAGCCAGTAGGAGCCGAAGGACCCGATCATCGCCCCGACCGAAGCGCCGAGCCAGAGCTTCCAGAACTCCAGCGCGCCGGTGGCCGCCAGCGCGCCCACGGCGACCATGATCGCGGTCGAGGGCACGAGGATCGAGAGAAAGGCCGTCGTCTCGGCCGCGGCGAAGACCAGCATGATCCACGGCGCCCAGACCTGATTCCGCTCGATAAAGGCGATGACGGTGTCGATCCAGCTGTCCATGCGCATTCCCTGCCCCGCCCCGTTTAGGCTGCGGAGAGAGAGCCCGGCAAGGGAAAACCGCCGTCATCACGCGGCCGTCAGATGGCGGTGGATCGCCTCGGCCGCATCGCGGCCTTCGGCCACGGCGGTGACGGTCAGATCCTCGCCCCCTGCCGCACAGTCACCGCCGGCCCAGACCTTGGCGGGGGCGCCCACGATCTTGCCCCCCGCCGCGTTCAGGTCCGCGGGCAGACCGGTCAGCACCTGCCCGATGGCCTTGAACACCTGATCGGCCTTCAGGGTGAAGGTCTCATCCTTCAGCACCAGCCCCGTCGGGGTTTCTTCGGTATAGGCGAATTCCACCGCATCGGCCCGACCATTGCCCAGAATGCGCAAAGGCGCGGCGTTGTGGATGATCCGCACCCCCGCGGCGAGGGCGTGTTCCTGCTCATAACCGCTGGCCGACATCTTCTCGCGCCCGCGGCGGTAGACGATGGTGACATTTTCCGCGCCCAGAAGTTTGGACTGCACCGCGGCATCGACCGCGGTCATCCCCCCGCCGATCACCACCACATCGCGGCCCACCGGCAGGCCGGACAGATCGCCCGACTGGCGGAGTTCGGCGATGAAATCCACCGCGTTCAGGACGCCCGCCTTGTCTTCGCCCTCGGCCCGCAGGCTGTTGACGCCCTGCAGCCCGATGCCCAGAAACACCGCGTCATATTCTGCACGCAAGCCTTCCAACGTGAGGTCACGGCCCAGTTCCATGCCGGTCCGAACCTCGATCCCGCCGATCTGGAGCAGCCAGTCCACCTCGGCCTGCGCGAAACCGCCGGTCGCCTTGTAGCTGGCGATGCCATATTCGTTCAGCCCGCCTGCCTTGGCCTTCTTCTCGAAGACCACGACCTCATGTCCTTTCATGGCAAGGCGATGCGCGCAGGACAGGCCCGCAGGCCCCGCCCCCACCACCGCGACCCGCCGGCCCGTGGGCGCGGCCCGGCGGAAGGGATGGCCTTTCGGCATGGCGGTGTCGGTGGCGTAGCGTTGCAGCCGGCCGATCTCCACCGGCTTGCCCTCGGCCACTTCGCGGACGCATTTCTCTTCGCACAGCGTCTCGGTCGGGCAGACGCGGGCGCAGATACCGCCCAGGATGTTCTGGCTCCAGATCGTTTTCGCTGCCGCCTCGGGCGTGCCGGTGGCGATCTGGCGGATGAAGAGCGGAATGTCGATCGACGTGGGACAGGCCGTGACGCAGGGCGCATCATGGCAGAAGTAGCAGCGGTCCGCCGCCACCAGCGCCTCGTGCCGGTCAAGGGGCGGCGCGTGATCGCCGAAGTTGCGGGCATAATCGGCGGCTGGCAGACGGGCCGGAACGATGCCGGGCGTCAGCGGGCTGTTGGACATGGGTCTTGGCCTCCCTGTGGCGCATTGTTCTTTGAAAAGAGCGTCTCACAGCCCTGATTTTTTACCAAATGGAAAATTTATGCGCCTGGTGTTTTCCGGGGCAATGGCAGGCTTTCATCCATGGGAATGGGCGCTTTCCTCGCCCGTCCCTCTGCCCTATAAGCAGTCAGCCGCGCCCCGGACCTTGTCTGCGGGCCGCATGCCCCTATCTGGGGCCCAACAGAAACAGGCAGACCAAGCCATCAGAGGACGGCATGAGCAAACATTCCCCCGACGCGGACGTGGCCTTCATTTCGGCGCTTGCAGAGCTTCTGAACAAGAACGAACTGACCGAAATCGCGGTGAAGCGTGAATATGGCGAAGACGACAGCCTGGAAGTGCGCGTCGTCAAACAGGCCAATGTGGTGACGCTGGCCGCTCCGGCGCCCGCCTATGCCGCGCCGGTCGCTGCGGCCCCCGCAGCAGCCCCTGCCGCCGCCGCTCCGGCCGCAGCGCAACCCGAAGACCCCAGCCAGCATCCGGGCGCCGTGACCTCGCCCATGGTGGGGACCACCTATCTGGCCCCGGAACCGGGCGCCACGCCCTTCGTGACCGTGGGCACGCAGGTTTCGGCCGGGCAGACCGTGCTGATCATCGAGGCGATGAAGACCATGAACCACATCCCCGCGCCCAAGGCCGGCACGGTGAAGCGGATTCTGGTCGAGAACGGCACCCCCGTCGAATACGGCGCCCCCCTCATGATCATCGAGTGAGGGCCGCCTCATGTTCGAGAAAATCCTGATCGCCAACCGCGGTGAAATCGCGCTGCGGGTGATCCGCGCCGCCCGGGAAATGGGGATCAAATCGGTCGCGGTGCATTCCACCGCCGATGCCGATGCGATGCATGTCCGCCTTGCCGACGAAAGCGTCTGCATCGGCCCGGCGCCCTCGTCCGAAAGCTATCTGAAGATTTCGGCGGTGATCTCCGCCTGCGAGATCACCGGCGCGCAGGCCGTCCACCCCGGCTATGGCTTCCTGTCGGAAAACGCGGGCTTTGCGCAGGCGCTGGAAGACCACGGCATCACCTTCATCGGCCCCAAGGCGGAACATATCCGCATCATGGGCGACAAGATCACCGCGAAAGAGACGGCCAAGTCGCTGGGCATTCCCTGCGTCCCCGGCTCGGACGGCGGGGTGCCGGATGTGGATGCGGCCAAAGCCGTGGCCAAGACCATCGGCTATCCGGTCATCATCAAGGCCACCGCCGGCGGCGGCGGGCGCGGGATGAAGGTCGCGAAGTCCGAGGCAGAACTGGAAATCGCCTTCCGCACCGCGCGGAGCGAGGCCAAGGCCGCCTTCGGCAATGACGAAGTCTATATCGAGAAATACCTGCAAAAGCCGCGCCATATCGAGATTCAGGTCTTTGGCGACGGCCGCGGCAATGCCGTGCATCTGGGCGAACGCGACTGCTCGCTTCAGCGCCGCCACCAGAAGGTGTTCGAGGAAGCGCCCGGCCCCGTCATCACCCCCGCCATGCGGGCCGAGATCGGCGAAGTCTGCGCCGGAGCCATGCGCAAGCTGCAATACATCGGCGCGGGCACGATCGAATTCCTGTATGAAGACGGCAAGTTCTACTTCATCGAGATGAACACCCGGCTTCAGGTGGAACATCCGGTGACGGAGTTCATCTTCGGCGTCGACCTTGTGCGTGAACAGATCCGCGTGGCCGCAGGCCTGCCCATGTCCTTTGGGCAAAGCGATCTGGAGATCAATGGCCATGCCATCGAGGTGCGGATCAACGCGGAAAAGCTGCCGAACTTCTCGCCCTGCCCCGGCAAGGTCAAGACGTTCCACGCCCCCGGCGGTCTGGGCGTGCGGATGGATTCGGCGCTTTATTCCGGCTATTCGATCCCGCCCTATTACGACAGCCTGATCGGCAAGCTGATCGTCCACGGCCGCGACCGGCCCGAGGCTTTGGCGCGCCTGAACCGTGCGCTGTCGGAACTGGTGGTGGACGGGGTGGACAGCACGATCCCGCTGTTCGACGCCCTGCTGAACGAGCCGGACATCCAGAACGGCGAATACAACATCCACTGGCTGGAGAAGTGGCTGGCGGCGCAGTTCGCCTGATGCCATGGCGGCGCTGACGCCCGACCTTCTGCTGAAGGCCTATGCCATGGGGATTTTCCCCATGGCCGAAAGCCGGGACGACCCGGAAATCCACTGGGTCGATCCGCGCCGCCGCGGGGTGTTCCCGCTGGACGGCTTCCACATCTCGCGCAGTCTGGCGCGGCGTATCCGCCGGGCCGACTGGCAGGTGACCACCGACCGCGCCTTCCGCGAGGTGGTTCTGGGCTGCGCCGACCGGGCCGAGACATGGATCAACGCCGAAATCCTATCGCTTTACGAGGCGCTGCATGCCGGCGGCCATGCCCGCAGCCTTGAGGTCTGGGAGGGCGAGGAACTGATCGGCGGCGTCTATGGCGTGGTGCTGGGCGCGGCCTTCTTCGGCGAATCGATGTTCTCGCGCCGGACGGATGCGTCAAAGCTGGCGCTGGCCTTTCTGATCCACCGGCTGCGCGCGGGGGGCTTCACTCTGTTCGACACGCAATTCCTGACGCCGCATCTGAAAAGCCTTGGCGCGGTCGAAATTACGCGGGCCGAATATCACCGCAGGCTCTCCGCCGCGCTGCCACGGCAGGCGCAGTTCAACCCGCCGGGTTACTCGCCCGTGCCCTCTTCGGTGGCGGGAATGTCGGCGTCGGGGTCCACCTCGGGCGGGGTATAGCCCGGCACCACGCAGCGCAGCACCCAGACATCATAGCGCGGATGTTCCATCGCCGAGAGCGCGGGGCTGGAGGCCAGCATCCAGCCGGTGAACACCGGCGCGCTGCGGTCGGAATCGAGGATGGTCAGATGCGCCTCGGCCTCGGCCGCGGGGTTGTCCTCGGGGTAGCGGCAGGCGTCCAGCTGGATGGTCAGCCGCCCGTTGGTGGCGGACTGGCCGCGCTGCAACTCCAGATCGCCGGTCTCTCCCGTCAGCTTGTCCAGCCAGCGGATGACACCGCCCTGCGCATCGGCAAAGCCCTGCGCCGCCGCCGGACCGGCCATCAGCGTGGCGATGACTGCCAGTGCCTTCACCCGCCGCTCTCCGGCTTGGCCGTATCATCGCCCGAGCCGCCGACGAATTTCATCAGAAGCGAGATCAGACTGACCGCACCCTGCGTATCCTCGATCTCATCGCCTGGGGCCAGATTGTCGGGCATGCCGCCGGGCAGGATTTCCACATAGGCGCCGCCCAGAAGTCCGTCCTGCGAGATCAGGATCGCGCTGTCGGTGGGCAGCAGGATGCCCTCCTGCATGGCGATGCTTGCATCGGCAAAGAAGGTTTGCGGGTTCAGCGTCAGGCTGGTGATCGTGCCGACCTTGACCCCCGCCAGCCGCACATCGGACCCGGCAGAGATGCCCTGCACAGACCGGAACGACGCGGTCAGCGGATAGCTGCCCGCCGAAGGACCGTACCCGGCGCCCTGTGCGGCGTAGATCGCAAATCCGGCCGCCACGGCAAGAACCGCGGCCCCGGTCAGAACTTCGGCGGCCGAATGGCTCATTCCGGCTGCCATGCCTCATAATCCCGGCGCTCGGCCGGGGCGCCGCGGCGGATGGATCCGGGGGGCGCATAGGCCAGGTCGCTGCCCGAGAGATTCTCTAGATGCGGCTTTTCCCAGGGCTTATGCTTCAGCGGTGCCTCGGTCGGCGGCTGGTCATAGGTGTGGTGCAGCCAGCCGTGCCAGTCGGGCGACACGCGGGTGGCCTCCATCTCGCCGTTGAAGATGACCCAGCGGCGCTTGCCGTCCTTGGAGCGGTAGAAGACGTTGCCCTGTGTATCCTCGCCCACCTTCACGCCATTGCGCCAGGTGAAGAAGCGGGTGTTCAGCGTCTCGCTGTTCCACCAGGTCAGAAAGCTGAGCAGGAACTTCTTCATGATCCCTCCGGGCCGATCCTTGGCCCCTGATATGGACCAGCTTTCGCGCAAGGTCCAGCGCCCTTGGGCCAGAGGGCCGGACTGCGGGCGGAACTGTGTCGCATTCGAAGGGAATTGCGGCATTTAAGCTTTTGGCAACCGCGGCCGCCCAGACTGTCCGGAGGTCACGTCGGAGCAGCCCCATGCCGGTCAGTTCAACACTGGATCACGTCTATGCCTATAACGGCTCGGTCGCCAGCCTGTCGCTGGGCAGCCTGATCAATGCGAGTGTGGTGAACTTTTCCAGCGGCCGGCTGCATGCCACGCTGACCGATGACGATGGCGTGCTGGATCTGGGCGACAGCGGCAGCACGACCGCCGCGATCAACGGCGGCACCGCGCAGCCCCTGACCTATCTGGGCAGCGGCTGGTCGGCCACGGCCATCGTTCTCGGCGCTCCGGTCCTGCCGAAACCGGCGGTCGCCTTCAAGATCGGCGCCCAGATCTACATCCACTTCCCCTCGGGCCCGCCGGTCCTGTCCGGCGTCCTCATCGGGTTCAAGCTCAGCACCGGCGCGGCCTTCACCCTGCCCAATCCCACGGTGATCTGCCTGGCCGACGGTTCGCTGATCCTGACGCCGGGCGGGCAGGTTCCGGTGGAACGGCTGCGGCCCGGGGACCTGGTGCTGACCGCGGATCACGGTGCACAGCCGTTGCGCTGGATCGGGCGGCGGGCCGTCGGTCTGGCGGAACAGGCGCTGCACCCCGCCATGGGGCCGGTGCGGATCGCGCGCGGGGCGCTTGGCCCAGATCTGCCGCGGCGGGGGCTCTGGGTCTCGCGCCAGCACCGGCTTCTGGTCGCGGCGGATGCGGCGGGACCACAGGGTTTGCTCGCGGCCTGTCTCCTGCCCGAAAGGCCCGGAATCGGCCCGCCCGGCCGGACCCGGGCCCTGATCTGGCACCATCTGCTGTTTGACCGGCATGAGGTGATCTTTGCCGAGGGGCTTGCGGTGGAATCGCTTTATCTCGGCCCCCGCATGGCGGCCACGCTGGATGGTGCCGCCCGGGAGGAGGTGGCCGCCCTGTTCCCTGATCTGCCGCGGCTGATTACCGGGGAACGGGCGCTCTGCCCCGCACCCGCACGGCCGATCCTGCGCCGGTCCGATCTGCGCGCCATGGGAGAACGGGCCAGCCGGTCGCTGCGCGGCTTCGGCCCAGAGGATCTTCAGCCCCGGTGCAGGGCCGCCGGATAGGCCCCGCATGTCCGCCGGGCTGGCGATTAAGCTGACCAAAAGGAAAGGGGCGCCCGGCAAGGCGCCCCTTCTGTTTCGTCCTGCTCCCGCGGCCTCAGCCTGCGGCGGCCGGTTCCTTCTTCTTGCCTTCGGTATGGACGATCAGCGGCTTGGCCCCGCTGTTCACCGCCTCGTCGTTCACCACGACTTCGGAGACGCCGCCCATGCCCGGCAGTTCGAACATGCTTTCCAGCAGGATATCTTCCATGATCGACCGAAGCCCGCGGGCGCCGGTCTTGCGCTTGATCGCGCGTTTGGCGATCGCGGTCAGTGCCTCACCCGTGAAAGTCAGCTTGATGCCTTCGATATCGAAGAGCCGCTGATACTGCTTCACCAGCGCATTCTTCGGCTCGGTCAGGATGGTGACCAGCGCGGCCTCATCCAGATCGGCCAAAGTGGCGATGACCGGCAGACGGCCGACGAATTCCGGGATCAGGCCGAATTTCAGCAGATCCTCGGGCTCCAGCTCTTTGAACAGCTCACCCACGCCACGTTCGTCCGGCCCCTTGACCGAGGCGCCGAAACCGATGCCCGAGCCCTTGCCGCGCTGCGCGATGATCTTTTCCAGACCGGCAAAGGCGCCGCCGCAGATGAACAGGATGTTCGTCGTATCCACCTGCAGGAATTCCTGCTGCGGATGCTTGCGCCCGCCCTGTGGCGGAACGCTGGCCACGGTGCCTTCCATGATCTTCAGAAGCGCCTGCTGCACGCCCTCCCCGCTGACGTCGCGGGTGATCGAGGGGTTGTCGGACTTCCGCGTGATCTTGTCGACCTCGTCGATATAGACGATGCCGCGCTGCGCGCGTTCGACGTTGTATTCCGACGCCTGAAGCAGCTTCAGGATGATGTTTTCCACATCCTCGCCCACGTAACCGGCTTCGGTCAGCGTCGTCGCATCGGCCATGGTGAACGGCACGTCCAGAATCCGCGCCAGCGTCTGCGCCAGCAGCGTCTTGCCGGTCCCGGTCGGCCCGATCAGCAGGATGTTCGACTTCGACAGTTCGATGTCCTGCTTGGAGGAGTGGTTCAGCCGCTTGTAATGGTTGTGCACGGCCACCGAGAGCACGCGCTTGGCATGGTCCTGCCCGATGACATAATCATCCAGCACCTTGCAGATTTCCCGCGGGGTCGGCACGCCGTCGCCGGATTTCAGCCCCGAGGTCTTGGTCTCCTCGCGGATGATGTCCATGCACAGCTCGACGCATTCATCGCAGATGAAGACCGTCGGCCCCGCGATCAGCTTGCGCACCTCATGCTGGCTCTTTCCACAGAACGAGCAGTAGAGCGTATTCTTGCTGTCGCCCGAATTCGTAGCCATCCGTAACCCTTCGCCGTCCGACGCATCCGGGGATGCGACTGTTTCATGAAAAGTCTAGGACAGTCCCGGACCCTCCACAACGCAAAAACGCCCCCGCCCGGCCGGACCGCGCGGGGGCGGACGATCACTTGGCCGCTTCGTCGGCCTTGCCGCGGTCGGCCAGAATCTCGTCGATCAGGCCCCAGGCCTTGGCATCTTCGGCGGACATGAAGTTGTCCCGCTCCAGCGCGGCCTCGACCACTTCATAGGAATTGCCGGTGTGCTTGACGTAGATCTCGTTCAGGCGGCGCTTCAGCTTTTCGGTTTCGCGCGCGTGAATCATGATGTCGGTCGCCTGGCCCTGATAGCCGCCCGAGGGCTGGTGCACCATCACGCGGCTGTTCGGCAGGCTGAAGCGCATGCCCGGATGACCGGCCTGCAGCAGAAGCGACCCCATCGAGGCCGCCTGCCCGATCACCAGCGTGGACACCTTGGGCTTGATGTATTGCATCGTGTCGTAGATCGACAGGCCCGAGGTCACCACGCCGCCCGGGCTGTTGATATACATGCTGATTTCCTTGGACGGATTTTCCGCCTCAAGGAACAGGAGCTGCGCGCAGATCAGCGACGACATGCCGTCGTGCACCGGGCCCGCAAGGAAAATGATCCGCTCTTTCAGAAGGCGGGAATAGATGTCATAGGCCCGCTCGCCCCGGCTCGTCTGCTCAACGACCATGGGGACCAGCGTGTTCATGTAGGTGTCGATCGGATCGCGCATCGGTCCTGCCTCTGTAAGATGCTGCAAGGGTTATCGGCTGAGTATTGCCAGAGTCTTAGTGGCGCGCTTCGGGGGCTGCAAGGGCACGGGGTGAAATCGGGGGGTCGGCAGATCCGTGCCATTCTTTGCGATTTCAGGTTGTGCCCGTGCAACCGATCCGGTTCTCTGGATGGCTACAGGCCCATTTCTCCGACCCAAAGGATCCGCATGCCGCATCCGACGATCCGCCGGCTGTCTGCCCTTGCGCTTCTGGCCATGCTGGCCGGCTGCATCATCATTCCGATCGAGGTGGCCACCACCAAGACCGCGAAATCCCCCGCCCTCGCTGCGGGCCCTGCCCGGCTGCCCCCAGGCTGCACCCGCCCGCCGGAAGCAGATGTGATGCAGAAAGAGGTACTGGCGGGCGTCAATGCCCTGCGCAAAGCCGAAGGTCTGCCCGCCGTCCGCGCCTCGTCCCGGCTGGCCATCATCGCGCAGGCCCATGCCTGCGACAATGCCGCCCGCGCCTCCATCTCGCATGTCAGCGCCGATGGCAGCACACTGGCCGACCGGATGCGCAATGGCGGCTACCGGCTGCGCACCGCGGCGGAAAACACCGGCTTGGGCTTCGGTTCTTCTTCCGACCGGATGGTCGCCTTCTGGACCGGCTCGCCCTACCACCGCGCGAACATGCTGAATCCCGATGTGACCGAGGCCGGATTGGGCTATGCCCCCGGCGGCAAGCCGGCGTGGATCCTGAACCTCGCCAAGCCGAGGTAACCGCCGGTCAGCGGGCCAGCACCAGCTCGGCCCGCAACCCGCCCAGCCGGGAACTGTCCCCCAGCCGCAGCGTGCCGCCGTGGCTGAGCGCGATATCCGCGGCGATGGACAGGCCAAGCCCCACGCCGCCGCCCCGGTTGGGGTCCCGCGCGCCGCCCAACCGGGTGAAAGGCCGCAGCGCCTCCTCCCGGCGATCATCCGGAATGCCCGGCCCGTCATCCTCGACCGTGATCGAGACTGATGCGTCGCGGTAAATCACCCCGATTTCGACCCGTGTGCCGTGGCGCAGGGCATTTCCCGCCAGATTCTCCACCGCGCGCAGCACCGCCTGCGGCCGCAGGCTGACCGGGCGGACAGTTCCCTCCGGCGGGCGCAAGGTCACCGCCTCGCCCTCACGCCGCACCAGTTCGGCCAGCACCGCGCCAAGATCGGTCTCCTCCTCGCCTTCGGTCGCATCCCCGCGCACGAAGGCCAGAAATTCATCGACCAGCCGCTGCATCTGTGCCACATCCGCCTGCATGGCACGCGTCTCCTCATCCTCGGGCAGGAAGGACAGTGCCAGCTTCAGCCGGGTCAGCGGCGTGCGCAGATCATGGCTGACCCCCGACAGCATCAGCGTGCGCTGTTCGATCTGCCGCTCGATCCTTGATCGCATCTCCAGAAAGGCCCGCCCCGCCGCCCGCACCTCCAGCGCGCCGCGCGGGCGATAGGGCAGCCGCTCGCCCCGGCCGAAGGCCTCGGCCGCGCGGGCCAGCCGCGCGATGGGACGCAGCTGGTTGCGCAGAAAGACATAGGCGATCAGCGTCATCAGAACCGAGGTGAAGATCATCAGCACCAGAAGCTGATGCGGATTCGTCGCCGACATCCGCCGCCGGGTCAGCTCGGCCTGCATGTCGCCGAATTTCGTCTCCAGCCGCAGACGCACGATCCGTTCCTCGTCGGTCACATCCACCGCCCGGACGGCCGGAATCTCGGCATGAAGTGTTTCGATGATCGCCCGGCCCGACAGATCGTAGAACGCCCGCCGGTCCTCGGTCGGCGCCAGATTTCCAGCCGGAAAGCTCAGCACGATCTGCAGCGGAGCCGCCACCGCCTGTGCCCGCGCCAACCCTTCGGCCGCCGAGCCGCCGGATTCGAATTCCGACAGGACATAGGACAGGTCGATCGCCACGCCCTGTGTCATCTGCCGGGTCACGCCTTCGAAATGCCGCTGGATGAAAGCGGTGGACACGACCAGCTGGATCGTGACGATGGGCACGATCAGGATCAGCGCAGCCCGGCCGAACAGGCCGCGCGGCAAGAGGGGTTTCAGACGCAGCATGGGACAAGGCTAATGACCGCCGTGGCAGAAGGAAAGCGGGATGCAGCCCCTCCGCGGGCCCTGCGCAGCGTTCTGGCGCCCAATCCTTCGCCCATGACCGGCCCCGGAACAACAACATGGATTCTGGGCGAGGGCGAAGTGGCCGTCATCGACCCGGGGCCGGACGATCCCGCACATCTGCAGGCGATTCTGGCCGCACTGGCGCCCGGAGAGCGCATCGGCGCGATTCTGGTCACCCATGCCCATCTGGACCATTCCGCCGCCGTCCCCGCGCTGGCCGCGATGACCGGCGCCCCCGTCTCCGGCGCGGGGCCTGCCGGCTCCGGTCGGTCGGCCGCCATGCGCGCCCTGGCAGAGGCGCTGCCCGCCACCGGGGGCGAGGGGCTGGACCGGAACTACCGGCCGGACCGGCTGCTCACCGGCGGGGAGATACTGGCCTTGGGCAATCTGCGCCTGCAGGTTGTGGCCACCCCCGGCCATATGGCCGAGCATCTGGCCTTTGGCTGGGGCGATTATCTCTTCTGCGGCGATCTGGTGATGGCCTGGGCCCCCAGCCTCGTCTCGCCCCCCGATGGCGAGATGGCGGCCTATCTCGACAGCCTCGCCCAGGTCTCCGCCGGCGGCTGGAGCCACCTTCTGCCTGCCCATGGCCCCGTGATCGCAGACCCCGCTCGGCGCATCGCCGAGCTGATCGCGCACCGTCGCGGTCGCGAGGCCCAGGTGCTTGCCGCGCTCGATGCAGGCCCGGCCCCGCTGGCCGAAGTCGCCACCCGCGTCTACCCGGATCTTTCCGGCCCCCTCCTTCGCGCAGCCACACGGAACGCGCTGGCCCACCTCATCGACCTGATCTCGAAAAACCAAGTAGTGGCAACAGGTTGGCCCGGCCCCTCCCCCGTATTCCGCCACGCATGATGGGACGGGCGGGACGATCAACAAACTTGTCCCGCCCCCGCTCTTTTGCCCTTGCCGCCCCCAAAACCCCTTGCTATACGGCCCCCGTGTTCCGGCGTAGCTCAGCGGTAGAGCAGTTGACTGTTAATCAATTGGTCGTAGGTTCGATCCCTACCGCCGGAGCCAGAAATCCCAAAAGATTTCAAAGAGTTACAGGGGTGGCGGAAACGCCACCCCGTATCATTTCGAGATCAGTCAGACATATAGCAGACATTCAGGAGCGCCCACAGGTGGGCAGCGAAGCGTTGCAGCGTGGCGGCACGGCCCGATCAGACACCCCGTAAGGCTCTGTTCTGTCTGCGAAAATCCTGAACCGCCAGAAAACCCGAACGAAAAACCGCCGCATATGTAAGTCGACTATCCGGGGAGGACCTGTCCCCCACCCCCACCTACATAGGGGGGGTGCTTCGGGTCGCATCGGTCTGCCCCGATCATACACGACCACCGACCGCCTCGCACCGCCAAAGGTCGAACCAATCGGATTCGATGCCAGAGACAGTAGGAGCAGACAGCCGACCGCCAGAATCAGACATGACGTGATACTTGGATTGTGGGCGCGTTGACGTGCGCATGATGCACGACACGCTACGACACACGACACGCGCGCAAATCCGCGTCACAGCGCGACGACGATGCACGACACACAGCGCACGGCCCCCACGCGCGAACGCGCGCGCCAGCGCCGCATTGAGGCGCACATCAGCACCGCACCCCTCGCCATGCCAACGACGACGAGGCATAACCCGCGCGCATCGGGTAACGCCCAGTCCCACAGTATCCACATGGGGGCCGCAGAGGCCGAGGGCTTTGCATCGGGCCGGGGGTTGCATCCGAGGCGCAGGGAGACCCGACGCCGCAATGCAAAAGCAACCTTGCAACTGTGCCATTCGTTGTTACGATCCGTTATGCGGCGACATTCAAAGCGTAACAGAAAATTTCCCTTTATTTTCAACGAACTGTTATGGTTGTTATGAGACGTTGTTGCACTTATCGGTGATGCGGATTCACGTCGTGAATCCTGAGCGTTAGATTCGGTCCATGCCGAAGCCTTCCTCTGCCCGCTACCGCACGACGAACTGGCCCGCCTACAATGCGGCCCTGCGCCGCCGCGGGTCTCTCTCCATCTGGTTCGACCCGACGATGGCCTGGCATGCCGTGAAGACCGGCAAGCGTGGTCATCCAGAGACGTTCTCGGAGAGTGCGATCCAGACCTGTCTGACGCTGAAGGTGTTGTTCGGCCTGCCTCTGCGGCAAACGGTGGGGCTGGTCGCCAGCCTGATCGAGATGGCGGGGTTGGACTGGCCGGTTCCGGATTTCTCCACGCTTTGCCGACGTCAGGCCCGGCTTGCGGTGCAGATCGTGCCGGTGCTGATACCGGAGAGCGAGAAGACCGCCTTCTTGGTGGGATCGGCGTCGTTGACGAGGCTGAAGACGGCGTCCGAGATATCGCTCGGCTCACCCACCACCTCCCAGGTGGCCCCGGTCCAGACGAGCAGCACGGCCTCGTCTTCGACCCATGTCCGCCAGCCGGTGCGGGGTGGAAGGCGCAGCCAGGCGCCATCTGTCCAGAGGGCGATGTTCAGGTCCCACCCCGCCCAGTCGCCGGCGGCGCCCGAAGCGACGATGTAGCGGTCGCCATCGGCGGGGCTTCCCGGCGGCGCGGTCAGGTCCCGGTCGAGAACGGAGAGCTGGACCAGCCCGTCGAGAATCCGCAGCGCCTCGTTATGAGTGACATGCTTCTGGGCCTGCGCCGCCAGAATGTAGGGCAGCAGCAGATGCGTCGTGGCGTCGGACATGGGATGGCCTTCAAAAGATCAGCGTGACGGACTTGGGCGCGCCCCGTCCCACAAGGGCGGAGAGCTGGTATATGCGAATGTCGAGCGTGTCGCCGGGACCGAGCAGCGCGCCCCAGTCGGTGATCTGGGCGGCGGCGGTGTAGATCGCGCTGGTGGTGGCCGCGCTCAGCACCCGCTTCACGGTCGCGCCGTCGAGGATCTCCACCTCGTAGGCTTCCAGTTCCTCGGCCAGCGGCACCTCGAGCCCGCCCCAGCTGTCGGCCGCGAGCGCGCGGGACCGGCGCGTCCAGCGGATCGTCAGATCGCCGGGCGTGCGCGGTTTTCGCCATGGCTGTTCGACATGGGCGACGGAGAACGGCCGCAGCCCGACACCCTCGGGCGCGAAGGTCTGCGCCACATAGGTCTCGTCGCTGACCGGGCGGCCGGCCGGGCCGATGCGCCAGTTCCACGGGATTCCGAGATCGGCCTCGGCCATGGGCAGCGATGCGAGCGCGGAGTCCAGCACCACGACCCGCGCACCAGAAGGCGCAGGATTGCCCATGGCGCCCTCCGTGCCGCGCTGGCCGCGCAGGAGTCGGGTCAAGCGATACCGGCCGGGGGCGATCAGTTCGGCCGCACCCGCCTTCACGATCTCCCAGGTGCCGGGCGCGCTCTCGATTGCGATGGCGTTGGCGCCGCCGAAGAGGGTCAGGTCGGTGACGCTTTCCAGCGAGCCGGTCAGCAGATCGACAACCAGTGCATTGCCGAGGTCGAAGCGCGAGGTGGGGCCCCCATAGAAATCCGAGACCAGCGCCCCGATCCGGGCGCGGCTGCCGAAGGACGTCAGCAGGTCGAAGCCATCCGTCGAGGGACTACGGTAGACCGCGATCTCGCCGGGCCATGGCACGGCATGCGCCGCCGCGAAGGGCCGATGCGCGGGCTGGTCCTCTGTCAGCTGCGGTAGGTCGAGGAGGACGGCGTCGGGCGCGCCGAAGACGACCGCGTGCGATAGCGCCGATGGTCGTGGCGCGCCCGGTGGTAGATCGTAGGCCTCCCGATCCTGGCGCACGGCCTCAATGCCGCGCGCGTCGGCATCGGCAATCGAGATGAGTCTCAGCGGGATGGACCGGCCGTCATGGGCGAGCATCACCACATCAGCCGGGTCGAGCGCGAGCCGTGACGGCGGCAAGCGGAAGACTGCGCTCTCGCGGCCGGTCCAGGCCTCCATCAGCGCACGGCGACAGCGCCGCTCGGCCTCCTCGGGCGGTACGGCCATGGGGAAGGACTCGGAGGCGATCCTGGTCGTGTCCACCGTGATGCGCCGGGCCTCGACCTGTGCTGCCTCGTAATCCTCGTCCGCGCGGGCGACCTGCCATTTCAAGGCCTGGGGCAACTCCGTCTCCTGGCCGCGCGTCAGTTCCAACACGTCGCCATCGCGCGCGGCGACCAGATCGTCCGGTTCGACGCTCGCCACCGCCGCCCGGCCGAGCATGACGAAGCGGATCACGCCCTCGGTCTCGACCGCGTCAAAGCCGAAGTGGCGCGCCAGCGTGGTGATCGAGGCGCGCGGACTTTCCAGCGCGCCGATGGCATAGCCTTCGACCGCGCCCCAAAGCCCGGTGACATCGATCTGCGCCTCGGGCAGCCCCGCACGCATGCAGAGGTGCCGCACGAGGGCCGCCAGCGACACCGCGCCCAGCCGCCCGGTCAGCCAGTGGCCGAGCCGCCAGTTCGGCCCATCGGTCCAGACATCGGTGAGTTCGGGGAAGAACGGGTAAGGCCGCGCGTCCCAGGTCCAGGCGGCGCATTCCGGCACATCGACCATCCGGCCGCCGTAGACCGAG
The DNA here is from genome assembly GCF_049445895.1 of Neotabrizicola sp. VNH66. NCBI lineage: Bacteria > Pseudomonadati > Pseudomonadota > Alphaproteobacteria > Rhodobacterales > Paracoccaceae > Neotabrizicola > Neotabrizicola sp. VNH66. Next base: position 72,260 of record NZ_JBMSDW010000020.1, read on the forward strand.
GACAGCGGGTTGTTCGCGGCCTCACCCCAGAAGAGATAGATCGCCTCGAGATAGGTGCGCTGGATGGTGTCGTCGCGCCAGCCCCGCGAGAAATGGGGCGTGAAGCTCTCCGACGATTTCGGGTCGAAGAACACGTTGACGCCGTTGACCGACCAGCTGGCGGGCGTGGTCGACTTGGCCGACACCTCGACGCCCGGGCGCAGCTTGCAGGTTCCCGCGCGCAGGTCATCGCCGAACCAGGCCACGACGAGGCTGACGCTCTCGACGGCCGGCGCCATGGCCTGGAGCCGATCAAGCGCGACCACCATGTCGGCGGTGTCGGGCAGCGCGTTCAGGTTCTCGGCCTGCGTTGCGCCGCTCGAGGATTTGCGGATGGCTTGAGTGGCATAGGTGAATTCGCCCGAGGCCGGGATCAGCGTGACGGCACGGGTCAGCCCCTCGGCGGTGTCGAGGTCGGCGAGCGGCCGGAAGACCTCGAAGGAGAGCTGCGGCAGGCGGTTGCCGTAACTCGACAGCGGCAGCTCCTCGAAGACGACATAAGCCGTGCCGCGATAGGCCGGCGTGCTCGCTGCGCCCATCTTGGCCGCGATGAACGGATCGGCCGCTTGCGCCTCGTCGCCCGGATACCAGCGCCAGGTGACGCCGGAGAAGTCCAGCGGCTTGCCGTCAGCCCAGATGCGGCCGATGCCGGTGATCGGGCCCTCGCACAAGGCGACGGCGAAGCTGGCGTAGTAGAGATACTCGGTGGTCTTGACCTTGCCGCCCCCGCCGCCCGGGATGAGATCGGGGATGAAAAGGTGGCGGCCACAGGCGGAGCGTTGTTCGGCAGGCGTCACCATCCGGTCATGCCTCGCACAGTGCCATCCGCCATCAACTGGCGTCGCATGCAGACAGGACCGGCAGGTCACCGCCGCGCCACAACCCTCATGGCAGGCCGCATGGTGATCGCAGAACCGGCATTCAAACCAGGCCGGGTCCTCGCTAATCCGCGCGGGCGGATGCCCTTGCGGTCGCGCAGCGCGTTGAGCCGGTCGAGATATTCGCGCCAGATTGTCAGCGCCTCGGCATAGCCCTTGCCAAACCCCGGCGCCTCGATCGAGGCCCAGCCGTTGCGCTTGCAAGCCTCGGCCCAGATCAGCGGCTCCAGCCAGTCGACGCTGTCGACGACCACCGTGCCGAAATCGTGGTCCTCGTTCAGCAGCGCATCCAGCGCCTCGGCCACTTCCGCATAGCTGGTCGCGAGCGGGAAATGCGGGACCTGCAGCTTGCCCAAACCATCCTCGGTCATGAGGAAGACGGGCCGGTCGGCATCGGCCGCGAAGGTGGATTTTCCCACCCCGGCCACGCCGTGGATCAGGATGCGCGGCGGAGTCAGCACCGAGGTCGTGCGCAGGGACGCGAGCGAAATGGCCATCAGCGCACCTCCTCGTTCAGCACGAGGCGGAACTTCGGCTTGCCGGTGCGGACCGTGCGCGCGGGCTCAAAGCCCTTCCGCCAGCTTTCCGGCAGCGCCATGTATTTGCGCTCGGACACCGACAGCTTGGTCTCGATGAACTCCGCCGGATCCTCGCCCGCCGAAGCGATGTTTTCGGCGATCTGCGCCAGCAACGCCTGATCCCAGTCGATGCGCTTGGGCAGTTCGGCGATCACGGTGACGCCGTCATCCTCGAAACGGATCGTGCCGGTGCCCTTGCCCGCCTCCTGGCGGGTGTTCTGGGCGCGGTCGGCGTATTTCAAAGAGATGGCGCCGTCGAGCCAGTCCGCGACCGACTTCGCCTGTGTCAGCTGCTCCTCCACCGCGCCTTTCAGCAGGGCGAGCTGATCGGCGGGCAGCGCCGCGATCTGGCCCACCGGCATGCGGTGGATATCGGCCAGGGTGATGTGATTGGAGATCGTCATGTTCCGCCCCCTCACGCCGACATCGGACGATGGGGTTCGTGATCCACGCCGCGGATCTGTTCGGCCTCGAAGGCCTCGACATCCTCGAGCCGGTAGATCACCCGGCCGCCGAGCTTGATGAATTTCGGGCCTTCGCCCGTCCACCGCCAGCGCTCCAGCGTGCGGTGCGAAATGTTCCAGCGAGCCGCCAGCTCGATCTGGGAAAGGTGCCTGGTCGCCATGTGAACCTCCTTGGGATTTCTGCGAACTCTTGCGGGTTCAACATGGCGGAGGGCTTGGGAGGGCTTAGGGAGGCGAAAGGGGTGCGTTCGGGGAGGAATTGATTTCGTCAGAAAAATCCTCTATGTTTCTGACAAGGAAAGGCCTACGAGGACCGCTCAGATGACTGGTATTTCTGATAGAATCATGAAGCGCCTTCGTTCGAAGGGACGCGGGAAGTGGGTTTGCACCCCCAAGGACTTCCTCGACCTCGGTAGCCGTGCGGCTATCGACCAGGCGTTGTCGCGCCTGGCAAAGAGTGGTGATCTGCGTCGTGTCGGCCGTGGGCTTTACGATCTTCCCCGCACCAGCGGCGTCCTGAAGCGGCCTGCAACGGTCGACATGGACAAGGCGGTTGCAGCCCTCGCGCGGCGCGACCGTGTTCGCATTATGCCCGATGGCATCGCCGCAGCGAACCAGCTGGGCCTGACCAATGCTGTCCCCGCGAAGACGAGCTATGTGACGGACGGGGCGACGCGGGACGTGAAGATCGGCAATCGGACTGTGCGGCTGCGGCATGCAGGTCCGAGTGTGATGGCATGGGCGGGAAAAACCTCCGCGCCAGTCGCGCAGGCGCTGCGCTGGCTCGGACCGCAAGCCGCGTTGGACACACGGGTTGCGACCACGCTCAAGCGCAAGCTGCCAGATGCCGTGAAAAAGGATCTCGTTCGTAACAGCGGTAGCCTGCCGAGCTGGGCAGCGCCCATCGCGCATAGCCTTGTCGACCCGCAGATCGCCACACCATGAGCGAGAGCTATACGCGGTTCCTCGCGCTTTCATCTCGTGACCAGAAGGACGTATTCGAGGCGGCTGCTGACCGCCTCGACACGCTTCCGAGCTATGTCGAGAAGGATTTTTGGGTCTGCTTCGTGCTGGACGCGCTCTACAAACGCTTGCCTGACGGCCACCCGCAACTCCTGTTCAAGGGCGGGACGGCGTTATCCAAGGCCTATGGGCTCATCCGCCGCTTCTCGGAGGACATCGATCTTGTCGTTTACCGGGATGGTCTCGGCTTCGCGGCCGAGCGCGACCCGACGAACCCCGAGGGTATTTCGAACAAGAAGCGCAAGGCGCTGTTCGATGACCTGAAGAACGCCTGCAGCTCCTACATTCGGGGTGATCTGGCTGACGCGCTGAAGCCGCTGCTCGATGCGCGTTGCAGCATCGCGCCCGACGATAAGGACGGCGATCAGCAAACTCTGCTGATCGAGTACCCGACGCTCTATCCAAGCACCGAAATCTCCTACGTCCTGCCACGCGTGAAACTCGAAGCGGGCGCGCGCTCTGCGCTCGATCCCAACGCCACCGCCAGCGTGAAGCCCTATATCGCAGAGGAACTTACCGACGGATGGTCATTCGCAGTCGACAACGTCCATGTCATCGCCCCGCAGCGCACCTACCTAGAGAAACTTCTGATTTTGCACGGCGCGTTCTGCGGTCATCGTGACGAAGGACGTGTGCCTGCCGACAGCGACAGGATTTCCCGCCACTACTATGACGTCGCCATGATCACCGGCACGGAGATTGGGCACGCCGCCTTGGCCGACGACGGGCTGCTTGCGGCCGTGCGCGAACACAACCTCATCGCTTTCAGGCAGGCATGGAAGAAATTCGAAGAGGCCACGCCAGGTTCGATATGCGTCGTGCCGGCCGCCGAATTGCGCGCGGCGATTGAGGATGACTATGCGGCGATGCAGGGCATGATGCTCGGCGAGGCACCGCCTTTCGACTGGATCATGGCACAACTTCAGTTGGCCGAGGACGCAATCAACCGGCGTTAGGACTTTCGGCTTCCAGAAGCTCCCTGATGCGAAGCCGACAGGATCCCCCCGTCGTCTCGATCAGATCGCGCCAATCGGGGTGGCCCTTGAAGATATCCCGCATGCGGCTTGAGGCATCGAATTCAAGATCGGCAAACATGACTTCGGTGCTGACGCTCTCCTCGCCACCGTCCCATGCGTTGAAGAGGTACTCGACAATTTGCCGCCTCTTGTCGCCACCAAACTTGAACTCCCGTTCCCCCACCCAGAAATGACGGAACCCAGCGGCGTGGCGCACGGGATCCCCTGCATGGGTCGCCGCGCCGGCCTTCAGCTGGGCGGTTAGATAGGTTGGCTCGATGACCAGCGCCGCACCGCCAGTTTCCAGATCCCCCAACGCGATGAACTGATGCCGGGACAGGTCCGCCTCTGCGAGATCACGGGTCGCCGAAGTGGTCACCACCACCCTGAAATCTGCGGGCGGACGCCCCCCGAGGTAGTTGACGACCTGCTGCCAGATCTCCCGATCCGTGAGCCGTCTTGCATACCAGATCGGGACACGGCCTCCGCGCCCGGGCAGTCTTACATCGCCCAACTCCCATAGATGACCCGGAATGCGTTCTGCCGGGCGGGCAAATCGCGGCAGGTCAAGGCGAGATGTCAGCCGAACGAGAAAAGCATTGGCATCGAAGCGGAAAACCTGAAGGCGTTCGCTGTCGACGGTTACCCATCCCGCTGCCGGGCTGAAATACCCGTAGGCGCGCTGCTCTGGCGACCATTCCAGATTTACTGGCTCGTCCTCATGGTCAACCAGAGAGGTGGCAACTGGAATCCGACTGCGCGATCCGTCCGTCACGATTGTGGATCTTCAGTTCGTTATCCGCATTGCGGCTGATTTCACGCGCACGCTGGACGGCGTCCTGCTTGGTATCGAAGTGCCCACTCGAGCGCGCCGCACCACCGCGGCGGACAGCCTTGTGACCGGCACGGCGGTGTCCGAACTGGACCGCCTCAAGGCGTTCGGGTTCTCGCCCCTGTGGTCCAGTCAGGTTTCCGCCCGTGGCGCGCGGGATGGCACCGGCAAAGGTGCGTCCACGGTGTATTTCTCCGCCGGGGAAGGCCACGCCCTCATGCCGACTTGGGGCGGGGTGGAACTGATCGTGGACCCCTATTCGGAGTCCAAGACGGGCAAGGTGGCGATCACGACCTTCGCCTACCTTGATTTGATCTACCAGCGCGCGGCCACGCACTGGTTCAAATTGACTGCGGTTCAGGACCGCGCCTAAGCCATGCACCAGCGCGCGATATGGCCCGTTCGCGGGCTGGAACTCCGCCGTGAAGGCAAGCGCCCCCAGATCGGGGGGCGCTTCGTCTATGGCGACCTTGCGACCATTTCCGACCGTGGGCAGGTGCGGAAGGAAAGGATCATGCCCAGGGCGTTTTCTTTCGCCCTGGACAAAGAGGATGACCGGGAAATCAACCTGCTGTTCGGGCATGACTTTGACAAGCCGCTGGCCAGCCGGAAGAACGGTTCCCTTGCGCATGTTGTCATAGATCCCGCGTTCCGGCACGCCACCGAAAACTCGGAACGCATGCCAGTGGGCGTCGAACAGCATCTCGTGGGTCTGCAAGGGATAGGCCCGCAAGAGAAACGCCCGGCTGTG
>NZ_JBMSDW010000021.1:0-59472 GCF_049445895.1 Neotabrizicola sp. VNH66
GATCCAGATCCGCATCGCCATCATGAACAGATACAACGCCCTCGGCACCGCCGAGATCACAGCCGTTCGCTGAACGCAGAGCGGGAAAGGGTCACCTTGGCCTCCATCCGATTAACGCAACAACGCCCCGAACAGGTTCTCTGCAAGGATGATGTGGTAGAACCGCGCCATATTGGCGTCCGCATTGATGCGTTGCAGATGGGCAATAAGCATGGGGCCTCCGGAACGGAGAATCCCAAGGTTGCGGCGACAGGTCCAATGATGTTTGTGAATCCTTGGCGCCGGAACGATTCAATCCGGTGATGGGCTGATGTGCCCAGTCGCACCGCCAGCCGTGCCCGCAGACAGCGCCCGGCAGATCAGGCGGACGTGTCACGCCGATCATGTGCCGGTCGTTTATATCAATCCTCCGCCTCTGTCGGATCGGTTTCCCGGCCTGCCCGCCTGCCTTTCCCATCCTGCCAGCCGAAAGGAGGCCAGACCGCGGGTCCCGTGCTCACGGCCGTGGCACAGGCGGGCTGGCAGATTGTGTTTCCGGGAACGGGTGGCGGCGGCCATCATCCCCCTCTGCCGGCTCTCCTGAGCAAATCGCGCCCGATTGTCGCTATTTGCGGATTCCTGTCGGCGCCTATCCCAGCGACCAGTCCCACGCCATGCGGCTGGTCAGATCGGCCACCGGCGAGATCATGTCGGGGTCAAACGGCACCGGGATTTCGCCGCGCTGCACTTTTGTCGGCCAATCCGGATCTGCAATCGCGGCTTTGCCCAGCGAGATCAGGTCGGCCTCCCCGTCTGCCAGCAGTTTTTGTGCCAGATCGCCGCTTTCCAGCCGGCCATTTGCAATCACCGGATGGCCAGAATGACGGCGCGCCAGCCCGGCAAGACTAAGCCCGCTGTCAAACACCGGGGCGCAGCCCGTGTGGGAACTGATGTGCAGATACAACCCCGGCACCCGGCCCATGGCGGTGAAGATGCCCTCTGCCTCTGCCGCGCCATCCTGCCACTGTGCGCCCGCGTCATTCGCCCGCGATTGCGACAGTCGCAGCCCCAGAATGCGGCCTTCGGGCACCGCGTCGCGCGCGGCCTGCAGCACGGCCAAGGGAAAGCGCAGCCGGTTCTCCAGCGATCCGCCCCAGCCATCGCTGCGCTGGTTGCTGTCGGGTGTCAGGAACTGGTGGATCAGATAGCCGTTGGCGCCGTGAATCTCGACACCATCAAACCCCGCCTCCATCGCATTGCGCGCGGCCTGCCCGAAGGCCGCGATGATGGCGGCGATCCCGGCCTCGTCCAGCGCGGCGGGAACGGCATAGGGGCCCTTGCCGCGATAGCGCCGCGCGATCTCTCCCGCCGGGCGGATGGCCGAGGGTGCCACCGTCTGCCGCCCACGCGGATTGCCCTGCCCCAACGCGCCCGCATGCGACAGCTGCAGGATGATCCGCCCGCCCGCCGCATGGACCGCATCCGTCGCCTGCCGCCACGCCGCGACCTGCGCGGCGGTCACGATGCCGGGTTGACGGAAATAGCCTTGTGACGCGTGGTCATCGACATAGGTCGCCTCGGTCACGATCAGGCCCCATCCGCCTTCCGCATAGCGGCGGTAATAGGCGGCCATCTCGGGCGTGGCGCAGCCGTCGGGCGTGGCGCTGACCCGGGTCAGCGGCGCCACGACCAGCCGGTTCGGCAGGTCCAGCGGCCCGTGGCGGAAGGGTTCGAACAGCGGTGCGGTCATGGCGGCCTCTCCCTTTCAGTTCAGCCGCGCGTCAAGCGCCGCGGGATCATACCAGTCAAAGGGCGCACCCGAGGTGTTCACCATTACGGCCTTCGCGGTGAAATAGGCGTTGAACGCCTCCTCCCCGAATTCCCGCCCGATGCCCGACAGCTTCACCCCGCCCCAGGGCGAGGCGGCATCGACGCGGTGGTGGTCGTTGATCCAGACGATCCCGGCCTGCACATTGCGGGCAAAGCGGTGGGCGCGGGCCACATCGCCGGTATGGACCGCCGCCGCCAACCCGTAGGGCGAGTCATTGGCGATGCGCAGCGCGTCTTCCTCGGTGTCGAAGGGGATGACCACGGTGAAGGGGCCGAACACCTCTTCGCGGGCGATGGTCATCTCGGGCGTCACATCGGCAAAGACTGTGGGCCGCACGAAGAAACCGCCGGAATTGCCCAGCTCTTCGGGGATACGGCCCCCGGCGGCCAGACGCGCGCCTTCGGCCAGCCCGGTCTCAACAAAGCCCAGCACCCGTTCGCGCTGACGTGCCGAGATGACGGGGCCCATCTGGGTAGACATCTCGAAGGGGTCGCCGACGCGGATCGCTTCGGCCCTTGCGGCCAGTTTGGTGACGAATTCGTCATAGACCGGGCGCTGCACCAGATGGCGCGCGGCGCAGACGCAGGTCTGCCCGGCACCGACAAAGGCGCCGAAGGCGGCATAGCTGACCGCGCGGTCCACGTCGCAATCGGCAAAGACGGCCACCGGGGTCTTGCCGCCCAGTTCCAGTGTCTGGCTGGCAAAGTTGCGTGCGGCGGCCGAACCGGCAGCGCGGCCGGATTCGGTGCCGCCGGTCAGCACCAGCTTGTTGATGCCCGGATGTTCCGACAGCGCCTTTCCGGCCACGGCGCCATATCCGGTCACCACATTCAGCACACCCGCGGGCAGCCCGGCCTCGGCAAAAAGCTCCGCCAGCCGCAGCGTGGTCAGCGGTGTCAGTTCCGACGGCTTCACCACCGTCGTGCAGCCCGAAGCCAGCGTAGGCGCGATATTGCGGCAGGCGATCAGCAGCGGATGGTTGAAGGGGGTGACATTGGCCACCACGCCCACCGGCAGAAGGTTGGTGAAGGCGTGATAGTCGCCCTCGACCGGGATGACCGCATCCCGCCGCGCCATGGCAAGGCTGGCGTTGTAGCGGAACAGGTCCGGCACCCGGGCGATCTGGGCGCGGGTTTCGCGGATCGGGCGGCCGTTGTTCAGCGTCTCCAGCGCGAAAAGTTCCTCCAGATGCGCCTCCATCACATCGGCCAGGCGGTTGACCAGACGGCAGCGGGCGCGAAGCGCCATGCCGCCCCATTCGTCGCTTTCGAAGGCACGGCGGGCGGCGCGACTGGCGGCATCGACATCGGCGGCCTCTGCCTCGACCACTTCGGCGATCACCTCGCCGGTGGCGGGGGCGATGACCGGCATCATCCGGCGCCCCGTCGCGGGTTGCAGCGCGCCGTCGATGAACAGGCCAAAGCTGCGGGGCGCGGCGCGGTCGGCCACGAGATTGGAAAAGGCGGACATGGGGTTCCTCCCGTCTGTCTGAAGGGGATGGGGAACGGTCAGAGACCGAAAAGCGCCTGCGCCGAGCCGCCCAGAAGGGCGCGCTGCGTGGCATCGTCAAAGCCGGATTCCAGCACATGGCCGACGGGGTCGTATTCGGCCATGTCATAGGGGTAATCGGTGCCCATCATCACATGATCGGCGCCCACCAGCGCCACCAGCGCCTGAAGCTGCGGCACGGTGAAGACCACGCTGTCGAAATAGATACGCTTCAGATATTCGGTGGGGGGCAGCGGCGTCGTCTGGCAGTCCGACCGCGCACCCCAGGCGTGATCCATCCGCCCGCTGTAGGCCGCAACATAGCCGCCGCCATGTACCGCCACCAGCTTCAGCGCCGGATAGCGTTCCAGCACGCCGTCAAAGATCAGGTAATGCAGCGCGACCGTGGTGTCGAACGGGTTACCGATGGTGTTGTTGAAGTAGAACCGCGACAGCCGCGTCCCGTCGGAAAAGCCGTTGGGATGCAGCAGGATCACCGCGCCAAGCGCCTCGGCCGCGGCCCAGAACGGTTCGAACTGCGGGTCCGACAGTTCCAGCCCGTTCACGCTGGTCAGGATCTGCGCGCCGCGGAAGCCGTTCTTCATCAGCCATTGCAGTTCCGTCACCGCCGCCGCCGGATCGGCCAGCGGGACCGAGCCGAGCGCGCTGAACCGCCCCGGCGCCGCATCGCGGAACCGGCCCACCCCTTCGTTCACTGCCCGCGTCGCCTCGGCCGCCATGCCCGCATCGGGCAGGCTGTAGAAGCACTGGAACGGCGTGGGCATGATCACCTGATGGTCGATGCCATAGCGCGCCATCTCGGCCAGACGCTGTTCGACATTCACCATCAGATCGCGGCGTTCGGCGTTCTGCTTCTGGTTCAGCGTGCGGGTTTCGGGGGTCGAGAACCGCACCAGCGGCATGGTCATCGGATCGAACGCCCCGGCGACCATGGCCTGCGCCTCGGGCACGTCCACATGGCTGTGCATGTCCACGGTCAGCGCCCCCGCAGGCAGTGGCGCCCGCGGCAGGCCCGTGGGGCGTGCGGCGGTGGCGTCGTAACGGTTGGCACCCGGGGCCAGTGTGGCGGTGTGTGACATGCTGTCCTCCCTCTGCGGGCGCCGGATCACCATGACGGCGCGACTCGCATCCTTCGGAGGAAGATATGCACTGCACTGTGCAGTGAAGTCAATATGCTTTCAGCACTCTCATCCGGGGGACAGGCCCATGCGCCGGTAAACCTCTGGCATCCCGGCCAGATACATCGTCACGGCGGCATCCACCGTCAGGCTCGTGTCCTCGCTGGCCTCGACCTGGTAGATGAAGCGGCGGACCCCGTAGTAGAACAGCCCGCCATGCAGGACCCATGTCGCCTCCCGCTCCTGCGGGGTCAGCGGCAGGGCGTCGAAGCCGGGCAGGTTCAGGCTGTGGCGCAACTCCTCGCAGAAGCGGGCGATCACCCCCTTCTCGACCAAGGGATTATAGCGCTGGTTCAGCTCTAGATTGCGCAGGCCCGAATACAGATAGACCCGCATCCATTCCGAGGAATGCATGATCTGGGCATAATGGTCATAGAAATCCAGCAGCCGGTCGCGCAGCGGGCGGCTCCGGTCGCTGAGGATATGGTCGAATTCCTCGCGCCAGCGGCCGCGGAACAGTTCTTCATAAACCGCGTCGATCAGCTCTTCCTTGTTGGGAAAGTATTGGTAGATCAGCGGTTGCGTGACATTCAGATATTTGGCCAGCTGGTGGGTGGACCCGTCCAGCCCGTGTTCGGCAAAGAACTGGATTGCCCCGTCCAAAATCATCTGGCGCCGTTCGGCCGGAGAGTAGCGGCGGCGTGGCGCGGCGGGGGGTGAAACATCTGGCATCACATTCTCCATGACCGGAAAATATTGACATCCTAAATGATTATCAATCAATAAATTGAAAACAGCCCCCGGGGAGCGCGCGCAGATGACACCGATGAAAGAGCCTGAAGCCCTGGTCTGGGGACACGGCCCCGCATTGTTCGAGATCTTTCTGGAACCGACCTGTCCGTTCTCGGGCCGCGCCTTCGGCAAGCTTCCGGCGCTGATGCAGGCCGCGGGCGAAGACCGGCTGACGCTGCGGCTGTGGCTGCATGCGCAGCCGTGGCACATGTATTCCGGCGTGATCACCCGGGCCATTCTGGCGGCCGCGGCGGGGCCGGGCGGCAAAGAGGATGCCCGGCGTCTGATGGCGGCGGTCTTTGCCCGGCAACCCGAGTTCGAATTCGAGGACCACGCCCGTGGCCCGAACATGGACCGCACGCCGCGGCAGATCCTTCAGGCGCTGGAAGAGATTTCCGGCCTGTCGCTTTCCGCGGCCTTCGATGCGCGCGGGCTGCAGAAGGCGATCAAGGGCCATACCCGTTATGCCCGGCAGAACGGCATTCACGTTTCGCCCACGTTCATGGTCAACGGGCTGGTGCAGGCCGATCTGGGCAGCGGCGATGACATCGGGCGCTGGCTGTCCGCGCTGGATCTGGTCTAGGCGGCCGGGCGCCCGGCCCGGCCTGCCCCGTCTGCCGCATCAGGCGAAGTTCAGCACCGCCGTGTCGCGCATGATGGTCTGCAGGTTGTGATGCGCGGCCCAGTCGGCCTTTCCGGCCGCATCGTGGTATTGCGGCATCAGATATTCCCCCATGTAGCGGCTGCGGGCCCAGGCCTTGCGGTTCGCGGCCAGCCGGGCGCCTTCATAGGCGCGCAGCCCCTCGGCCACCGGCACGCCGCCGGGCAGGCATCGCGCCAGCGCCACGGCATCCTCGCAGGCCTTGGTCACCCCGGCGCCGATATGGGGGCGGGCGAGATACGCAGAATCCCCCGCCAGTGCGACGCAGGGGCCGATCATCGAGGGGCTGGCCAGATCATAGATCGGCGTGAAGAACAGCGCATGCGCCCGGTCCAGCATGACACTCAGGCTGGCCGGCAGCGTGCGGCGGCCATCGGCCTTCAGCCCCTCCAGAACCTCGTGGCGGATCAGCGGCGGCGGGATCGAAAGGTCATGCGTCACCCCCGCCTCATCCGTCAGCATGTCGCGCAGGCGGGCGGGATCCGCCACCCGATACCAGACGAAGTTATAGCGGCGGTGCCCGGGCCGCAGATCATTCTCCGGCCCGGCAATCGGATAGCCGATGACCTCGCCGTCGCCCTCGGGCAGGTGAAAGCCGAAATGGTCGAAGACCTGATCACGCACGGCGGCGGGCAGGTCGGCCTCATGCACCAGCCCGCGCCAGACCACATAGCCGGCATAGGCGGGCTGCACCTCGGGGAACAGGTGCTGGCGGACGGTCGAACGGAAGCCATCGGCCCCGATCAGCACATCGCCTTCGGCCGTATGGCCATTGGCAAAACGGGCCTGCACCCGGCCGTCTTCGGTTGAAAAGGACTGCAGCACATGGCCCAGATGATAGCGCGACGCCGGAACCCGGGCGCGCAGGCGGGATTGCAGACAATCCCATGAGGTCACCAGCTGCGGAAAGGCGAAGCGGGCAATTTCGGTCCCCTGCCCGTCAAATCCCACGCGATATTCGCTGATCACGCCCAGATCGCCGGTGTCCGCCCCGGCCGCCGTCAGCGCCGCCATCAGCGGCGGATGCGTCACGATCCCGGCGCCGCGGCCCGAAAGCTCTACCTCCACCCGTTCGAAGACCTCCACCTCCCATCCGGCGCGGTCCAGAAGGGCGGCTGCAGCCAGCCCCCCGATCGACCCGCCGACAATCAATGCGCGCTGCGCCATGGCATCCTCCTCTGTGCTCTCCTATAATTTATCATTCGATAATTAATGTCGAGTCAAGAGATGGCGCGGCCCCTGCCCCACGGGCAAAGGCGCGCGGGCTTTCCCCGACATAGGCCGCGAAAGAGGTGGAAAAGGACGAGCTGCTGGCAAAGCCCAGTTCCAGCGCGATATCCGTGATCGGCCGTCCGCCCCGGCGCAAGAGGTGCATCGCCCGCCGGATCCGCGCCTCGCGCTGAAAATCGCGCCAGCTTTGGCCCAGTTCCGACTGCATGCGGCGGCGCAGGCTGCGTTCTGACATTCCGGCCAGGGCGGAGGCCTCGGCCAGTGTCAGATCGGTGCCCGCCGCCTCGACCCGCGCCAGCAGACGGCGCAGTCCCGGATGGCGGGCACGGGGCGACCACATCACCCGGGGCGTGCGGAACCAGCCGGGCACCATCTCGCCCAAGGTGGTGAAGAACGCGGCGGCGCGCGGGTCTTCGCTCCGGCCCGGTCCCCATTTCAGCCCATAGGCCAAGAGGCCGCCCATCAGCCCCTCCGACCGGCGGACCCAGCACCCGTCATACGGCCACTCCACCTCACCCTTGGCAAAGCAGACATGCAGCAGATCGCCCGGCGCCAGCAGGCGCAGATGGAAGGCCCGCCCCTGCGGGATCAGCACCATATGACCCGGCGGAATGCTCCAGCTGCCGCTGTCCCCGGCCAGTTCCAGCGCGCCCGAGCGGCACAGCAGCAGGTGGTCCTGCGGCAAAGGCCGAAAGGCGCGCGACAGGTGCTGCAACGACAGCGCCGCGGCAAAGCTGCCGGTCCCGGCGCAGGGCGGACGGATCGGAAAGGTCATGTCGGTGTCCTTGAACCGCAAGCGGCAGGGGTTGGCCGCCCGGATGAAAACATTGACCGCTTGCGAAAAGCGGCCAGCGTGCGGGCATGGCAGGCTGCGCCCCGGACCGGAGCAAAAGGAGCGGACCCGCGATGACCAAGACCTTCTGGCCGGAGGACATCCGGCTTGTGATCTCGATCTCGATGCAGTTCGAGGCAGGCGGGCAGGCGCCCTATGGTGCGGGTGGTCCCTTCTCGGGCTTTATCGAGATGGACCCCGCCTACCCCGACTTTCCGACGCAAAGCTGGTATCGTTACGGCTATGTTGAGGGGCTGCAGCGGATGATGGACCTGTGGGACAAGCATAAGATCCGCGTCACCTCGCATATGGTGGGCAGCGCGGTGGACCGCTCCCCCCAGGTCGCGCGCGAAATTGTGGAGCGCGGCCACGAAGCCGCCGCTCATGGCCGGGACTGGGTGCTGCAGGTGGGTCTTCAGGCGAAGGAAGAGCGGGCCTTTATCGCCGACAATGTCGCCTCGATCCTGAAGGCCACCGGGCAGACGCCGGTAGGCTATAACGGCGCGGCGATGCGGGGCACGATCAACACGCTGAAAATCCTTCAGGATCTGGGATTCACCTATCACATCGACGATGTGAGCCGGGACGAACCTTTTCTCATCCCCGTCCGCGGCCGCGATTTCGCGGTGGTGCCCTATTCGCTGACGCTGAATGACATCGTGCAGTTCGAAGGCTACCGTTTTGACACCACGGCCTATGAACAGCAGCTGAAAGACGAATTCGACCTGCTGTATGAAGAGGCCGCGCTGCGCCGCCGGATGATGTCGATCTCGACCCATGACCGGGTGCAGGGCCGCCCGTTCCGTGTCCGCTCGCTCGACCGGTTCCTGACCTATGCGCTGTCGCATCCGGGCGTGGTCTGCCTGCGCAAGGATGAGATTGCCCGCTTTGCTCTTTCGGCCCCGGATGTGGTCCGCGATCCGAACCCCCACGATGACTGGGCGGTCTGGGAACGGGCGCAGGGACAGCAGCTGATCACTCCCATTGACTGACAAGGAAGTACGCGCGTGACAGATATTGCAGTGATAGGCGGCGGCATTGTCGGGCTGGCCACCGCGCTGAAGCTTCAGGACGAACGGCCCGGGCTGGCCGTCACCCTGCTGGAGAAAGAGGACGCCGTGGCCCGCCACCAGACGGGGCGCAATTCGGGCGTGATCCATGCCGGCATCTATTATGCGCCGGGCAGCCTGAAGGCCGAATTCTGCCGCCGCGGGTTGGAGATGACGGTGGCCTTCTGCCGCGAACACGGCCTGCCGTTCGACCAGCGCGGCAAGCTGATCGTGGCCACCTCGGCGGTGGAGATGGAGCGGATGGCGGCGCTGCACGACCGCGCGGCCCTGAACGGCCTGCCGCTGGAGCGGCTGGACCGTGCCGCGCTGGCCGAGCGGGAGCCGAACATCGCCGGTCTGGGCGCGCTTTTCAGCCCCGCCACCGGGATCGTGGATTATGCCGCGGTCTGCCGGACGATGGCGCAGCTGTTCACAGGTCGCGGTGGCGAAATCCGCTTTGGCGCGCGGGTCGCGGCGATCGAGGAGACGCCCGCCCGCGTGACCCTGCATCTGCAGGGCGGCGGATCGGTGGTCGCGCGCCATCTGGTGGTCTGCGCCGGGCTGGAGGCGGACCGGCTGGCCGCGATGTGCGGGCTGGCCGGTGATTTCCGCATCGTGCCCTTCAAGGGAGAATACTTCCGTCTGGCCGCGCGGCATGACCGGGTGGTGCATCATATGATCTATCCCGTCCCCGATCCGGCCCTGCCGTTTCTGGGGGTTCACCTGACGCCGATGATCGGCGGCTATGTCACCGTCGGGCCGAATGCGGTGCTGTCGCTGGCGCGTGAGGGCTATCGCAAGGCCGCGTTCAATGCCCGCGATATGGCCGATATGCTGGGGTTTGCCGGGTTCTGGCGGACCATGGCGGCGAACCTTCGCCCCGGCCTGCATGAGGCGCGGATGTCGTTGTTCCGCCGCAGCTATCTGAAGGCCTGCCAGCGCTATTGCCCGGGGCTGGAACTGGCGGACCTGACCCCGCATCGCCCCGGAATCCGGGCGCAGGCGGTGATGCGGGATGGGACGCTGGCGCATGATTTTCTGATCCGGCGGACGGCGCGGACGATCCATGTCTGCAACGCGCCGTCACCCGCGGCCACCTCGGCCATGCCGATTGCCGCGCATGTGGTGGCGCAGGCGGTGGAAGGCTTCGGCCTTTGAGGCGCGGCCCGGCGGCGGGTTGTGCCGTCGGGCGCAGGGTCAGGCGCGGCGCACCCCGGCCGGAATGTCCAGCGGCGGGTTGTGACTGTCCAGAAACTCGACCGTGGTGAAGATCAGCTCGGTCTCGCCCACATTCTGCAGATCGTGGATCTTGAACTCGCCGGGTCCGTAATGGTGATGCATGGTCGAACCGGCTTCATAGGCTGCTTCGACCGTGCGGCCGTCATCCATGTGAGAGATCGCCCGCCCGGGGGTCAGCGCCGTCCAGAAGTAATCCAGCACATGCTTGTGAAAGCCGATCCTTTGCCCGGGCGCCAGCCGCAGGGACCAGACACGGACCCGCTCGCTTTCCGACACAAGCGTGCTGCCGACACAGCCGTTCCGGCCGGCGGCCCGGAACTCCTGTTTCAGTGGCTCGGGCCAATCATAGTCTGAGGGATCGGGGGTGCCGTTCAACATGGGAACCTCTGGTGTTCAGGGACAGAAGGGCCGCACCCGGGAAGGCGCGGCCCGGAGGGTCATTCGATGACGTAGTCGACCGGGAAGCTGTATCCGGCCTCTTTCGCGGCATTCAGGTAGCTGCGGAAGATCGCCGCGCCGTCATAGCCTGCCTCGGTGAATTCCTTCGCCTTCGCCGCCGGCAGCCCGATCAGCCGCTCGGCCCACGCCTGCCGCTCTTCCGGGGACAGGACGGTGATCACGGCACCCGCCTCCTTCAGCTTCTCGATCCCGGCGGCCTGATCGCGGTCCAGCGCCTCTGCCGTGACCATCTCGTATTCGGCCGAAACCTCGCGGATGATCTCCACCACCTCGGGCGGCAGCTTGGCCAGCGTATTGTTGTTGATCATCAGCCCGTTCACCATCATCGCGCCCATGTCGATGATCTTGTAGTTCGGGGCCACCTCATACAGCTTCAGCCCGTAATAGCTGGAGGGGAACAGCATGTTCCCTTCGATCACGCCGGTCTGGATGTTGGTGTAGTAATCCGGGATGCCGGTCTGCACGACCGTGGTGCCCGACCCTTCCAGCCAGACCAGATTCGGCCCCGCGCCGCCCAGCTTGTGGCCGGACAGATCGGCGAACTTTTCCCATTCGAACTTGGTCCCGACGTTGTAATTGTCATAGCCCGACAGGGCCAGCAGCGTCTGGTTGTAGTTCTCCGAGAAATGGTCGGACAAAGCCGGGTTCTGGTCATAGACCTTGCGGGTGATCTGCGTCTGCAGAACGGCCGAGGGCGGCGAGAACGGGATGAAATAGTTCAGGTTCTGCGCCAGCGCCTTCGACGGCTCAAAGCAGAAGCAGACATGCCCCATGTCGAGGATGCCCTTTTCCACCGCTTCCAGCGTCTCGTCCAGCTTGGCCAGGGAACCGCCATAGGCCTCGATGAACCGCACCGTGTGGTCGGTCCGTTCGGCCACCCGCTTCTCGATCTCGGGCACCAGAAACTCGTGCGAGGTGTTCACATAGGTCACCGGCCCCTGCGCGTGGCCCGAGCCGATGCGCAGCGTGAAGGAATCCGCCACGGCGGGTCCGGTCAGCGCGATCAGCGCCATAAGCCCGCTCAGCGGGATCATCTTGAAAACTTCCATCGTCTCCTCCCGATGCAAATGGAATTCTGTTGTCGGTTTATTTATTGGATGATAAGTAAGGTCCGGAATTCATCTTTGTCAAGCCGGTTTCGCGGCGGCACCGCGACCCGGAAGGGAGGAAAAATGACAAGCAAGACAGAGGGTGCCGTATCCCTTCTGAATACGATGGCCGCACTCTGGGCCTTTGTGCTGGCCTTCGTGATTCTGGCCGACGTTCTGGGGAGGATGGTCGGCTTCTCGTTTCAGGGGACGGTGGAACTGGTGGCGAATTCCATCGTCGCCATCGTATTCCTGCAATTTCCGCTGACCGTCGTGCGTGGAAGCTTCCTGCGCTCGACCGTGATCTATGACGCGGTGTCGGACAACGGGCGCCGCGTGATCGACCTGCTGTCCTGCCTGATGGGCCTTGGCATTTTCGTGGCCATCGCCTGGGGCGGATGGTCGGACATGATTACCAGCTTCCGCATCGGTGAATTCGAGGGCGAGGGCGCGCTGCGCGTGCCGGTCTATCCCACCCGCGCCATCATCTTCGCGATGAGCGTGCTCAGCGCCCTGTGCTACATCCAGTTGATGATCCGCCTTCTGGGCGGGGCGCGGCTGTCCGATTTCGCCAAACCCCACGAACAGGAGGTCTGAGATGGACCCGACCCTTCTGACCCTTGTCAGCCTTGGCGCGCTGATCGCCATGATCCTCGTCGGCGTGCCGATCGGCGTGTCTCTGGGCGCCGTGTCGCTGGCCGGTCTGTGGCTGCTGTTCGACAGCTGGGACATTGCCCGTGGCACTGCAGGCAGTGTCGCTTTCAGCATGCTGCGCGAATATACCTTCGGCACCATCCCGCTGTTCATCATCATGGGGAACTTCATCGCCGCCTCGGGCGCGGCGCGGGATCTTTACACCATGACCAACCGCGGCCTGCGGCGGATTCCCGCGCGGCTGGCGGTGGCCACGGTGATCGGCAACACGATCTTTGCCGCCATCTCGGGTGTCAGCGTGGCGGCCGCGGCCACCTTCTCGCGCATCGCTTATCCGCAGATGCGGCGCTACAACTATGACCGGCCGATGTCTTTGGGCGTCATCGCGGGCAGCGCCATGCTGGGCATGCTGATCCCTCCCTCGATCCTGCTGATCTTCTGGGGCGTACTGACCGAAATCTCCATCGGCAAGCTGTTCATGGCGGGCATCCTGCCCGGCTTTCTGGTGGCGGGCCTGTTCATCCTTTATCTGGTGATCACCGCGATCAGGCACCCCGAAAAAGCCCCCTATCATGTGGGCGAGGGCGAGCCGAGCATCGCCGCCGAACCTCTGGGCTGGCCGGTCCTGCTGTCCGGCGGTCTGATCCTTGCGTTGGTGTTTCTGGTGATCGGCGGCATCTGGGGCGGGCTTTTCACCCCGACCGAGGCGGCGGGCGTCGGCGCCTTGGGCGCGCTGCTGATTGCGCTGTTGAAAGGCGTCACCTGGCGCGGGATTCTGGATGGCATCATCTCGGCCGGGGTCACCACGGCGCCGATCATGTTCCTGCTTCTGATGGCCGGGCTTTACTCGCGCTTTCTGGTCACCAGCGGATCGCTGGATCTGCTGACCGATTGGATCGTCAACGCGGGTTTCGGGCCGGTCAGCCTGCTGATTGCCATGACGATCGTCTGGCTGGCGATGGGGACGCTTCTGGATTCCTCCTCGATCATCCTGCTGACCGTGCCGATCTTCGCCCCGATCGCGCAAAGCTTCGGCTATGACCCGCTGGTCTTTGCGATCTACGGCATCCTGATCATCGAGGCCGGTTTGCTGACACCGCCCTTCGGCATCCTTGTCTTCGTGGTCAAGGGATCGGTGCCCGAGAACGTGCCCCTGTCCGAGGTGTTCCGTGGCGCCGTGCCCTATTGGCTGCTGATCTGCCTTGCGGGGGTGCTGCTGATCCTGATGCCGGGTCTGGTCACCTATCTGCCCAACAACATGTAAGCACGGAGAGAACCGATGGAAAAATCCATGACGCGCCGTCGCGCGGTGATCGTCGGCGGTTCGATGGGCGGGCTGTTCGCCGGGCTGCATCTGTTGCGCCGGGGGTGGGAGGTGACGATCCACGAACGCGTGCCGGTGCCCCTGTCGGGGCGCGGCGCCGGGATTGTCACCCATGCCGAACTGTTCGAAGCGCTGGCCACTGCCGGGCTTACCGCGGGGGACGACATCGGTGTGCCGACGCCGGGCCGGGTGGTGCTGGCCCGCGACGGTTCGGTCGCCGCCCGCCGCGACCTGCCGCAGATCCTGACCTCCTGGGGCCGGATGTATGAGCTTCTGGGGGAGGCGTTTCCTGACCGGCTGTATCTGCGCGGCCAGAACTTCCTGCGGTATGACGAGGATGCCGCGGGTGTCACCGCCCATTTCGAAACCGGCGCGCCGGTCCGCTGTGACCTGCTGATCGGGGCCGACGGGTTCCGGTCGGCCGTGCGGGCGCAGTTCGACCCGGCCGCGCAGCCGCTTTATGCAGGCTATATCGCCTGGCGCGGCATGGTCGAAGAGGCGGCGCTGTCCGACCGCGCCCGGGCCGAGATGTTCCCCTATTTCGCCTTCTGCCTGCCCGAGGGCGAGCAGATGCTGGGCTATCCGGTGGCGGGCGAAGGCAATGACGTGCGGCCGGGGAAGCGGCGCTACAACTTCGTCTGGTATCGTCCGGCGGACGCGGCGACCGAACTGCCCCGGCTGCTGACCGACCGCAACGGTGTGGTGAACGAGGTGTCGATTGCACCGAACCTGATCCGCGACGAGGTGATCGCCGAAATGCGGGACGCGGCCCAGAGCCTTCTGTCGCCGCAATTCGCCGAACTGGTGGCCAAGACCGCGCAGCCCTTCATCCAGCCGATCTATGATCTGACGGTCGGGCGGATGGCGCGGGGCCGGGTCGCGCTTCTGGGCGATGCGGCCTTTGTCGGGCGGCCGCATTGCGGGATGGGCGTCACCAAGGCGGCGCAGGATGCCGCGGCGCTGGACGCGGCGCTGGACGGGACGGACACGGTTCCCGCCGCGCTGGAGCGGTTCAACACCCTGCGCTGTGCGGTGAACCGGCAGGTTGTGGACCATGCCCGCGCGCTTGGCGCCTATATGCAGGCGCAGCTCCTGTCTGCCGAGGAGCGGCGCAATGCCGAACGTCACCGCTCGGCCGAGGCGGTGATGCGCGAAACCGCCACGGCGGATTTCCTGCGCGACGCTGCCGCCTGATCAGCGGGCGGAGCCGTCTCCGGACGGCTTCGCCTCCTCCTCCAGCGGATAGCGCAGGAAGAAGATCTGCACAGCCTCTTCCACGACCTTACGGATATGCGCCTCCGGATGAGTTTCCGGCTGGCCCAGAATCTGGAGGAAGACCAGCGGCTCATTGATCAGACCGATGAACTGCCGGGCGGCCAGCCCCGCATCATCGGTCCGGATCCGCCCCGCGGCCACCAGTGTCTCGACATAGCGGATGATCGCCTGTGTCACCGGCCGCTTGCCCTGATCCAGATAATGCAGGCTGCTTTCCGGCAGGATAAAGCTTTCGCGGATCGCCATGCGCGCAATGGCAATGGCGTCGCCCTCCAGCCAGAAGGCGGTGATCGCCTTGCCGATGCGGGTCATCGTGGCGCGCGGATCGGCGGCGGCATCCAGTGTGCCGGTGATCTCGGCAATGCCGATCCGGGTCCAGACCCGGGCGAGCGCCTGTTCGACCAGCGCCTCCTTGCTGGCGAACTGGTTGAATACGGTGCGGCGCGACACGCCCGCCTCGGCCGCGATATCGCCCATGCTGATCCCGTCCGAGGACCGGCGCAGCAGAAGCCGGATCGCCGCCGCCATGATCGCCTCTTGCGTGGGCGTCACCTGCGGTCCGGCGCCCGTGGTGGGCTGGTCCCCTTCATGGACGGTCTGCGCCATCTCTCCCCCGCTCTGCACTTCCGTATGTTTCCTTGTCTCTGATTGCATTGGGGTGTGCAAGTCATCTGCGACGGGTTGACGTCGCCTGTCCTGCCCTTTATTGATCATGTGATTATTTAATGCGTGAGCCGGAAGCGCCCGATGCCCCCCACCTTCGTAATGATGATCATGGCGGGTGCCGCCCTTCCGCTGCAATTCGCGCTGAATGCGCTTTTGGCGCGGACGGCGGGCGTCTCGGCCATCTGGGCGGCGATGGTGTCGCTGTTTGTCAGCTTCGCCTGCATGGCCGGGGTCGTGTTGCTGACCCGGCAAGAGTTGCCATCGTGGCAGGTGCTGCGGACGGTTCCGGCAATCTACTGGTTCGGCGGACTGGGCGGGGCGATCTTTGTCACGACATCGACCTTTGCCCTGCCGCGGCTTGGCGCCGCCACTTGTGTGGGGCTGGCCCTGCTCGGGCAGCTCATCATGTCGGCGGTGGTGGATCACTTTGGCCTGTTCGGCCTGCCACAGAAGGCGGTTGATCTGCAGCGGATGGGCGGGATCGCGCTTGTCCTTGCCGGGGCCTTTGTGCTGGCTGACGCATAGGCGGCGTCGCCTGTATCCGCGCGGGAGGTTGCCGCATATCACTTCCTGATGCGCAGGCGGTTTGCGGCAAAGCGGATCATCCGATGTCTGCCTGCTTTCCTTGAGCCCTGCCTTGATCCTTTCCCTTGGCACCAGCCGTCGCTGAGCAAGTGTGCAGGTGCTGCCACGGGGCCGATCTGGCTGTCATTCCGCGGGCACTGATTGCGGCTGCCCCGCTGGCCGGCCGGTTTCCCGTTCGCCGTGGTGCTGATCCGCTTGGCCTTCGGGACCGACCGGGGCACTGGCGCCTTCATGGGGGCTGCGGCCCTGCGGATCGTGGTCAAGACCTGACCATCGGTGACCCGGATGCAGGCTCCGATCCCATGGGCGTTTGATGCTACGGCTTTATGATGTCATCCTTTGCCTGAAATGGAGGGATGTCCTATGGGACGAATGCGTCATGGCAATACGGCAACGTTCCACCGGCCTGTCTGCCGCCGGAAAGAGCACACCCGCGCGACGGGCTGCTTCCGTTGGACGGCTGGCTTTGGTCCCCGATCCCTTGCTTGGACCGCACCGGCGCCCGCGGTGCTGTGCCCCGAGATGACGCAGGTCCATCACTTCCGGGGGTATCGGCGGAACTTCCGGTGCAGTTCGGCGTCAGCCCCCAGTCCCCTGATGGAACATCCCCGGTGACCACTTTGGCCAGATCCTGCACCACCTTCGGGGACAGCATATTCAGCCATGCGAAAGGTCGAGCGGATGGAAGGTGAAATCATTGATCAGATCTATGAATCGGCCTTCAATACAGATATCTGGCCAAACTCCCTTGAGGGTGTGCTGGACCGTATCGGTGCGGCGAGCGGCGAGCTCATCATCTTTGAAAAGCAGGATGTCCCCCCGCGCTGGCGTTCTACCCCCCACAGCCGCGAGGCGCTGACAGCCTGGGTCACCAGCGGCGACTGGCAGCGCAGCCTCATGAACAGAATGCTGCGGCAGGCAACGCGAACGGGCTTTCTCGTGACCTACGACATCGTGACGCCAGAGGATCTCGCGAGCGATCCTTCCCCCAAATACCACCACAGAATCGGCCTGCATCAGCAGTTGTTCACTCCCGTGCCGTTGCCGACCGGAGAGGTTGCCTATTTCAGTTTCGAACGTCTGAAGCGGGACGGCCGGTTTCCGGATACTGCGCCGGATTTCCTGAATCACCTGCTGCCGCATTTTTCCCGTGCGGCGCTGATTTCGGCCCGGCTGGGCCTGCAACGGGCGCAGGCTGCAACGGATGCGCTGGAAGCCCTTGGCCTGCCTGCCGCTGTGATGAGTGCGGGGGGGCGTGTGCGCTCGACCAATACGCATTTCTCCCGTTACCGCGATATCTTTCTGGAGGTTGCTTTCGGCGGCCTCGCAATCTCCGACCCGGCCGCGAACACATTGTTTCAGAACGCGCTTGTCGAGCAGGCCGCAAGCAGCGCCGCCATCCGTTCCATCCCGGTCTCCAGACGGGAGGGCCGCGCGCCGCTGGTCATTCACATCGTGCCGCTGAAACGCTCGGCGCAGGATATTTTCGCCAGCGCCGACCTTCTCATCGCCGCCACAGAAGCGGGAGGCCGGGATGTGGCGCCGGACCAGACGTTGCTTTGCGCTTTGTTCGACCTGACGCCTGCCGAAGCGCGGTTTGCCGCACTTCTGGCCGCCGGACATAATGTCGCCGGGATCGCCGCCTTGCTTGGCATCACGCAAAAGACGGGTCGCACCTATCTTGAACGGATCTTCAGCAAGACGGGACGCCACCGGCAGGCCGAGCTTGTGGCGCTGCTGAGGGACATCGGACGCACACCGGTGTGACCCCGCATGGGCGAAAGGCCGGGGCGCAGGACAGTCTTTGCGCCTGTCGGCTTGGGGTCAGACGGGCAGTGCTTGCAAGACGCTGAAGGTGCCAAGGCCGATCAGAAGGATACCGATCACCGGCACCAGTCCCATCCGGAGGCCCAGGTTCGCCTTCGTAAAAAGCCGGCTGCTCAGGCCGAGCGCGACGCAGGACAGCCAGCAGCCCGCGATCAGGAATACCGAAAGGACGAGCCCGGGCGCAGCGGCCCTGATCTGCGCAGGCTCTGCCCCGGATGTGTAGGTCAGGATCAGAAGGGCGGTGTAGGGGTTCAGCAAGGCAACGATCATGGCCTGACAGAACCCGGCACGGCTGCTTTGTCTGTCGGGACGGTTTCCCCGGTTGCCCAGGCAGCTTACCCCCATCCAGATCACCAGAAGCCCGTATAGCGCGCCGAAGCTTCGGGAATCGATCGACGGGCGCGGCACGTGAACGGCTGCCGTAATGACGCAGACCGTCAGCGCCGCTGCCCCGAGTGCGACACCGGCCGCGGCCATCAGCGCCCTGCGCCGCCCGTGCCGGAGGCTTGCCTGCGCAACAACGGCCATATTCGGCCCGGGTGTCATAGCAACAAGGACATATGCGGCGATGAAGCTTGTGAGACTCATGACAAAAAGACCTGCTGGAAATGTGCCCACACCTTGCCGCGGCCTTTGAGGCGTGGCAGTCGGCAAATGCCGATGGTGCAGCAAACATTCTGCCGACCGGATTTGCCTGGGCGCCGTGCAGGATCGTCACCCCGGCGGGCCGCCTGCCCCGCCGCTGCGCAAGGGCGGCTGGCGAGGTCTCAGCTCCGCTTTCGCCGGATGATGATGAAGCGGTGCCCCATCCGCCCTGGCAGAAATGAGGCTGGCGCGAATGGGTAAGGTCCCGCCGGGAGGATCAGCCCGCAGCGTGCTGGCCGAGGCCCGGCCAGAGCAATCGCCGGTGACCGCGGAGGCGCCCACGCCGTTCCCCTTGGCCACCGCGTCAAACGGCGGGTTCGCGCCTTATGGTGCCGCGGTTGCGGGCGCTTCTGGCACCCCCGGGGTCAATAGCGGGTCAGCGAGGTCACGTCGGAGGTCTTTTCCAGCCCGGCAATCGCCGATCCGAAGTTGCGCACCGCATAAAGCGAATAGAGCACGTCGATGATTTGCAGCTGTGCGATCTTCGATACCATGGATTCATGGTAATCCGCGGGCCCGATCACGCCCGTTACCGTGGGGGTGAACAGCCGGATATCGGCATGGCGCACCAGCGGGCTGTCGGGGAAAGAGGTGATGCACATGGTCACCGCGCCCTGTGCCTTGGCCTCTTTCAGGCTGTCCACGGTCGATATGGTGCGGCCCGAATTGCTGATCCCGATCGCCAGCGACTTCGGCCCGAGGGTCGAGGTGGAAATCTGCCGGATGCCCAGATCGCGGAAGAACTGACAGGGTTTGCCCACCCGCATGAAGCGGAGCAGCGCATTCTCGACGCAGATGAGCGAGGCGCCCATGGCAAAGAAGGCCAGCATATCGGCCTGTTCGATGGCCGAAACCGCACGCTCCAGCTCGTCCGAGGACAGGCCCGCGCGGGTGTCGGCGATGGTCATGGCATAGCGTGCCGCCACCTTGGACAGGACCGAGGCGGTGTCGTCATTCTCATTGATATCCTCATAGACATGGCGGTCGGTCACCACCGGCGGCACGCCGGTGCCCTGTGACAGCTCTTCGGCAATCAGGATCTTGAACTGCTGGAAGCTGGTCACCTCGATCTCGCGCACGAAGCGGGTGACGGTGGATTCCGACACCTCGCATTGCATGGCCAGATCCTTGATCGAGATCGACTTGATATCCTCGGGCGCCCGCAGCACCCGTTCGGCAATACGGCGCAGCGCCGGGTTCATATAGGCCGACATCCAGCGGATGCGCGCCAGAAGGCCCTGCTTCGGTTCAACGGCGACATTCATGGCTAACCTGTCCTGCTATGGCCTCTGCAATTTTATAGCTTGCAGAGGCGAGGAAAGGGAATTCCTTCCTTACCAGACGTTCAGCGCTGCCTGCGCATCGGCATGAGCCCGCCGCATCACCTCCAGCGCGGTGCGCGCAGCGGCAGCCGGCTCTGCCCAGGCCTGACGCCACAGCCGCAGCCCGCCCGCCAGATCGGCGCCCAAAGGCACGGGCGAAAAGCTTTCGACGGTGTAGTCCCCGGTATAGCCCGCCGCGGCCAGCGCCCGGAAAAACGCCTTGAGGTCGAACGTGCCGGAGCCGAGAAGCCCGCGGTGATTGTCGGCCAGATGGGCATAGCCCAGATGGGCCGCGTTGCGGTGGATCGCGCCCGGAATGTCGCCCTCTTCGATGTTCATATGGAACGTGTCCAGATGCAGGAACAGGTTCCGGCCCCCGCTCTGGCGGATCAGATCGGCGCCCTGATCCAGCGTGTTCACCATATAGGATTCGTAACGGTTCACCGGCTCGATCCCCAGCCGGATGCCCAGTTCGCCTGCCCGCCGGTCCAGACGCGCCAGCGCCGCGGCCACCTGCGCGCGCTGCGCCACGGTCGGGGCGGCGGTATAGCCATTGAACGCCGCATAGATGATGCCGCTGACCGCGGGGGCGCCCAGTTCGGCGGCAATCTCCATGCAGCGTGTCACCATCGCCTCGCCGCGGGCAGCAATCTCGGGGTCGGGCGAGGAAATGTCCGTTGCAGGGCCCAAGGCCATGCCAAGGCGCAGGCCGATCCCGGCTTCGCGCGCGGCGCGGGCGGTCATTTCGCTATCCATCGTCGCAGGATCGAAGATCAGCACCTCGACCAGATCATAGCCGATCTCCGCCGCCGTCCGGCAGGCGGCAGGCGCCGTAGCCGCGTTCCAGTCGCTGGTGAAGACCAGCGCGTGCACTCCGAATTTCGTGGTCATCGCGGCCCCCTCAGATGATGCTGCGGATCGTGCCGCCATCGGCCCGGTGGGTGACGCCGTTCATCGCCGCATTGGTGGCCAGCTGCACCACGCCCCGCCCGTGCAGCGCCGGGTCGATCAGCTTCTGCACCAGATTTCCAGGCTGCACATCGCGGTAGAAGTCGCGCAGCGCCTCGTCCACGGTCTTGCCCTGATCGCGGGCCAATCCTTCGAAATAGCCCTGCACCGACTCGGTCGCGGTGGTGCCGGGCATGTAGCTGGTCACCCGCACATTCGTGCCCCGCGTCAGTTCGGCCAGCGACCGGGCAAGGCCCAGCATGGCGGTTTTTGTCGTGGAATAGGGCACCATATTGCCGATCGACCGGATCGCCGCCTCGGATGAAATGAAGACGACGCTGCCGGAATTGCGGTCCAGCATCAGCCGCATCAGGCGGCGGGTGATGCGGATGGCCGTCATCAGATTGTGCTGGAAATATTCGGTCCAGCGGTCGTCCGACACCTCGAAGAAATCGCAGACATCGAAGACGCCGATGTTGTTCACCAGCACCTCCACCGGGCCAAGCGCCTCGGCGAAGCCGGCCAGCGTATCGGCCCCCTCTGCCGTCAGAAGGTCGGCCACCACGCCATGTGCGCGCGGCCCGATCTTCGCGCAGGCCGCGTCCAGCCGGCCCTTGTCGCGGCCGTTGATCACCACCACGGCGCCTTCGTCGTGGAAGGCCTTGGCAATGGCAAAGCCGATGCCGGTGCCGCCCCCCGTGACCACGACCACCTTGTCCGTCAGTCCGAAATCCATGTTCTTCTCCCAGAAAGATCAGGCGCGTTGCGCGCCGGTCAGCCGCCCTAGCCCGCGCCCGATGCGTGCGCGCCAGACATCAAGGCCGACCGCGATGAGGATGATCAGCCCGATGGTCAGGCTTTGCATCGAAGTGGTCACGGCGTTCAGGTTCAGCCCGTTCTGCACCACCACGATGATGAGGGAGCCGATGAGGGTGGACACCACCCTGCCCCGACCGCCCGCCAGCGACGCCCCACCCACTACCGCGGCGGCAATGGCCTGCAATTCGATCCCCGATCCGTAATTGGGCGAGCCGGAGTTCAGCCGCGCCGCAAGGAGCACCGCGCCAAAGGCCGCGCAGGCCCCAGCAAAACCAAAGGCGGTCAGCCGCACCTTCGCCACGTCGATGCCGGACAGGCGGGCCGCGCTTTCATTGCCGCCCACGGCATAGATCTCACGCCCCAGACGGGTGTGCTCCATGATGACGGTGAACAGAAGATAGCTGCCGACGACATAGAAGAACGGCAAAGGCAGCCCAAGGAAGGTGCCATAGAACACCTGCCCCAACTCCTCGGACAGCGAGAATGCAGGCGTGCCGCCGTTCAGCGTCAGCGCCAGCCCCTGAAAGGCCGACAGGCCCGCCAGCGTGACGATGAAGGCCGGAATGCCGATATAGGCCACCAGCACGCCGTTGGTGATGCCAAGCGCGCAGCCGATCAGCAGCGTCAGCGCGATGGCGGGGGCCAGGTCCATGCCCTGGTTCTTGACGAAGACCGCAAGGCACATGGTCAGGAACGCGATCATCGACCCCGGCGACAGGTCGATCCCGCCGGTGATGATCACGATGGTGGACCCGATGGCCACGATGGACAGGATCGACACCTGCAGCGCGATGTTGCGGAAATTCTGCAGATCCAGAAAGGCCGGGGTGGTGGCCGCCACGATCACGACGATCAGCAGCAGCGCCAGCGCAGGCCCGAAGAATTCCTGTCCCGCCAGACGTCTGAAGGCAGAGGGTTTGGTCATGATGTTCCTCTCAGGCAGCGGTCCGCGCAGCTTCGGCGGCCGAGGCCTGCACCAGATGCGCATGGGTGACTTCGGCGGCGGGCAGCGTGCCCACGATGGTGCCGCCGCGGACAATGCCGATCCGGTCCGACATGGCGATCAGCTCGTTATGGTCGGAACTGATCAGGATCACGGCACAGCCCCGCGCCGTCAGATCGTTGATCAGCCGGTAGACCGCCAGCTTGGCCCCGATGTCGATGCCCTGCGTGGGTTCGTCCAGGATCAACACCTGCGATTGTGCGAAGAGCCAGCGCGCGATGATCAGCTTCTGCTGGTTGCCGCCCGACAGCAGGTTGACGAATTTCGTGGCCGCCGCGGGCGAGATTTCCAGATCGCGGATGTAATCCGCGGTCACCTGCCCCTCCTGCCCCTTGTCCAGCAGGAACAGCCGCCGGATGCGGCCAAGGGCGGCCGAGGTGACATTCGGCCCGCCGTGGAAATTGAAGAACAGCCCGTCGAACTTGCGGTTTTCCGGCACCAGCGCCAGCCCCGCCCTGATGGCCTGCCTCGGGTTTCGGATGCGGACGGGACGCCCGCCGATGCGGATGCGGCCCGCCGTCACCCGGTCGGCCCCGAAGAGCGCGCGGGCAATCTCGGTCCGGCCAGAGCCGATGACCCCGCCCAGACCGAAGACCTCGCCCCGGCGGATGGAAAAGCTGGCGTTGCAGGCACCCGCGGCCGAGCTTAGCCCCTCCACCTCGATCAGGGTTTCGTTGCGGGCGTTGTGTTCCTTGGGGTAATGCTCTTCGACCGAAGAGCCGATCATCGCGGTCACGATCGACGGGATATCCAGCCGGGTCGTCTCTGCACAAGAGGCCACGCGCCCCTCTTTCAGCACCGTCGCGCGGTCCACCAGCTCCACCACCTCATCCAGCCGGTGCGAGATGTAAAGGATCGCCACGCCCCGGCTTTTCATCCGCCGCAACAGCCTGTGCAGCACCACGATTTCCTGCGCGCCAAGTGCGGTGGTCGGCTCATCCAGGATCAGCAGCGTGGCATCGACCGAGATCGCCTTGGCAATCTCGACCAATTGCTGTTCGGCCACTGACAACGCGCCGACCAGCCGGTCCGGGTCAATGTCGATATCGAGGGAGGCCAGCACCGCCGCCGCCTCGCGCCGCATCCGCGGCCAGTCGACCAGCGGGCCGCGTCGGGGATAGCGGCCAAGGAAGATATTCTCGGCCACCGTCAGCGTCGGCGCCAGAGAGAATTCCTGAAACACCGTCGCCACGCCCTTGGCGCGGGCACCGATGGGGCCGCCCAAGGTGACAGGCGCACCGTTCAGCCGGATTTCGCCGCTGTCGGGCGCATGAACGCCGGACAGGATCTTGATCAGCGTCGATTTCCCGCAGCCGTTTTCGCCCAGCAGCCCGTGAATCTCTCCGGCGTTCAGCCGGATTGAGATGCCGTCATTGGCCCGGACGCCGGGAAAGGTCTTGGTGATGGTCACAAGTTCCCAGAGCGGGGGCGCCATGGTCATCTCCTTTCGGGAAAAAGGCGGGGACACACCGGCCCCCGCCAGGCCGGGAGGGTCAGTAGGCCTTGGAAGGCTTGGGGAAGAGGTCTTCGGGATGCTGCAGCACCTCGACCGCGTTCTCGGCGCTGACGATGCGGGTCGGGGTGTTGACATAGCCGCCCGCGGTCTTGCCTTCGATCAGGTCGATGGCGAAACAGGCCGCCTTGCGGCCCATGATGACGGGCGAGGTGTCCGAGGTGGCATCCATGCCCCCCGCGGCAATATCCTCCAGCGCGCCGGTGTCGCCGTCATAGCCAAGGATGGTCAGGTCGTCGCGGCCCAGCGTCTTGGCCGCCAGCGCCGCGCCAAGCGCCATATAGTCGTTGGAGGCATAGATCACCTGAAGGTCCGGGTTGGCCTGCAAGAGGTCCATCGCCGCGGTGTTGCCTTTCTCGACGCTCCAGCCGCCGTTGATGCGGGCCTTGACCGTCCAGTTGCTGCCCTCGATCCCATCGGTAAAGCCGCCCGCGCGTTCGGTGGCCAGATAGCCTGGCTCACCGTCCAGAATGCCGACCACACGTGCCTCGCCGCCCGCCTTTTCGCGTGCCCATTCCGCCAGCGCCTTGTTCACCGTGCGCTGGTTCACCCCCACCACGCCATGCACCGGGGTGGGAAAGTTCGGAATGTCCGAGTTGACGATGATCACCGCCTTGCCCGCGTTCACCGCCTCTTTCACCAAAGGCGCGAGTGCGGCTTCGTCAAAGGAAATCAGGATGATGGCATCGACATCTGCCCGGGCGGTCACGTCCTGCAGCATGCCCATCTGGCCCGCAAGATCAGACCCGGAATAGGGTGAGAGCAGGAACATATCCACGTCGTCACGGGCATCGGCGACCTGCTTGATCCCCTCGCCCAGGGCGACGTGATAGTTGAATTCGGTGCCCATCGGCAGGAAGGCGATATTGATGCCGTCCACACCGTTCGAGATCGTGGCCGGGTCGGCCTGCGCGCCCTCGGCCAGCGGGGTGGGCGCGTTATAGCCGCAAAGATCCTGTGCCAGCGCTGCGGAAGCAAAGGCTCCGGCCGCGACGCTCATCATCAGCAGTCGTGCGAGTTTCATGGTGTCCTCCCGTGTTGTGACAGGCCGGGGCTCCTCTTCCACCGAGTCTGTCGTTGCTTCGAATTTATTTCGATGACTGCCAGAAGTAAAGGAAATTCATTCCTGATCTTTTGGATCAAATCGAATTCTGCGCAATCCGCGCGACGGCCTGTTCCAGCTGGCGGAAAACGCAGTCAAACGCGTCACTTCCGAATTCATAAGGGTCCTGAATGTCTTGTGGATTTTCCAGATCCACCAGATCGCCCGCCGCCACGATCCGCGCCCGCGCACCCTTCGGGCGCAACGCCGAAAGTGCCGCCACATTGGTCGCATCCATCGCCAGGATCAGGTCGAAGTCGTGGAAATCACTTTCACGGATCTGCCGTGCCACCTGCGCTGAAATGTCCAGCCCATGTTCCGCCGCCACGGCCACCGACCGCGGATCGGGCGCGCGGCCGATGTTCCAGTCCACCAGCGCGGCGCTGTCGATCTGCACCGGACGACCGGCAAAGGCGCGACGCAGCAGACCCTCGGCCAGAGGGGAGCGGCAGATGTTGCCCAGACAGGCCGCCAGCACCGCCAGCGGCGGCTTCGGACGCGGTGCGAGGTGATAGGCCGTCCCCCGCGTGACCAGCGCCACCTGCCCTTCGGGCGCCAATGCGGCCAGCTGATGGCGCCCCGCCTCGGGGTCCAGCGTGTTGAAGTCAAAAAGGCCGAAGTGATGGCCCAGCATCCCGCCCGCGCCGATGGCCTGCGTCAGCGCCACCGCCTCTTCCAGCGTCAGGTTGCCCGGCACGCCATTCGCCGCCCGCTCCGCATCGCGGCCATTCACCGGCAGAAGGGCAAGGTCCACCCGATGCGGCGCCACGATCCCCGGCAGCGCGGGGAAGGGCACCGTATCGCCGGAATGCCAGAGGGTGACACCGCCGCCCTTCAGCACATAGCCCAGATAGGGATAGCCCTCTGCCCCCTGCGCCAGTATCTCATGCGCCGAAGGTGTGGCGGTGACCTGCACCCCGCCAAGGTCCAGCGTCTCACCGGCGTCGATCAGCACCAGCCGATCGGGCGGCACGCCGCGGGCCAAGGCGGTCTGGCGGCTGGCGCGCGGGGCCAGCACCCGGCAGGCCGGATTGGCGGCCAGCAGCGCCGGAATGGTGCCGGGGTCCATATGGTCGGTATGGGCATGGGTGCAAAGGAGCCAGTCCACCCCGTGCAGATCGCCCGGCGCCACGGGCGGCGGCATCATCCGCCGATGCGGAAACCGGGTGCCGCGATACTTTTCCGCCAGCGAATCCGACAGATAGGCGTCGATCACCAGCGTCAGCCCGCCCTGCCGGATCAGGAACCCGGCTTGCCCCAGCCACCACAGCACCGCGCCCGGCCGCGCCGGCAGATCCTCCGGCCCGGCAGCGGGGGTTTCGGTCCAAAGCGTCATCCTTCCAGCACCTTCAGGATGTTCTCCACCGCCGTCCGGGTGGCGCGATCCACGCTTTCCTCGGTAAACCCCCCGGCATGGGGGGTCAGGATCACCCGGTCATGCGCGAGCAACGCCGAAGGCGCGGGCGGCTCGGCGTGAAAGACATCGGTGGCCAGAACGCCCACCTGCCCGCTGTCGAGCGCGGCCAGCATGGCGGTATCCTCGACCAGTTCGGCCCGGGCGGTGTTGATCACCGTCACCCCGCGCTTCATCGTGGCAAGACTGGCGGCGTTCAGGATCGGCTCCGCCCCCGGCGGGCAATGCAGCGTCACCGCATCGGCCACAGCCAGCACCTCGGCCAGCGGGGCATAGCGGAAGCCGTCCGGCGCAAAGCCAGCCAGCGGAAAGGGGTCGTAACCCACCACCTTCATGCCCAAAGCCAGCGCGATCTCCGCCACCTGCCGCCCGATGGCACCGCAGCCGACGATGCCCAGCGTCCGCCCCTCCGCCTCGATCCCGAGACGGCGCTGCCAGTCGCCGCCATGCAGCCGGGCGTCCGACCATGGCACATGGCGAAAGGCCGACAGCATCAGCGTCACCGCCAGTTCGGCCACGCCGCGGGCATTGGCGCCCATGGCGCGCTCCACCCGCACACCCTGCGCCGCGGCGACAGGCAGGTCGATGTTATCCACGCCCACGCCGTTGCGGCTGATCACCCGCAACCCTTCGGAGGCGCGCAGGACGCGGGCGCCGATCGGCTCCACCCCGGCCAGCCAGCCGACACAGCCCGGCACGGCGCGCAAAAGATCGTCTTCGGAAGGGGTCTTGCCCGGCGCGGGAAAGACCAGTTCATAGCCGCGCTTGGTCAGCAAAGACAGCGCGGGGTGGCCCGCGCCCGAAAGCGAGCGCGGGGTGACAGCGATTTTCCCGGTCATCGGTCTGGCGGCGTCAGCCGTTCCAGCGCGGATTGTCGATCATGACGGGCTTGCCGTCGCGTTCGACCATCAGCTTGCGGAACCCCTTGGTGGCGATGGTGCCGTAATCATGGCCCGCATGGCCGGGGAAGGCGAAGAACATCACGAAATTCTCGGTGGCCGAGATGTTGATGGAGCGGTGCGCCCAACGGCCCGGCACATAGACCGCATCGCCCTGCCGCATCTCACGCCATTCGACCTTGCCCTCAGGCGTTTCCATCATCATGCCGCCATGGCCGGACAGGCAGTAATAGACTTCCGCCGTGTCCAGCACGGTGTGGAAATGGCCCTTGGTCATGAAATATTCGTCACCGATCTTGCCCGGCTTGATCGAGGTGGTGCCATAGGCCACGTTGCCATCGGTCTCAGGCACACCCATGTCGAAATATTCGTAAACCAGCGGATCGCCCGCAGCCAAAGCGGCGTCAAAAGCGGCGGTGTCGTGGAAATAGCCCTTCAGCGTGGACAGGGGCCGCGCGATCGGCTTGGCTGTCTTGGACAGGCCGGTGACGGTGTTGAAGTCGAACTTGGTCGGGGTCATGTCGGACATATCTTTCTCCTTTCAGGAGGTTGCGTCGCGGGCGATGCGGCCAAGCTGATCAAAGGCCGGGCCCGCCATGGGGATGTCGATGTCGAAAACCTCGGCAATCACGCGGGTCCAGCCGTGGATGAAATAGACCCAGCCGTCGTGGACCGTCAGACCGCGTGAGGCTGCTGCGGCGCGGGCCTGATCCAGAAAGACCAGATCGCCGCGATAGTTGAATTCCCAGACGATCCCGCCTTCGGGGAACTGCACCGCGTCCGACAGGGGTGAACCCGGCCCGTCCTTGCCAAGGCCGGTTGCGTTGACCACCATCGAGCCGGGCGGCAGTTCGGCCACGACCGCATCGGCATCAACCTGCGTGGGGGCCAGCCGGTAGTCCACCGGGATCGTCAGGCCGATCTGGGAATGGACATGGCGCATCTCGGCAAGGCTCGCCTCGCGCCGGGCGGTCACGACAATGCGCTGCGGGACATCACCGCCTGCCCGCTTCTTGTTGTGCAGATAGAGCGTCAGCGCCAGCGACGACCCGCCCGCCCCAAGGATGCACAGCGCGGCAGCCGTCTCAGCCCAGTAACCGGGCGGAACGATGGCCTCAAGGCTGACGCCCACGGTGATCGGGTCCTTCGCATGGCCCACCAGCCGCCCGCCGCGTTTCGAGATCGAGCTGATCTCGTGTAGCGTCTGCGCATAGGGGTCCAGCTCGCCGAACAGATCGCGGGAGGCTTTCAGCAGGTTCACCTTATGCGTGGTCACCAGCGCGCCCAGCGACAGCGGATCGCCCTTGATGAACCCGACCGCCGCCCGATAGGCCGCCGGATGGGCATTCGGGGCAAAGTCGATGCCCTTCAGCACGGCGTCGATGCCCAGATGTTTCGCCCATGCGGGAAACACCTTCATGATCGAGGATTTCGCGGTGGTGACACCGATGAAATACATCGTCGGGCGGGTGGCGGGGTCATAGCTCATGGCATCAATCCTGATCGTGGGCGGCCCAGTCCCGGGCGCGGTCCACCGCGCGGGTCCAGCCGCGGTAAAGCGCATCGGCGCCGTCCCGGTCGTCTGAGGGGGCAAAGGCGCGGTCCAAAGTGAAGGCGGTGGTCAGATCCTCACGGTCCTTCCAGTAGCCCACGGCCAGCCCTGCCAGAAACGCGGCGCCCCGGGCCGTGGTGTCGATAATCGTGGGCCGCAGCACCGAAACACCCAGTTGATCGGCCTGAAACTGCAGCACGAAATTGTTCATCGCGGCGCCGCCGTCCACCTTCAGCTCGGCCAGAGCGATGCCGGAATCCGCCTCCATCGCGCCGATCACGTCGCGGATCTGATAGGCCATGCTTTCCAGCGAGGCGCGGATCAGATGGTTGCGGTTGGCGCCGCGGGTGATGCCCACGATGGTGCCGCGGGCATATTGGTCCCAGAACGGCGCGGACAGGCCGGTGAAGGCGGGCACCACATAGACACCGTTGGTATCGGCCACCTCCAGCGCGGCGGGTTCCGTCTCAGCTGCGGAATGGATCAGCTTCAGCTCGTCCCGCAGCCATTGCACCACGGTGCCGACCGAAAAGAGCGTGCCTTCCAGCGCATATTCCAGCCGACCGCCCAACCGCCACGCCACCGTGGTCAGAAGCCCGTTGTCAGACCCGACCGGCACCGTCCCGGTGTTCATCAGAAGCGTGCCGCCGGTGCCATAGGTTGCCTTCACCTGCCCCGCGCCAAAGCAGGACTGGCCGAACAGCGCGCCCTGCTGATCGCCGATGGAGGAGGCCACCGGAATCTCCGCCCCGAACAGGTCGGGGTCGGTCACGCCGTAGATTTCGGAACTGTCGCGCACCTGAGGCAATATGCTGCGCGGCACGTTCAGCTCGGCCAGCAGACGGTCGTCCCAATCCCCCGTGCGGATGTTGAACAACAGCGTGCGCGAGGCGTTGGAGGCATCGGTCACATGCGCCCGCCCGCCGGTCAGGTTCCAGATCAGCCAACTGTCGATGGTGCCCGCCGCCAGCTCTCCCCGCTCGGCCCGGTCACGCGCGCCCGGCACATGGTCCAGCATCCATGCCAGTTTGGTGCCCGAGAAATAGGCGTCGATCACCAGTCCTGTCGTGTCTTTCACATAGGCTTCCAGCCCGCGCGCCTTCAGCGCATCGCAGGTGCCCGAGGTGCGGCGGTCCTGCCAGACCAGCGCATTGTGGATGGGCTGGCCGGTGCGGCGGTCCCAGATCACGCAGGTTTCCCGCTGATTGGTGATGCCGATGGCGGCCACCTGTTCGGGGGTGATCCCGGCCTTGTGGATCGCCTCGCGCGCCACCGAAAGCTGGGTCGCCCAGATCTCTTCGGCGTCATGTTCCACCCAGCCGGGCTTCGGATAGATCTGCCGGAATTCCCGCTGCCCGATGGCGACGATACTGCCGCCGCGGTCGAACAGGATGGCCCGCGCGCTTGAGGTGCCCTCATCCAGCGCCATCACATATTGGGTCATGGTTTCCTCCCCCCTGCCCCGCCTGTCAGCCCTGCGGCGTGAACAGGATCTTGTGGTATGGGCCGAAGGTCCGGGCCTTCAGCGCCTTGAAGATCGCGGGCGCCTCCTCCAGCGCGGCGCGATGCGTGATCATCGGGCCGACCTTCAGCCGCCCCTCTGCCAGCAGGGCGATGATGTCGAACCATTCCTTCCCCGGAAACGGCAGGGAATAGGAGTTCCACGACCCCACAACTTCAAGCTCTTCGCGCACCATCCGCGCGAAAGCCTTTTCCGCAAAGGTCACATCGCCATAAGCGGTGCCGTAAAGCATCACCTTGCCCTGCTTGGCGGTCACAAGGATCGACAGATCGCGCCCGGGGGCCGAGCCCGCGCATTCCAGCGCAATGGCCACGCCACGCCCGCCGGTTGCGGCGCGCACGGCGGCCACCGCATCCTCTTTCGCGGGGTTGATGCAGAGATCGGCGCCCACCTGCCGCGCCAGCGCCAGCTTGTCTTCGTCCACGTCGATGGCGATCAGAGGATAAGCACCCGACAGCTTGGCGAATTGCAGGGCGAAATAGCCCAGTGCCCCGCAGCCGACCACCGCCACGGCATCGCCCAGCCGCAGGTTCAGCTTGTGGATGCCGTGCAGGATGATGGCGGCGGGTTCGATGGTGGCTGCCTCTTCGAACGAAACGCTGTCCGGCACCTTCAGCACGTTGCGCGCGGGGGCCTTCAGATAATCCGCAAAGGCGCCGTCGCTGCGCGAACCCATGAAATCATAGGTATCGCAGAGCGAGAATTTTCCCGCCGCGCACCATTCGCAGGCGCCGCAGGGCATCAGCGGCGCCACCGCCACCTTGTCGCCCGGGGCGAGATGGGCAACGCCGTCGCCCACCGCCGCCACCTCACCCGCGAATTCATGGCCCGGGATGGTGGGGAAGGCATAGGTCCCCGTCACCATCACCCGGCCGATATCCGACCCGCAGATGCCTGCCGCCTGGACGCGCACCAGCACTTCACCCGGGCCGATTTCCGGCACCGGCACCTCTTCGACCCGCAGGTCGCCCGGCGCATGCAGAACCGCCGCTTTCATGAAAGCCTCTCTTCCTGCGGAAAGATCACCGTTTTCATGCCCTGCCCGGACAGGGCATGGGCAAAGGCGGCCTCGGCCTCGGCCATGCCGAAGCGATGGGTCACCACCCGGCCCACCTGCACCTGCCCCGTCTCAACCAGCCGCAGGGCGCGGGCGTAATCCTGCACGCTCGACCCGGTGGAGCCGAGGAGCTTCAGCCCCCAATAATGCACCTTGTTGGTGTCGATCTCGACCCGGCTGCCCTTGGTCAGGCCGGAGAAGAAATTCATCCGCCCCAGCCGGGCCAGACAGGCCATGGCCTGCTGCTGCAACTCCGGCGCAGGCGCACAGGTCAGCGCCACGTCGGCGCCATGGCCGCCGGTCAGGCGCAGCACCTCATCCACCACGTCGGCGCGGCTGCTGTCCACCGTATCGGTGGCGCCCAAAGGGGCGATCTCCTCCAGCCGTTCGGCACGGCGGCCGACCACGATCACCTGCCGCGCGCCATAGGCCCGGGCCAGCATCAGGAACAGTCCCGCAATCGGTCCGGTGCCAAGGATCAGCACCCGGTCTTCGGGCGTGACGGCCAGATCCTTCCACGCGTTGAAACAGCAGGACAGCGGTTCCACCAGCGAGGCGTCTTCATAGCTCATCCCGTCGGGGATGCCGATCAGGTTGCCCCCCGCCAGCGCCGCGGCGGTGACGATCATATATTGCTGAAACCCGCCATCGATGTTGATGCCGAAGGCGTCGTAATCGGGGCACATGTTGTTCAGCCCGCGGCGGCACATGTCGCAATGGCCGCAGCCGATGTTCGGCACCACCGACACGCGCTGCCCCACCCGCCAGCCGCGGATATTGGCGCCCGTCTCGACGATGTCCCCGGCCAGCTCATGGCCAAGGACGCGGGTTTCGTCCGGGCCGACCCGGAAATGGCCGCCGCGGATGATCTTGGTATCCGTGCCGCAGATGGATGCGGCCTGCACCCGGACCAGAAGCTCATCCGGGCCGGGCACCGGGCGGGGACGCTCCAGCAGCGCCACGCCGCCGCGTCCCTGATAGACGGCGGCCTTCACGGATCAGACCTCCATCCCGTAGCGGTGCGCCTTGTGGGTGGGATACAGCGCGATGGTCGGGATGGTGACATCGGGGGTGCGGGTGGCGACGTAAAGCGCCAGCCAGGCGACGTTGTCGACCTCGATGCAGGAAGCGTGGATGCCTTCCTGCATCTCTTTTTCATCCAGCCAGCCGTCGGTATAGGCCTCCAGATTGCCGTCATAGAGCCCTTTGTCGATGATCTCGGTCATCGGCGTCTTGACGTGGCTGGGGTTCAGAACGGTCACGCCGATCTTCTTTTCCTTGCCTTCCAGCAGGATGTTCTTCGAGAAGCCCAGCATGCCGTGCTTGGACGCGCGATAGGGGCTGTGCCCGGGTCCCGAGGCGACGCGGGTCGAGGACGAGCCCATGTTGATGATGCGCCCGCCATTCGCCTGCTTTTCCATGTAAACGAAGGCTTCGCGGCAGCACAGGAACACTGCCGTCAGGTTCGGGCCGATGGTCTTGTTCCATTCCTCCAGTGTCACCTGCGTGACCGGCGGGGCAAGGCTGTCGCGCCCGGCGGAATTCACCACCACGTCGATGGAGCCAAAGGCATCATGCGTCTGCTTGAAGAAGGCGCGGACCGTCTCTTCCTCGGTCACATCGGCGAAGATCGGCAGGATGCTGCCGCCCTCGGCCTTGATCTCGGCAGAGATGCGGTCCAGCCGCTCGCGGTCGAAATCCACCATCGCCACATTGGCGCCGTTCGCGGCATAGATGCGGGCCACCGCCTCGCCGATGCCGGATGCGGCGCCGGTGACGATGCAGGTTTTGCCATGCAGGGACAGCCCTGCCGACAGGGTATTGGTCGCCATGTTTTCCTCCGATGGGCCCCGCTGGGCCGATTTTGGGTTGGGGATCAGGCCGCGCGGGCCAGTGCCACGGCCTCGGCCGTCAGTTCGGTGATGCGGTCGAACCGCCCGGCACGGATCAGCGCCGGATCGACCATCCATGAGCCGCCGCAGGCGAGCACCGCCTTCAGCGCCAGATATTCCTGCAGATTGGCGGCCGAAATGCCGCCGGTGGGCACATAGCGCATTCCCGCATAGGGCCCCATCAGCGCCTTGAGGAAGGGCACGCCGCCCGAAGGACCGGCCGGAAAGAACTTGACCAGCGACAGGCCCGCCGCCATCGCGGTTTCCACCCCGGTCGGATTGTTCACCCCCGGCACGATGGGCAGGCCCGCCGCCTGCGCCGCGGCGACCACGGCGGGATTGTAGCCGGGCGTTACCAAAAACTGTGCACCCGCCTTCCGCGCCTCGGCCACCTGTGCGGTGGTCAGAACGGTGCCCGCGCCGATCAGCATGTCGGGCACCTCGGCGGCAATCCGGGCGATGCTTTCAGCAGCGGCATCCGAGCGGAAGGTCACCTCCGCCACATCCAGCCCGCCAGCTAGCAACGCCCGCGCCAGCGGCACCGCATCTTCGGCGCGTTCGAGAACCACGACCGGAAGCAGCCGAGCTGCCCCGATCCTGTCGATGACCGACATCTCTCTCTCCCTTTTCCGCAAGTTCCGCGCAGGTGTGGCGGAAACTTCCTTCCCTGCGACTCGATATAAAAGTTATTTCCTTTGATTGCAAGAGGAGAGAAATGAATTTCACGCCGCATAGGGGTGCAGAAAATCTACACCACCGAACGCACCATCCCGCCATCCACCCGCAGCGCCGCGCCATTCACCGCGCTGGCCCGGGCCGAGGCGATGAAACAGACGAAATCGCCGATCTCCTCGGGCCGGGTCAGCCGCTGGATCAGCGAGGTCGGGCGGTTCTCGCGCATGAATTTGCGGTGCGCCTCTTCCCGCGGCAGCTCAGGAAACAGATCGGCGATGAACGTGCCCACGCCGTCGGTGTTCACCGGGCCGGGCAGAATGGCGTTTACCGTCACATCGGTGCCCTTGGTCAGTTCGGCCAGATTGCGCGAGACGGAAATCTGCATGGTCTTGGTGGCCGAATAATGCGCCATCTCGGGCGCGGGGTTCAGGCCGGATTCGCTGGCCATGAAGATCACCCGGCCGGTGCCGCGCGTGATCATGCCCTTCAGGAAGTGGCGGGCCAGCCGCACCCCGCTCATCACATTCACTTCGATCAATCGCTGCCATTGGGCATCGGTCGCATCGAAGAAATCCACCGGTTCATAGATGCCAAGGTTGTTGACCAGAATATCCAGCGCATCGGCGGGCAGCTCTGCCGCGGCCTTGCTGCAGCCTTCGGCCGTGCCAAGATCAGCCACCAGCCCGAATACCACCGCGCCCGGCACTGCTGCCCGAAGGCGTCCGATTGCCGCCTCAACCGATTCGACGCTGCGACCGTTGAGGATGACTTCGGCCCCCTCCTGCGCCAGAGACAGCGCCACCGCTTCGCCAATGCCACCGGAAGACCCTGAAATCAGGGCCTTCTTTCCTGCCAATCCCAGATCCATTTGCCGCCTCTCTTCCCTCTTGAAGTGCCGTCAGAGAATTTTATTTGATATATCTTGACACGCAAGCAAATTGTTTCCCTATAGTTGTCCGCACATGAAATCCACTTCGACGGGGAGGGAAGCGGAGATGGCCACGCTGCAGATCGAGCATCTGGTGCGCCGGTTCGGCCAGGCTGCACCGGCGCTTGACGGGCTGAGCCTCAGTGTTGCCGAACAAGAGTTCGTCTTCCTTCTGGGCCCGTCCGGTGCGGGTAAGACCACCACGCTGCGGCTGACGGCCGGGCTGGATCAGCCCGACAGCGGGCGCATCTTGCTGGGCGGGCGCGACATGGCCGGGATCGCCCCGCGCGACCGCAATGTGGCGATGGTCTATGACAAGAACTCGCTCTATCCGCATCTGAACGTGTTCGAGAACATGGCCTATCCGCTGCGCCTGCGCCGGATGACCGACAGTGACATACGCAGCCGCATCGGGCGCACGGCCGAGATTCTGGGCATCGGACATCTCTTGGACCGGCGGCCGGGGCAACTGTCGGGCGGCCAGCAGCAGCGTGTGGCCATCGGGCGGGCGCTGGTGCGCGATGCCTCGATCTACCTGATGGACGAGCCGATCAGTCATCTGGACGCCAAACTGCGCGCCCATATGCGGGTGGAATTCAAGAAGCTGCAGCGCGAGTTTGCCGCAACCATCCTGTATGTCAGCCATGACCAGCTGGAGGCGATGACGATGGGCGACCGGATCGTCGTCATCGACAAGGGCCGGGTGCAGCAGGTCGGCACGCCGCGGCAGATCTTCGACACGCCCGCCAACCGCTTTGTCGCGGAGTTCGTGGGGGAACCCGCGATGAACACGCTGGACTGCGCACTGGTGCAGGACGGCGGCGACTGGCGGGCCGAGGCCCCGGGCGTTTCCCTGCATCTGAATGCCGGATGGGTGACCCGCCACGGGCTGCAGAACCGCCGGGCCGGAGGTGTGGTGCTGGGCATGCGGCCGCAGCACCTGACGCTGGCCGCGCCCGGGGATGCCGGGCAGCCCAATGTCGAAACCGGCCGGGTCTATGCGGTGGAAACGCTCGGCTCCGAAACCGTCTACGATGTCGAGTCCGGCGGCCGCATCCTGCGGATCTGGTCACGCCGGGCGCCGGACGGCCGGGCGCTGCCCGCGATTGGCGCGCCCATATCTTTCCGCGTCGATCCCGGCGCGCTGCATCTCTTCGATTCCGGGACGGGCCAGGCACTGGCCCACCCCGATCCGGGCCCGCGCCGCGCGGCCTGAACCCCGCGGGAGGAGGCCCGCGGCCATCACAGAGGAGGAAGACATGAACCTGACCCGTCGCAGGATGGGGCTGCTTTTGGGCAGTTCCCTGCTGTTCACACCCGCCATCCTTCGGGCCGAAGCCGCCCGGATGAAGGCGTTCGAGGGCACCACCCTGAACCTTCTGGCCGTCCAGTTCGGCAGCCATGCGGCCCTGTGGGCGCAGGTGCCGGAATTCGAAGAGGCCACCGGCATCAAGGTGAACATCGAATATGCGCCGTTTGAGAACACCCGCGAGAAGACGCTGCTGGACATGTCGTCAAAGACCGGGCGTTTTGACCTCTTCACCGTCGATATCATGTGGCTGGCCGAATATGCCGCTGCCGGCTATCTGGAGCCGGTATCGAAATATCTGGCCGATCCGGAGCTGACGGCCGAAGATTACGATCCGAACGATTTTATCGCGCGGGTCTATTCCGGCACCGGCGTCTACAACGACACGATGTATAACGTGCCCTTCGATTGCGGCACGGTGGGCAACATGTTCCGCGCCGACTGGATCGAGGCGGCCGGGATCGCGGTTCCGGGCCGGTTCGACGGCACCTTCACCACCGACAAGATGACCGAAATCTGCGCCGCGCTGACCGATGCGGGCAAGGGGCAGGCGGGCTATGTCACCGGGCCGCAGCGCTGGTTCTGGGGCTGGATGTTCACGCCGCTGATGTATGCCTTCCAGGACCCGGCGAAGGCGGGGAATGAATTCGTCAACGAGGCGTGGGAAGTCACCGTCAACAACGAAGACAATCTGGCGGCGCTGAACTTCTACCTTGGCCTGAAGCAATTCACGCCGAAGGATGATCTGAACTACGGCTATGGTGAGCAGCTGGCCGTCTATCAGCAGGGCAAGGCGGGCGGCTCGATCACCTATTCCGGCTTTATCGTCGAGCATTACGAAGGCCCCGGGCTGGACATCAAGGGCAAGAACGTGGCGCTGCACTCTCCCATCGGACCGAAAGGGCGGACCGATCCGTTCTTCGGATCGTGGGGCCTGTCGATTTCGGTGGATTCCAAGAACAAGGAGGCGGCCTGGCTGTTCGTCCAGTGGATCACCCACAAGGAACGGCTGCGCAAAGCCTGCATCGGCGGTAATCCCGCCGTGCGCCATTCCACCTTTCAGGATCCGGAGTTTCAGGCGGCCCAGCCCTGGGGTGCGGCGCTTTATGATTACATGGTCAAGACCGCGAACCCGGATGAGCGTATCCGGGTGCCGGAATGGGCCGAAATCTCGGAAATCATGGGGCTGCACGGCAACCGCGCCTGGGGTGGAGAGATCACGGCAGAACAGGCGCTGGCCGCCATGCAGGACGACATGACCGCGGCCTTCAAGCGGGGCGGCTACTATCGCAGCGGGGCGAAGAACCCGCGGCAGCTGTGGCGCGACCTGTCCTATTACGACCGCAACCCGGCCGACTGGGGCTGATGCGACCCGGGGCGCCGTCACCCGCGCGGCGCCCCCTTTTCCCGATGAGGCCCAAGATGCCCGACCCCCGCACCGCCGCCGCCGCGCCCCGCGTGGCGATCCAGAACCGCCGCTGGTTCCCAT
Source organism: Neotabrizicola sp. VNH66 (assembly GCF_049445895.1). Lineage (NCBI taxonomy): Bacteria > Pseudomonadati > Pseudomonadota > Alphaproteobacteria > Rhodobacterales > Paracoccaceae > Neotabrizicola > Neotabrizicola sp. VNH66. Next base: position 38,208 of record NZ_JBMSDW010000021.1, read on the forward strand.
GGCTCCTGATGGGGCCGACGCTGATCATCCTGTTCGTCGTGGGGATCTTCCCCTTCGGCTATTCGCTCTATCTCGCCTCGACCAACATCATCCTGTCGAAACCCTATCTGGAGACGTGGTTCGTCGGGCTGGAGCAATATCAGGCGCTGGTGCAGGATCCGGGCTTCTTCAATGCGCTGAAGCTGACGCTGATCTTCACCGTCTCGGCGGTGTTTCTGGAATTCTGGGCCGGACTTGGCCTTGCGCTGCTGTTCCGCCGCCGCATCCGGGGCAAGGCGCTGTACCGGCTGGCGATCCTCTTGCCGATGGTGGTGCCGCCCCTGGTGGTGGGGCTGATCTGGAAATACATGCTGTTCCCGAATTCGGGGCTGATCTCCTATTACGCCAATGCCTTGGCCGGGATGATCGACATGGCGCCGCCCACCTTCCTGAACGACCCCGGCTCGGCCCTGCGGACGCTGATCTTCATCGACGTCTGGCAATGGACGCCGTTCATGTTCCTGATCCTGCACGCCGGGCTGGCCGCAATCCCGCCCGAACCCTATGAGGCGGCCGAGATCGACGGCGCGGGCGCATGGCGGGTGTTCTGGACCATCACCATGCCGATGCTGAAACCGGCCATCCTGATTGCGGTGGTGATCCGCACAATGGACGCCTTCCGCACCTATGACCAGATCGCCGTCCTGACCTCGGGCGGGCCCGGCAATTCGACCGAGACGCTGAACATCTGGCTGACCAATCTGGCCTTCCGCTTCTTTGATGTGTCGAAGGCCGCCGCGCTGTCATTGATCATCTTCGTGCTGATCCTGGCCATGAGCACGCTTTTCATCCGCATCCTCAGCCGCACCCGCATTGAAGAGGGGAAACAAGATGAGCCGTGACCTCTCCGCCGTCCTTTCGCCCGATGCGCCCGAACAGGAGCGGAACTGGTGGGTGCATCTGATCCTGATCGTGGTCTGCGTGATCGCCATGCTGCCGGTGGTCTGGATGGTGATGACCGCCTTCATGCCGCGCGACGTGGCCCGGGCCGTCCCGCCGCAATGGGTGTTCACCCCGACGCTGGATGCCTTCCGCGTGCTGATCGTGGACAAGGGGATGCTGGGCTTTCTGAAGAACAGCCTGATCGTCTCGGTCTCGTCCACGGTGCTGTCGGTGACGCTGGGCATGTTCTGTGCCTATGCGCTGGCCCGGTTCGATTTCGCGGGCAAGGACGACGTGTCCTTCTGGATCCTGACCAACCGGATGATGCCCGCCGTGGCGGTGATCCTGCCGATGTTCCTGATCTTCAAGACGCTCGACCTCTTGGACACCTATCTTGGCCTGATCACGCTTTACACCGCGATGCAGCTGCCCTTCGTCGTCTGGATGCTGAAGGGCTATTTCGAGGATGTGCCCCGCCAGCTGGAGGAAATCGCGCTGGTCGATGGCGACACGTGGTTCGGCGCCTTCCGCCGGGTGGTGCTGCCGATGATGGCCCCCGCCATCACGGCGACCGCGATCTTCGTGCTGATCCTGTCCTGGAATGAATATGCCTTCGCGCTGTTCCTGTCCGGCTCCTCCACCAAGACGCTGCCGCCTGCCGTCGTGACCTTCGCCGTCAATGCCGAGGTCAGCTGGGACGTGCTCGGCGCCGCATGCCTGATCATCACCGCACCGATCATGGTCTTCGTGATCGCCGTGCAGAAGCAATTCATCCGCGGCCTGTCGATGGGCATGGTGCGCTAAGGGGGAACCATGGCCGAAGTCCGGGTCGAACGGCTGCATCGCAGCTTTGGGCAGTTCACCGCCGTGGGCGATCTGTCCTTTACCATCGCGGATGGGGAATTCGTGTTCTTCCTCGGCCCCTCGGGCTGCGGCAAGACCACCACCCTGCGGATGATCGCGGGGCTCCTGATGCCGACATCGGGCCGGATCGAGCTGGGGGGGCGCAACGTCACCTTCCTGAAGCCGCGCTACCGGAACGTGGGCATGGTGTTCCAGTCGAACGTCCTCTACCACCACCTCTCGGTCTACGAAAACCTGGCCTATCCGCTGAAGGTGCGGGGCTGGTCCGCCGCCGACATCCGCCGCAAGGTGCATGAGGTGGCCGAGCTTCTTCAGATCACCGGCGTGCTGCACCGCGGGACCGAGGGGCTTTCGGGCGGGCAGGCACAGCGGGTGGCCATCGGGCGGATGCTGGTGCGCGACGCTGATGTGTTCCTGATGGACGAGCCGATCAGCCATCTGGACGCCAAGTTGCGCGCCCATATGCGGGCCGAGCTGCGGCATCTGCAAAAGGAACTGGGTCGCACCACCCTGTTCGTCAGCCATGACCAGCTGGAAGCCATGTCGATGGCCGACCGGATCGCGGTGATGAACGGGGGCGAACTTCTGCAACTCGCCCCGCCGCAGGAGGTGTTCGACCGCCCCGCCAATGCCTTTGTCGCTGGCTTTGTGGGAGAGCCGCAGATGAACATCCTGGAGGTGACACTGGACGACGGGCAGCTGCAGGCCGCGGGCTTCACCGCGACGGCGCCCTCCGGCTGGCTGGCGCAGCACCGCATCGCCCCCGGCCCCATGCGCCTTGGCATCCGGCCCGAGCATGTGGAGACCGCGCCCGCTCCGCTGCCCGGCGGCTTTGCCGCGCGGCTGGAGGCGATGGAGCCGATGGGGGCAGAGAACCTCATGACCTTCGATCTTGGCGGCCAGCCCTTCAAGGTGCGTCAGACCACCGGCCAAAGCGATGATTTTGCCCCCGGCGACACGGTGCATCTGCGCCCGCGCCCCGACCATCTGTATCTCTTCGACCTCGCCAGTGGCCGCACTCTGGCGCAGGCCGCCTTTACCGACAGGAGCCGCGCATGACCGCCGCCCGTTCCCGCTGGCTGACGCTTCTCTTGATCATGGGCGGCCTTGCGGGGGGCTGCACCGCCATGGCGGGGGATCTGACGCACTGGCCCGCCACCCTGCCCGCTCTGGCGCTGATGGTCGCGGGCAAGCTGGCCAATGACCGGCTGCGGCTGCTGAAATGGCCGATGGAATTCCTGTTCTGGGCGGCGATCCTTCTGATCGTGGCAAACCTGACATGGCTTTACCTCAAGGACCGTTAGGCGGTGCTGCTCGCCCTCGACATCGGCACCGGATCGGTCCGCGCCGGTCTGGTGGATGGCCGCGGCCGGGTCTTGGCCCGCGCGGCCCGGTCCCATGCCACCCACCTGCCCCGGCATGGCTGGGTGGAACAGGCCCCGGCGGACTGGTGGGCTGGCACGGTTGCCGTGGTGCGGCAGGTGCTGGCCGAAACGGGCCGCACGGTTTCCGCTGTGGTGGCCTGCGGCCAGATGCATGCGCCCGTCCTGCTGGACCGCAGCGGCGCGGTGGTGCAGGCGCGGGTGCCGCTCTGGAATGACAAGCGCGCCGCGGCCGAGGTGGCCGCGCTTCAGGCGCAACCGCTGCCCGGCGCGGTGAACCCGCCCACCACCGCCTGGCCGGGGATCAAGCTGAACTGGCTGGCGCGCCACGATCCGGCGGCGCTGGCCCGGGCGGCGACGCTGCTGATGCCCAAGGATTACATCAACTTCCGCCTCACGGGCGCGCGTGCGATGGATTGGAGCGAGGCGGGATCAAGCTTTCTGTCCGATCCCGCGGCGCGCAACTGGTCCCCGGTCATGGCCGCCCGGCTTCAGGTGCCCGAGGCGCTGCTGCCGCCGCTTCTGCGATCAGACCTGGTGCTGGGGCCGGTCACCGATGCGGCGGCGGCCGAAACCGGGCTGCCGGCCGGAACGCCGGTTCTGGTCGGCGCGGGGGATTTCCCCTGCGCCTTGCTGGGGGCGGGCCTGTCGGAGCCGGGAGAGGTCTGCGATGTCACCGGCACCTCATTCCTGCTGACCCGCGTAGTGGCAGAGCCGGTGCGGCACCCGCAGGTGATGAACGTGGCCCTGCCCCTGCGGCACTGGGGCGCCTTTGCGGTGGTGGATGCGGCGGGTGATGCCGTCCGCTGGGCCGCCCGCAGCCTTGACCGCGACCGCAGCGGTCTTGAGGCGCTGACCGCCGAAGCCACCGCCGTGGCGCCGGGGTCGGACGGGTTGATGTTCCTGCCCTATCTGACCGGCGAAAGGTTGGGCGCCGGGGTGGCCAGCAAGGCCGGCTTCGTCGGGCTGACCGCGGGGCATGGCCCGGCCCACCTGCAGCGCGCGGTGCTGGAAGGTGTGGTTCTGGCCATGGCCGAGGCCTTTGCCCCGGTCATCGCCGCCACCGGCCCGCCTGATCGCATCATCGCCACGGCGGGCGGCGCAAGATCGGCGGTCTGGCTGCAGATCAAGGCCGATGTCTTCGGCGTGCCCGTCATCCCCACCGAAGAGGCGGAATGCGGCCTGATCGGCGCGGCGGTGCTTGGCCATGCCGCGCTTGGCCGCTTTGCCAGCCCCGAAGAGGCCGCCCGCGCCATGGTCCGCCATCGCCCGCCGGTGCTGCCCCGCCCCGAACACCGCCCCCGGCACGAGGCCCTTGTGGCCCGCTTTGCCCGGATCCGCCGCCTGATGGCCGCGGTCAACCAGACCCTTTCGGAGACTTTGCCATGACGTTTGATGCCGTACTCTGGGACATGGACGGCACCCTTGTCGACAGCGAGCATTTTGCCGTATCGGCGCTGCGCGATGCCCTGCTCTCCGAAGGATTGCCGGTGCCCGATGACCTTTATGACACCGTAGTCGGCCGGGCGGCGGATGCGCTTTATGAAAGGTTTGTCCGTGAACTGGGCCTGGCCCTGTCGCCGGTCGACTGGGAGGAGCGGAAGCTGCGGGGCTATCTGGCCTGTCTGCCGCAGCTGCAGGGCTTTGCCCCGGCCATCGCCGCCTTTCACCGCTATGCCGCGGCAGGCCGGGCGCAGGCGGTTGTGTCAAACAGCGACCGGATGATCATGGATGCCAACCTGTCCACTGTCGGGCTGGCGCGGCCGGGGCTGGTGACGGTCAGCCGCAACGACCTGCGCCGCGGCAAGCCCGACCCGGAGGGCTATCTGCGCGCGCTTTGGCTGCTGGAGTGCCCGCCCGCCCGCGCGCTGGTGGTCGAAGACAGTCTGGCCGGGGCCGAGGCCGGGCTGGCGGCAGGGCTCAGCACCGTCTTCGTGCCCCATGCCACCGTGGCACCGCCGCCCGGGGTCCGGGCGCTGGCCGATATGGATGAACTGGACCGGCTGGTTCTGGGCTGAACGGCAGGCGGGTCGCGCCGTCACAAGGTGACGACGCGGTTCCCCGGATTGGGCCCGGCCTTCAGCCGCGCCAGCGCCTCGGGGAGCGTGTCGAAAGGCGCCACCTCAAGGATCTGCGGATCGAACCGGCCGGTTGCCATATCGGCGGCCATTGTGGCTCCGGCGGCCATCAGCCGCCCCCATTGCGCATCGGTGCCATGGGCATGCAGTGCGTTCAGCCCCACTTCGTGCAGCGAAATCGTGGTGCTGAACGCGGGCAGCGGCGCCGTCTCCTGCCGGTCCTGAATGCAGACCAGATGACCATTCGCCGCCAGAAGCGGTGCAAGGCTGGCGGCATGCGCGCCGCTGACCATGTCGATGACCGCCTCCAGCGGCTGATCGGAGATCCGCTTTGCCCAATCCTCACGCCAGCCGTCGCGGTGATAATCGGTGACGCTGGCCGCCCCCAGCCGGAGCACCCGCCCCGCCTGCGCCGATGAAGCAACGGCATGGACCACCCAGCCCCTCGCCCGGGCCAGTTGCAGAACGGCGCCCCCCACGGCGCCCGAAGCCCCCGTCACCATCACATGCGCGCCGGGCGGCAGCGGCAGCTTTTCCACCGCCTGCAGAGCCGTCAGGCCCGGACAGGGCAAGGCCGCTGCGGCGGCAAAGGACAGCGCATCAGGCAAGGGGATCGCCGCGCGGGCCGGGATCACCGTGTATTGCGCGAAAGAACCGGGCCGCAGCAGGTCATTGTGATAGGCCACCCGCGCACCGGGGCGCAGGTGATGCACACCCTCTCCCACAGCCTCTACCTCGCCCGCGCCGTCGACGCCGGGGATATGCGGCCAGTCCCAGGCCGGATGGCCCCAGAGGATGAACTTCCAGTCCACCGGGTTCAGCCCCACCGCGCGGTTGCGGATCAGAATCTCTCCCCTTCCGGGCACGGGTTTGGGCCGGTCTTCCAGCCGCAGAACCTCGGGCCCGCCGGTTTCGTGATGCACCCAGGCTTTCATGCTTTTCTCCCTCAGCACACCGAATAGCCGCCGTCTACCGGGATCATTGCCCCGGTCACATAGCCCGCATCCTGCGACAGCAGGAACCGGACCACCGTTGCCACCTCTTCCGGGCGGGCCCAGCGACCCATGGGGATGCGCTGGCCTATCCGCTCGGCCCGGGTGGCATCGGTGCGGGCCTTTTCGGAAATCCGCGTCTCGACCCAGCCCGGCGCGACCGAGTTCACCCGCACCCCCCGCGCGGCCCAGGCCACCGCCTGCGCCCGCGTGACAGCCGCCACCGCGCCCTTGCTGGCGGTGTAGGCCGGCGCCCCCGGAGAGCCGAAGATCGCCCACATCGAGGCGACGTTGACCACCGCCCCCCCCGCTGCCGCCAGCCGGTCCAAGAGCGCATTGGCCAGTGCAAAACCTGCGGTGACATTCACCCGCATCACCTGCTCAAAAGGGCCGGTCTCCCATTCCTGCGCATGGCGCAGCATTCCGGCGCAATTCACCAGCGCGGCCACCGGCCCGGACGGCAGCACCGCCAGCACCGCCGCCGTATCGGTGACATCGGCGCGGGCAAAGTCCACCACTGCAGGCAGGTCTTCGTCCCGGTCCAGCCCGATCGCCTGACAGCGATAGCCCGATGCCGCCAGCAACTCGGCCACCGCGCGGCCGATGCCGGTGCCGCCCCCGGTGATCACGGCCAGCGGGGGCAGATTATCCTCAATCATTCTTCTCTCCTCATCCGGCGCGGCGCGTGTCGCGCGCAGCCTCGGTTCCGGCGGCCTCGACGGTTTCGATGGCCGCAATCAGTTGCGGCAGGTCCAATGGCCGCGGAAAATTCAGCATGTGGCGAACGGGCAGAGAGGCCTCGGCCAGTGCCCGGATCTGCGCGGGCGCCACCGTTTGGCCGGTCAGCGCGGCCAGCGTGCGGGGCAGGCCCGCCGCGGTGTAAAGCGCCGACAGATCGGCGGGCAGCGGCTGGTCCAGAAGCCGGTGATGCACCACAAGTCCCCATGCCACCTGAAAACCGTGCGGCGCCGTGGCCCCGCCGGGCAACAGCGGCACCCCCCGGGTCAAAGCATGGGGCACCGACAGGCCACCGCTTTCAAAGCCAAGGCCCGCCATCAGGATCATCGCCTCCACCGCCGCCTCAAAGGCCGGGGTGGGCTGGCCGGTGCCTGCTGCGGCCAAGGCAGCCACACCATGCTCCAGAAGGACGGCATGGCATTCCGCCGCGATGACCGTAGCCAGCCGCGGCGGGCGGGACAGGAACATCGTCGTCCCCCGGCCCGCGGCGCAAGCCTCCGCCTCGGCCTTCTTGGACAGGGCATCGCCCAGCCCGGCGGCAAACATCGCCCGTGGCGCGGTGGCCAGAAGTGCGGTGTCGACCACCACGAAATCCGGGCTGCGGCGCAGATGGCGGACCTCGGCCAGATGTCCCGCCTCGTCATACAGCACATAGTTCTTTGACGTCGGCGCGTCGTTCGAGGCGACGGTGGGCAGCGTGATCAGGGCAAGGCCACGCCGGTCGGCCAAGGCCTTGCCCGCGTCGATGGCCCGCCCGCCGCCTGCGGCGATCACCACCTGCGGCGCACGGGCACCAAGCTGGGCATCCAGCTCTGCCGCCGCGCTGGGCAACAACTTGCCCGCGAAGGGAAGTACCTCCAGCACCAGACCCGCCGCCGTGCAACTGGCGGCAATCCGGGGGCCGATCAGCGGCAGGATCACTGCATCGGCCAGCAGCACCGCGGACCGGCCCAGTTGCGCGGCAAAGGCCCCGGTGCGGTCCAGCACGCCCTGCCCCTGCACATAGCGGCCTGGCCCTCCGAACACCGTCATCCCGGCATCGAACACATCCAGCGGGTGGGTCATCATCATCGTCCTTCCATAAGATATATGATATATGTTATTGCTCGTCCCGCAAGTTCGTTCTTTCTGGACCGCAGAGGAAAGCCATGATCACCGGAACCACCCGATTCACCCCGATACTGGCGCATCCCTGCCGCCATGTGCGCACGCCCGGGGTCTTCAATGCCGAATGCGCCGCGCGCGGGATCGACATGGTCATGGTCCCGCTGGACGTGCCGCCCGCGGGGCTGGCCGCCACGGTGCAGGCGCTGCGTGGCGTGGCGAACCTTGCGGGCATGGTGGTGACCATCCCGCACAAGGGCGCTGTTGCCGCGCTCTGCGACCGGCTGACCGGCGCGGCGGAAATGCTGGGGGTCTGCAACATCATCCGGCGCGAGGCGGACGGCAGCCTGACCGGCGCCATGTTCGACGGCGAAGGCTTTGTCGCGGGGCTGAGGCAGGAAGGGTATGAGCCTGCGGGGAAGTCCGTGCTGCTGGCGGGCGCGGGCGGCGCGGCTGCGGGGCTCGCCCATGCGCTGGCCGCGGCGAGGGTAGACCGGCTGACCCTCACCAACCGCTCACCCGACAAGGCCGAGGCGCTGGCTTCTGACCTGCGCGCGGCCTTTCCGGGTGTCAGCATCGGCGCGGGTCCGGCTGATCCGGCGGGATATGATTTGGCGGTCAACGGAACCTCGCTGGGAATGCATGAGGGGGACGCGCTGCCCTTCGATCCGGCCCGGCTGTCGCCCGGAACGCTGGTGGCAGAGGTGGTGATGCAGCCGGATGTGACGCCCCTGCTGACCGCCGCCGCCGCGCGGGGCTGCAAGGTGCACAAGGGGGTTCATATGATCACCGCGCAGGTGCGGCTGCTGGTCGATTTTCTGGCCTGACCGGAGGGGCCCGCGCCACGCGGGCCCGCCTCCCTCAGACCCGGTGCTTGGCGCGGGCGCCCATACCCTGCAACAGGACTGCCAGAATGATGATCACGCCCTTGATGATCTGCTGGGGATAGGCCGGAACGCTCATCAGGTTCATGATGTTGCCGATCAGGCCCAGGATCAGCACGCCGATCATGGTCTGCACCACCGTGCCCTTGCCGCCCGACAAAAGTGCCCCGCCGATCACGCAGGCGGCAATCGCATCCAGCTCCAGCCCCACCCCGGTCACCGGAGTGCCGACCGAGGTGCGCGCCGTCACCATCACGCCTGCCAGCGCCGACAGCCCGCCACAGATCGTATAGGCCAAGAGCTTGTAGCGCCCGACCGGCAGCCCGGCCAGCCGCACCGCGGTTTCGTTGCTGCCCGTGGCCACCGTCAGCCGACCCCAGCTGGTGCGGCGCAAGAGGACGACGAACAGCACCACCACGGCCAGCGCCGCCACCACAGGCCAGGGCGTGCCCAAACCCGGCACCCCCTTGGCGCCAAAGGCGGTCAGGATCTGCGCCGTCGGCAATTCGCGCGGGAAGCGCACCGGCTGACCGTTGGACAGCATATAGGCGATGCCGCGCGCCATGGTCATCATCGCCAGCGTGGCGACGAAGCTGGCCATGCCGAAGCCCGCCACAAGGATACCGTTCACCGCGCCCAGCAACGTGCCGCAGCCTATGGCGGCCAGCACACAAAGGATCAGCGCCGCGCCGCCTTCCACCGGCAGGGCGGGCATCGACATGGCCACCACCATGCCGCCGATGGCCGCGACCGAGCCGACCGACAGGTCGATCCCCCCGGTCAGGATCACCAGCAGCATCCCGATCGACACCAGCGCCAGCGGTGCCAGCTGGCGCAGCAGGTTGTAGATGTTCTGCATCGTCAGGAAATGTTCCGACAGCATGGCCGAGGCGACGATCAGCGCCGCCAGCATGATGTAGATGTTCCAGTCGATCAGCAGCGCCAGCAGGCCCCGCCGCGCCGGGCTGCGGCGCTGCACCGCGCCCATGGTCTGTGTTTCAGTGGACATTGTCCCGCCCCATTGCCAGTTCGATGATGCCTTCCTCGGTCAGCGCCGGGCCGGACAGCTCCCCTGCCACCCGGCCCGCGCGCATGACCAGCACGCGGTCGCACATGCCGATCAGCTCCAGCATTTCCGAAGATACCATCACCACGGCCGCCCCTGCGACGGCCAATTCATTGATAACACGGTAGATTTCTACCTTTGCCCCCACATCGACGCCGCGGGTGGGTTCGTCCAGCAGCAGGATCTCACAGCGTGAGACCAGCGATTTCATCAGCGCCACCTTCTGCTGATTGCCGCCGGAAAGCGTGCCCGCCTCGGCCTCAAGGCTGGCCGCCTTCAGCCGCAGCCCCTCGCGCAGCGCTTGTGCCGCCTTGCGCTCTCGTCCGCCGCGCAGAAAGCCGAAAGCGCCCAGATGCGGGTTGACAGGGGTCAACATCGCATTGGTCAGGATCGGCAGGTCGAGGAGAACGCCCTGCTGCTTGCGGTCTTCGGGCACCAGACCGATGCCCGCGCGCACGGCATCACCGGGGCTGCGGATCACCTGCGCCCGGCCCTTCAGCAGGATTTCCCCGCTGGCCGGATCGGCGCCGAAGATCGCCCGCAGAACCTCGGTCCGGCCCGCGCCGACAAGGCCGCCGATGCCCAGCACCTCGCCCCGGCGGACCGAGAAGCTGATGTCGCGGACCTGCGGCGTGGTCAGGCCCCGTACCTCCAGCGCGACCGGACCAAGGTCCACCTGCCGCGGCGGAAAGAAATCCGACAGCTCGCGCCCGATCATCAGCCGGGTCAGACTGTCATGGTCCAGCGTGGCGGTCTCCCACGTCCCCACCGTCGCGCCATCCTTCAGCACGGTCACCCGGTCACAGAGCGCGAAGATCTCATCCAGCCGATGCGAGATATAGATGACGCAGACCCCGCGGTCGCGCAGCCGCCGCACCAGCGCGAACAGCTTTTCCGTCTCATGCGCGGTCAGCACCGCCGTCGGCTCATCCAGCACAAGGATCGAACACTCCCGCGACAGCGCCTTGCAGATTTCCACCACCTGCTGCATCGCCACCGGCAGATCGCCTGCCTGCGCGCGGGGGTTCACTTCGGGAAAGCCCATATCGGCAAGAAGTTCCGCCGCCCGCCGCTCCATCCCGCGCCGGTCCAGCCAGAAATCGCGGCCGAGACGTTCCAGCAGGATATTCTCGGCCACGCTCAGATGCCGGGCCAGCGAGAATTCCTGATAGATCACCGACACCCCCCGGCGCAGTGCATCCTGCGGGCTGTGGATGTCGGCGGGGGTGCCATCAATGCGGATTTCGCCGCCCTGATGGTCATAGGCCCCGGCCAGAATTTTCATCAGCGTCGATTTCCCGGCGCCGTTCTCGCCCATCAGGGCGTGAACCTCGCCCGCGCGGGCGCTGAAAGCCGCGCCGCGAAGGGCTGCGATCCCGCCGAATTCCTTTGCGATGCCGTGCATCTGCAGGCGTTCCATGGCGCCCTCCCCTGCTCAACGATGCCCGGGCAGCGCGCCGCCCGGGCCTTCGGACCTCAGCCCCGCAGCTCTTCGATGGTTTTCACCGGCGGCACGGTGTATTTGAAGAAAGGGTTGGCCGGATCGGCGTCATAGACGCTGTCCACCGTGTCCTTCGTCACGATCTCGGACGGGAAATACGACCCCAGCGGCAGGTTGTTCGCGTCCAGCCCCTTGTCGAAGATCTGATGGATCAGCTCCACCGCCGCCTCGCCCGTCATCGAACCGGCGTTCAGGCCCGTCACCAGCATGTCGCCCGATTTCACCAGATCCAGCGCCACGCGGAAACCGTCGGCCGCGCAGGCGACCTGAACTTTGCCCGTCAGCCCGGCATTTTCCAGCGCAGTCAGCGCGCCGATGCCCATGAAGTCGTTCTCGGCCAGGATCAGGTTCAGATCGCGGCCATGTGCGGTCAGGATATCCTCGGCCGCGTCCAGCCCGCCCTCTTCGGTCCAGAAGCCCACGCCCATGGCGCGCACGTCGAACTTTGTCTCGGGATAGGTGAAGGAGCCACCGGTCTTCAGCTCCTGAAACTTGTTGAATCCCGCCAGCATGGCGTCTTCCCTGCTCATCCCCAGCCCAAGCTGTTCGGAGCGTTCGTAGATGATCCCGGTGATCATCCCGTTCACCCGGCTTTCCGAGGTGGAATTGCCCACGGTGCCAAGGATCGCTGCTGCCGTGATCTGGGCATCGGCGCCCATGGTCTGCGCCACATAGCGCCCGGCCTCGAACCCGTTGCCATAGGGATTGGCCAGAACGGTCGTGACCAGCGGGCTGTCATCGGGCACGGTGCCCAAAGCGATGACGGGGATCCCGGCATCCACCGCGCGCTGCGCATCCGTGGCGGCGGCGGCAAGGTCGGTCGGGTCCAGCACGATCACATCCACGCCCTTGGCGATGAAAGCGTCGATCTGGGCGCTGGTCTTGGCCGGGTCGCCATCGGCGACCTGCACGTCCAGCTCGTAGCCATATTCCGCGGCCTTGGCCTTTGCCGTATCGACCACCGCCACGAACCACGGGTTGCCCAGCGTGATTTCAGTCCAGCCGATCACCAGCTTGTCGGCCGGATCGCGCGGGGCGGTGGGCAGCGCCTTCGCAATGTCGCTGCGATCCGCCATCGTGGGGTCGATCACCCCCGACAGGGCCGAATTCGGCAAGAGGGTATAGATTTCATGCTTGTCCTGCGCCGTGGCGGGCAGGGCCAGCAGCAGCGCAGCCGAAGACAGCAGCGCAAGCGCCGTTCTGGTATGGAACATCTCTCTCTCCCTTGTGATGGCACGGGGTTGGTCCCGTGCCCTTATCCGCCCGCGCCCTCCCGGCGCGGGGAAGCTCAGCCGATGGTCTCTCGGACCACCGCCTCGATCCCGGCCTCATCCAGCCGGTAATGCGCATAAAGATGGCTGGGCGGCGCGATCAGCGCGTATTCGTCGCGGATACCGTGGCGGCGCAGCTTGCAGGGCCCGCCCTCTTCGGCCAGCACCTCGGCCACGGCGGCGCCAAGACCGCCAATGATGTTGTGTTCCTCGATGGTCAGGATGAATTTCGACCGGGCCGCGGCCTCAAGGATGGCGTCGCGGTCGATGGGCTTGACCGTCGCCATGTCGAGGACACCCACGCTGCGCCCCTCAGCCGCCAGCTTGCGCGCCACTTGGACCGAGGGATGCACCGGCAGGCCGCAGGCGATGATCGTCACCTCTTCGCCGCGGGCATGTTCAATGGCTTTGCCAAAGGTGAAGGGCTTACCCGCGTCGTAAAGGTCAGGCTCCCTCCCCCGTCCGGTGCGGAAATAGATCGGGCGGTCATGGTCGGCGCTGGCGCGGATCGCCGCTTCAAGCTGCGGCCCGTCGGCGGGGGAAACCACCGTCAGATCGGCGATGGAGCGCATGGTGCCGATATCCTCGGTCGCATGGTGCGAGGTGCCGTAAAAGCCCATCGAAATCCCGGTATGGTGCCCGATCAGCCGCACCGGCAGCGCGCAATAGGCCACATCCATGCGGATCTGTTCGCAGGTCAGAAGACCAAGGAACGAGGCGAAGGTGGCGACATAGGGCATCATCCCCGTGGTCGCCAATCCCGCCGCCGCCGAGACCATGTTCTGCTCGGAAATACCAAATCCGATATAGCGGTCGGGGTAACGTTCTGCGAAACGGTTCAGCCCGTTGGAATATTGCAGATCGGCAGACCCGGCCACCACCGGATGCCCGGCCTCGGCCAGCGCGATCAGCCCGTTCGACAGGTGGTCCAGCCCGGGGTTCTTCCTGTTCAGCTCGCGGTAGTGCCACGAGTTCGGCGATTGCGGGCGGCTTTGGATATTCATGTCAGATCACCTTGGACAGGATTTCTTGCCGCGCCGCCTCGGCGTCGGTCGGGTCGAGATAGCCAAGGTGCCAGCCCGGCTCGGTCTCCATGTAGCCGACGCCCTTGCCCTTCAGGGTGCGGGCGATGATGCAGCAGGGTTTCTGCCGCGACACATCCGCCTTGACCCGCCGCAGGGTGGTGGTCAGGGCGGCAATGTCGTGGCCGTCCACCACATGCACCTCCCAGCCGAAGGCGCGCCATTTCTCGTCCAGCGGCTCGATTCCCATCACGTCATCGACCGCGCCGTCGAGTTGGAATCCGTTGCGGTCCACGATGGCGACAAGGCGGTTAAGCTTGTGGTGGGCGGCCCCGATGGCGGCCTCCCAGACCTGACCTTCCTGCATCTCGCCATCGCCCAGCATGACGAAGGTGGTGAAGTCGCGGCCCTGCATCTGCGCGCCCAAGGCCATGCCCAGCCCGTTCGACAGTGCATGCCCGATGGAGCCGGAGGAGAAATCCACCCCCGGCACCTTGCGCATGTCGGGATGGTCGCCCAGCGGATTGCCCAGCCTTGTATAGCCGTTCAGCACCTCGACCGGGATATAGCCCTTTTCGGCCAGGATCGGGAAAAGCCCCACCGCCGCATGCCCCTTGCCCATCAGGAAGCGGTCACGGTCGGGATGCTTCGGATCCTCCTCCAGCCGCATCACGTCGTAGTAGAGCGCGGCAAAGATCTCGGCGGCGGAAAACACGCTGGTGTAATGGCCGACCTTGGCAATCTCGATCAGGCGGATGGTTTCCAGCCGGATGAACTGCGCGCGGTCGCGCAGGTGGGCCACCTCGGCCTCGGTCGGTCGAAAGTCGTTTCTGAGCGGTGCGGTCACACCCTTGTCCTCCCTCGGGCGCCACGTGGGACACGCGGCAACGAATCCTTGTCCTTTGGCGATTTAACATCATATATGATATATGTCACCGGGAAAATTCGGGAGGAAGAGGATGACACTTTCACTGACACGGGCCGAGATCGCCATGATCCGCGCCGGGCTGCGCCCCAAGGGGCAGGCTTTCATCGACGGCCGCTTCGCGGATGCCGCCTCGGGCCAGACCTTCGACAACATCTCGCCCCGCGACGGATCGGTGATCGCGCAGGTGGCGGCTTGTGATACGCCGGATGTGGACCGCGCCGTCCGAGCCGCCCGCCGCGCGTTCGAGGCCGGGGTCTGGCGTGACCAGAGCCCGAAGGCTCGCAAGAAGGTACTGCAACGCTTTGCCGCCCTGTTCGAGGCGCATATGGATGAGCTGGCCATCCTTGAAACGCTGGATATGGGCAAGCCCATCACCGAAAGCCGCACGATCGACGTGAATGTCGTGCTGGACACGCTGGTCTGGTATGCCGAATGTCCCGACAAGCTTTACGATGAGATCGCCCCCACTGGCCCCGGCCAGCTGGGCATGATCACCCGCGAACCCGTGGGCGTGGTGGCCGCCGTGGTGCCGTGGAATTTCCCGATGCTGATGGCGGCGTGGAAGCTGGCCCCGGCGCTGGCCATGGGCAATTCGGTGATCCTGAAACCGGCCGAACAATCGCCGCTGACCGCGATCCGCATGGCCGAACTGGCGGCTGAGGCGGGGATTCCTGAAGGCGTCTTCAACGTCCTGCCGGGCTTTGGCCCCACGGCGGGCAAGTCGCTGGGCCTGCATATGGATGTGGATTGCCTTGCCTTCACCGGCTCGGGCGAGGTGGGCAAGCTGTTCCTGCAATATTCCGGCCAGTCGAATATGAAGCGGGTTTATCTGGAATGCGGCGGCAAATCCCCGAACATCATTCTGGACGATGTGCCGGACCTGCGGCTGGCCGCCGAACGCGCCGCCACCGCGATCTGCTTCAATCAGGGCGAGGTCTGTGTGGCGCCGTCGCGTCTGATCCTGGCTGAAAAGATTCAGGATCAGTTTCTGGATATCGTGGTGGAAACCGCCCGCGACATCCGCCCCGGCGATCCGCTGGACCCCGATACCAAGCTGGGCGCGCTGGTCGAATCCGGGCACCGGGACCGGGTGGAGGGCTATATCGCCAAGGGCCAGGCCGAGGGCGCGCGGCTGGTGCTGGGCGGCGACCGGCCCGAGACCAATCTGAACGGGTTCTATGTGAATCCGACGATCTTTGCCGATGTGAAGAATTCCATGGCCATCGCGCAGGAGGAAATCTTCGGCCCGGTTCTGTCTACCATCACCGTCAGGGACGAGGACGAGGCGGTCCGGGTGGCCAATGACACCTCCTACGGTCTTGCCGCCGCGGTCTGGACCCGAGATCTCAGCCGGGCGCACCGGGTGTCACGCAAGCTGCGGGCGGGCACCGTCTGGGTGAATTGCTACGACCATGGCGATGTGACCGTGCCCTTCGGCGGGTTCAAGCAATCGGGCAACGGGCGCGACAAGTCGCTGCACGCGCTGGACAAATACACCGAACTGAAGACGACCTGGATCGAGCTTTAGGGGCCTGCGGGGGCGGGTTCGCCTGCCCCCTTCGCCTCCAGCCAGGCGACCATCACCCAGCCCACGCCGATATCGGCCTGAATACCCGCCCGCGCCCCCGCGGCATCGCCCGCGGCCAGCGCCCGCAGCACCGGATAATGGCCGTGGTCGCCGCTGACCAGAACCCGCGTCGGCGTATGCTGGTGATACAGATGGATCAGCGGCCCCATCTGCGCCCACATGGATTCGATGGTGGCATAAAGCAGCGGCATCTCTGCCGCCTCGGCCAGCCGGAAGTGGAATTCGCGGTTCACGCGGCTGGCCTCCAGCGGATCGCTGGCCGCGGCGCGGGCAAAGGCCTCCTGCAGATCCTCCAGCCGCTTCAGCGCGGCTCGGCTGATCTTCTGTGCAGCCTGTGCGGCGGCCTCCCCCTCCAGATGGTGGCGGATGATCTGGATTTCACGCAATTCCGCCGCGGTCAGGCGGCGGACATGGATCGAGGTGGCCGCCCGCATCTCCAGCGCCCGTTCCGAGACGAGGCGAAAGATCGCCTCGCGCACCGGGGTGATCGACACGCCCAGCTGTTCGGCCAGCGCGGCGATGGTCAGCCGTTCGCCGGGTTCATAGCGGCCGTCCATCAGCGAGGCGCGGATCGTCGCATAGACCTGCTCGGACAGGTTGCCTTTGGCGATCTTCGGCAGCTGCGACATGGACGACCCCACCCTTTCCCCCGTGTTTCGCATTCCCGCCCGGTGCGGGCAAGCCTCAGGCGTTGGACGGCGGCAGGGGCGGCAATCCGCGGATGATGTCGGATGCCTTTTCACCGATCATGATGGCGGGTGCATTGGTGTTGCCCGAAATCAGCGCGGGCATGATCGAATTGTCCACCACCCGCAGATTGCGCAGGCCGCGCACCCGCAGATCGGGATCGACCACGGCCCTGTCATCGGTGCCCATCCGGCAGGTGCCGACGGGATGATAGACCGTCTTGCCCCGCGCGCGGATATAGGCCTGCAACGCCGCTTCATCCTGCAAACCGGCGCCGGGAAACGCCTCCTGCGGTTCGACAAAGGGGGCAAAGGCGGGTTGCGACAGGATACGGCGCGCCAGGTTCAGCGCCTTGACCGACAGCCGCATATCCTCGGGTGCGGACAGATAACGCGGGTCGATCACCGGATTTTCCGCCGGATCGGCGCTGCGGAGGCGGATTTCGCCGCGGCTTTCGGGGCGCAGGACGCAGGGGTTCACCGTGGCGCCCGCACGTTTCACCGGCTGCTCGTCGCCCTCCATGAAGACGATGGGCACGAAATGCATCTGGATGTTCGGCTCGGCCTCCATGTCATCCACATTCATGAAGGCGCAGGCCTCGGTCACGTTGGACATCACGGGGCCGGATTTGAACAGAAGGTATTGCAGCCCGTTCTTGATCGCGCGGAAGAAGCTGTCTTCGCCGTGATAGCCATGCTGCCCGGTGCAGAAGCGGACGGCGGGAAATTCCAGATGGTCCTGCAGGTTCTGGCCCACGCCCTCCAGCCGGTGCTTCACGGCAATGCCATGGCGGGCCAGTTCCGCCTCGGGTCCCACGCCCGACAGCATCAGCAGTTTCGGCGTCTGCACCGCGCCCGCAGACAGGATCACCTCTTCCGCCGCGCGGACCTGTTCCAGCCGCCCGCCCCGGGCATATTCCACACCGACGGCGCGGTCGCCCTCGAACAGGATACGGGTCACAAGACAGCCGGTCCGCACCTCCAGATTGCCGGTCTTCATCGCGGGCCGCAGATAGCCCACGGCGGCGCTGCAGCGGCGGCCGTTGCGTGTGGTGGTCTGGTTGAACCCCACGCCGCGCTGCCGTGCCCCGTTGAAATCGGGGGTGTAGGGAATACCCGCCTCTTGCGCGGCGCGGACGAAGGCGCGGGTCAGATCTGTGATCTGCCGCAGGTCCGACACGCCCAGCGGACCACCGTTGCCGTGGTAGTCATCGGCCAGCCGGTCATTATCTTCGGCCCGGCGGAAATAGGGCAGCACGTCGCGGTAAGACCAGCCCGCGGCCCCCGATTGCGCCCAGCCGTCATAGTCACTGCGCTGGCCACGAATGTAGATCGCCGCATTGACCGATCCGCCACCGCCCAGCACATGGCCCTGCGGCATGACGGGCGCGCGCCCGTTCAGCGCGGGCTGACGTTCGGTCGCGTAGTGGTAGAGCAGATTGCTGTCCAGAAGCTTCACGAAACCGGCGGGAATATGGATCAGCGGATGCCGGTCCCGGGGCCCGGATTCCAGCACCAGCACCTTTGCCCCCGCCTCTGCCAGCCGCCCGGCCAGCGCGCTGCCCGCCGAGCCGCCGCCCGCGATGATGTAATCGGCCATCATTTCCTCCCTTATCATATATGATATATATTGTGGAGCGAAGAGAGGGTCAATCGGGCGGATGGGTCAGACCTTCAGATGGGGACGCCAGTAATCCACACTTTCGCGCAGGATCTGCACGACGGAACGGTCCGCAGGCTCCCGCTCGCGGAACGACAGTTCCAGACAGACCTCCGCTTCGGCGGGACCGAATTCGGTCAGGGCCTGGACGATCTCGGCCGGGCGGATGCGGCCGGTGGAGTTGTAGGGTTCCACAAAAGGCCAATGGCCACCCTTGTTGGCGCTGCTCTGCTTCACATGCAGGATCGGACAATCGCGGCCAAAAGCGCGGATCCATGCGAAAGGATCGGTGTCATCTGGGTTGTCCGAGGTGACGTCGCCATGGTCCACATCCAGCAGGATGCGCAGCGGAATGCCACTGGCATGGATACGGTCCGTCAGCGCCTGCGTGGCGGGGATCGTATGGCCGAATTCGCGGGGGATGGACATCTGCTCCCAGAACATCTCTTTCAGGCCGAAGGGTTCCACCGCCTCCCAGATGCGGCACCAGCCGTCCAGCACCTGCCCGATACGCGCCTCGCGCCGGGCGGGATCGTCCCAGTCCGACCATGACAGGATGGCGAATTGCGACCCGATCGAGGCGGCGCCCAGATCGGCGGCAATGCGGCCAAAACGGATGAACCAATCCTCGCTCCAGCGGCGCACGCCGTCATCCGGGTGGCCCATGGCCGAAAGCCGCGCCTGCGCCCCCGTCATCAGCGAGGTGGCGCGCAGCCCGTGCCGCGCCGCCGCAGCGGTGAACTGCCGCACCAGCCGCGCCTGCGTTTCCACCGGCCAGACTGGGTTGATGAATTCATTCGTCAGCTGCAACCGCCGCACGCCGACCTCTTCGGCGCAGACCTGCACCAGTTCCGCCGGATCGGTGATGCGGTTGATCAGCGGATTGCAGGAAAGGGAAAGGGAAACACTCATTCGGTTTGGTCCTGTTGGGTCAGATGAAGCCAGCGGTCGCGGTAGGCGTGCAGCCCGGGCAGGTTCAGGGCCGCCTGCGGGATCAGCGCCGAGGGGAACTGCGGCAGCTGCCCCGTCCCCTTCATCCGCGCCAGCACGCCCGCGCCAAGGACCGTGCCCTCACTCTGGGCCGAGGTCATGACCGGCTGGCCCGGACGCAGCGCGGCAATCAGGCCCGGAACCAGCGGGCTTTGCGCGGCGGGACCGTCAATGATGACAGTGGCGGTCGACCGCAGCGCCTCCAGCATCCGGTCCACCATCAGCGCGTAATACAAAAGCGCGAGGCTGGCCCGAAGCTCTGGCGTATCGACGGCGCCAAGAATCCGTCCGCGCTTGCCGCGCCCCGCAATCGGGCCGCCGGTGTCCGAAAACGCCGGCAGCGCGAAGGTGCCAGCCCCGATGACCTGTGCAAGGCCGGTTTCGCTGGCCGCCGTCGCGGGTACGCCGTCAAGCAGCCTGCCCAGCTCATAGCCGCCATAGAACCGCGCGCAGGCGATGGGACGGCCGAAAATGTCGTTGAAACTGAAGGCATCGCAGTCCGGGTCCAGCCCGTCCAGATCGCCGCCGGAATCGAAGCCGATGACAAAGGTGCCGGTCGAAACCAGTGTGAACCGGCCGCCCTGCCCCGCCATATAGCGCAGCCAGTTGGCGTTGGAATCATGGATCCCCGCAAGGATCTCACCCCGTCCGCGCAGCCCCGGCATCGTGCCGATCACCTCCCACGCCGCACGGCGCGGGGCGAACAGCCGGTCCCAGCCCCTTGTGCGGGCAAGGCTGGACCACTCGGCCGAGCGCACATCCAGCAGATGGGTGAAAACGCCAAGGTTCGACACCTCGGTCGCCGGAGCGCCGCCCAGCCGGTGCGCGATATAGCCGCTCCATGGCAGGATACAGGCGATGCGGGCAAACTCCTGCGGATGCACGGTTTCCAGCCAGTACAGCTGTTTCGCCAGTGTCAGCGCGCCGGGCGAAGTGGCTGAAAACACCTCGCCGAACGGCGGCGCAATCCGGGCATATCCGGCATCCACCGCGGCGGGCGCGGGGGCCAGATAGTCCATCACCGGCAGAACCAGCGCGCCCCGCTCGTCCAGACAGGCTGCCGTCGCTCCGAAAGCGCTGACCGAGATGGTGTCCACGGGCTGCACCCGGTCCAGTTCGGCAATGGCGCTGCGGATGAAATCCACCAGCGGCCCGCTGTCGATCTGCGGATAGGGCGGGCCGGGCAGGTGCCGCGTCTCCGTCTTGCGGTTGGCCACCTCGTTCAGATTGCGGTCCAGCAGGACCACACGGGTGTTCGTGGCGCCGACATCGACGACGGCGATATGTTCGTCCATTTCTCCCCCCAAGGACCTGATGGGTCGCGCGTTTCTGCTCCTCCAGGCCAGTCGACCCTTTTCAGAATGAAAATTACTTCGATATAATGAATCAAGCAAACAATTTATTTCTGAATGGCAACGGCTGCGGTCCGTGACCTCTCTCGCGGCCTGAATACTTGATCCGAAGGGCTCTGTTGCACAAATCGCCTGAGGTCCAGAATTCCCCTTTCCCCAAGGCGGACTTATGCCACGACTTGCGTGACGGGTGTTCCGAGGACGGTAAAGACGTTCAGGACCGCGACACGGACCTGGA